>NZ_DAINDI010000035.1:3739-8181 GCF_036731945.1 Psychrobacter sp.
CAAGGATATAGCGGTCACTGATCGCGGTTACTTACAGTGGATTATAAAAAATCACGACAATGCTTATCTGGTTAAGGCGTGTCTCGATGCCATAACTGGCAATATTAATATTAACGTGTAGGAGTTTGATATGGGTGATGCTAATTGTCCGGAATGTGGCGGTGGTTATGAAGTGAGTAGTGTGTTGGTTATGGACGGCGAAATACTGACCGCGACTTGCAACGACTGCCAAACTGAATTTGATGTTGAAGCAAGTGTTTCTTTTAATATGGCTTGATGGAGAACGACAATGATTAGATGGTTGAGTATGAAGGAAACAGCAAACGAGCTGGGGTTTAAAGACCCTCGCACCTTCCGCGATAATTATATGGACCAGTACCCACCAGACAGAACCAACAAGCAGTTAAAATGGTGGAAGCAATCAACGGTCGATAGAATAAAAGAGATAGAGTTTTCAGATGAAGAAATTACAGACGAGGAAGGCGCTTAATGCGCCTTTTTTTATGCTTGTGTATAAATCCAAGGTGTGACAATATCTGACCACCACTCCATAAGCCTTACGCGCTCATCCCAGTAATCAGCGCGATTGTAGGCAAAGCGGCCCTTGTTTTCTGGTACGTGCGCCAAGTGACGCTCAATAACATCCTTATCAAACTCTTTTGAGGCGTTGGCGTGTGTCGATAGTAGCGATCTAAAGCCGTGAGTAGTCATCTTGCCAGCACCAGCCGCCCGCTTAATGGCCGCCAGTGGCGTTTCAGTTGGCATGTGCTCCCAAGGTTTGCTTTTCTTTTTAAAAACATACTCATCATTGGTACGATTGTTATAAAGCTCGCGCAATATCTCAAGCGGCTTTTCGGTCAGCGGTATCATGTGTTCTTGGCGCATCTTCATTCTGTGTGCTGGTATCAGCCAGATACCATTTTCTAAATCAAACTCGCCCGTGTCCCATCGCGCTTTTGCAAGCTCGCTTGGACGGCAGGCAAGATAATTATATAAGGCGATTGCTTGTTTGGTTTCAAACTGCATGTCCATGTAATTAAGCTTTGTCCAAAATTTTGGCATTTCAGTGATAGGCAGGCAAGCCATATTAATAACTTTGCGCGACGGTATCATTTTGCTGACCAATGAGCAAGGATTGTTCTGCACATAATCTTTGGCTAGTGCATAATCAAACAGCGAATTAAGCAGACGCAAGCATCTATTGGCCGTCTCTATCGTGCCATTGGCGATAAGTAGGCTAATCTCATTGGATATCATGGCGCGGTTCACGTCATTGGCTTTTACTTTAGCAATGCGGTGGGTCACAAGCTCCAGTCGATAGACTACCGTGTCGTGATACTTTTGGCTTGTCCAGGCTGGCGAGTAAACAGACAGCCACTCCTTCACCAAGTCCTCAACCAGTATGTCGTTATAACCCATGATTGCCTGACGCTGCATTTCTTGCGCCAGTGTGCGAGCATCTTTAAGTGATAGTACCGGGTAAGTGCCTAGCTTTGTTCGTGTGCGCTTGCCAGCCTTAATATAAGCAAGAACCCAAGACTTTTGACCGGACGGCATTACATCGATAGATAGACCATCGCCCAATGATTTTGAGTAGCGCTTATCCGCTGGCTTGAGCGCTTTTACTTGCGAGTCTTTATTTATCATGGCTGCCAATTCCGTGTGTCAATACGTGTGTATGTTGTGTGCATTAATACTATGCTTGACTATGTTTGTCAATGCTCAACTATGCTCTATTAACATAGGGTTAGGCACTAAAAAACCCCTTGAAACGTAGTGTTTTAAGGGGTTTAGTAGGTTTTTATGTCTTACTTTGTTTAACTATGTTTTACATTGTCTAACTATATATGGTGGAGATGGCGGGAGTTGAACCCGCGTCCGCCAGCATTACGCTCATGAATCTACATGTTTAGTTTCTGTCTTTAGTTTTAATCCGCACCGATCCGACAGTCAGGATGGATTGGACGATTCTCTACTTTTGAACCCAAGCGATTGAGACAATCACTTGTGGCGAGCCTACATGCGGACGCTTCAACTTAGTTGACCAACTGTAGGTGATCAGCAACCAAGTAAGCAGGGTTTAAGCTGCTAGAGCGTAAGTTTCGTCGTTTGCGACTATAACAATATATGTTTGATTAACGAGAGGACATACACTCTCGACATGCATCATTGAGTTTCATCACCAGCGTCGAAGCCAGAACATCCCCAATAAGACTGACTATTATATAGTACCTGCCTATCGGTTTTCAACCTAAACGCCTTCTGTATTACATTAAGTTACAGCACAATTGTCTAAGCCAAAACTTTATTCATCCATTGACCAATATTTTGAATCTGCGGCATACAAACTTGATGCGCCATTGGATAGGTATGGTAAACGACACTATAGCCTTTCGCCGATAACAAATTCTGGGCTTGCTCACCTAGAATCACAGGTACAACAGGGTCGTGCGTACCGTGTTCAATCAATATCGGCATGTCTTTGTTAGCGGCGCTATAGCTGATATGGTCATTGGTCGCCAGATAGGTAGACAGCGCCATCAAGCCTGCTAAGCGCTGTGGATAGCCAAGTGCCACATGATACGCCACTGCCCCGCCCTGCGAAAATCCTGCAATGACAATATGCTCAGGCTTAACGCCGCGCTCAATTTCACGAGCAATCAAGTCATGGATTTGCTGAGAAGATTCTTCGATTTGAGCGATATCGACTTTACGTTCAAGGCTCATCTCTAAGATGTCATACCATGCGGGCATGACCATACCACCATTAACCGTCACTGGACGATTAGGCGCATGCGGAAAGATAAAACGTACTGCCATGTCATCCGCAAGACCTAACTGTGGTACCACTGGCTCAAAGTCATGACCGCTAGCACCCAAACCATGCAGCCAAATGACGGCTCGGTCAATCACTTTGTTTGTAGGATTATGTTCAACAATAACAGCATCTAAATAGTTACTCATGTTTTTAAGTTCCTTTAACTGATAAATAAAACCAGATTTGTTTGTTTGATTAAGCAAGACATACCGTATTTAAATAGAGTTTATAACTTACCTACTTAACTTTTTAAGCATGCATAAAAAAAACCCTCTAACGTATCTAATAGAACAGCAGTAGATGCGGCAAAGGGCAAATAGAGGTATGGCAGAAAAGCTAAGTAATCGACTGCACTGGCTGCTCAACATCGGCATTTTGACCGCGATGGCGCAGATAGTGATCCAGTAATACAATCGCCAGCATCGCTTCAGCATCTCAATCGCTTCACCCTCTGTATTGATGCTCTTGCCAGCTGTCGTAATACTAGAGGTTGGTTTCAAAGCAATACTAACGCGGATATCTTGTCCTGACGAGATACCACCCAAGATACCACCCGCATGATTGGCCGTAAAACCATCAGGGGTAATCTCATCACGTGAGCGATGACCAAACTGTCCAGCTACCGCCATACCATCACCAACTTCAACGCCTTTAACGGCATTGATACTCATCATCGCATGGGCAATATCGGCATCTAAGCGGTCAAATACCGGTTCACCCAATCCGACGGGCACGCCACTTGCGATAATCTCTAACCTCGCACCACAGCTCGTACCTTCACGGCGCAAGCTATCTATCAAAACCTCAAAGCGGCTGACTGCATCGGCGTCTGCACAAAAAAACGGATTGCTATTGACAAAATCCCAATCGATTTGACTAGCATCTAGCACTTGACTGTATTCCGAGCCAATTTGGGTAACATGACCGCGTACTTGCACGCCTAAGCGCTTATGCAAATATTTTTTAGCGATTGCACCTGCCGCCACCCGCATGGCCGTTTCACGGGCTGATGAACGTCCGCCGCCGCGATAATCGCGAAAGCCGTATTTCATACTATAGGTATAATCGGCATGACCGGGGCGAAAAGTGTCTTTTATTTCACTATAATCTTTTGATTTTTGATTGGTGTTACGAATCAAAAGCCCAATCGAGGTGCCCGTCGTTTTACCTTCAAATACCCCAGAGATAATCTCGACTTCATCAGACTCACGGCGCTGGGTCGAGTATTTAGAGGTCCCAGGTTTACGGCGATCCAAATCTATCTGCAAATCTGCTTCGCACAATTCTAAACCTGGCGGTACGCCATCGACGATAGCCATCAGGCCTGCACCATGCGACTCGCCGCACGTCGTTACGGTGAAAACCTGTCCAATACTATTGCCAGCCATATCTATCCTTAAACAAATGAAGTCGATTTTTTAATTACCGTTTTTGAATTGCTGTTTTTTAATTTAGCGTCAGTGTCAATTTTACTTTATTGATTACCATCCAATAATTGCACATAAGCGGCAAATAATTGACGATGAGTCATAAGCTCGTCATAGGTAATAGCAAAAATACCATGACCACCGTGAGCGAATTTTAACCAATCAAATTGGATTTCAGGATACGCTTGCTTTAACGC
>NZ_DAINDI010000035.1:8191-30605 GCF_036731945.1 Psychrobacter sp.
CACTATCGCCGACTTCACAGACCAGCAAGCCCTCAGGACTAAGATAATCTGGCGCTTCAAACAAGATACGATGTACCAAATCCAGTCCGTCCTGACCGGCAGCGAGCGCATGTTCTGGCTCATATAAAAACTCTGGTGGCAAATCGGCCATAATCGCGGCATCGACATAAGGAGGATTGGTAACGATTAGCTCATATTGATGCTCAGCAGGAATCTTGGCAAATAAGTCAGACTCAATCACATTAACTTGATGACCTAAGTCATGATGATCGACATTGACCATCGCAACTTCTAGCGCTCCTTTATCAATATCAACCGCATCGACTAAGGCATCAATAAAGCGGGTGGCAAGCGCAATAGCGATACAACCAGAACCGGTGCACAAATCCAAAATACGCTCAGGCTGCGCCAACTGCTTAATCTCTAAACCATGGTCAAAGAAGGCGGCAGCTTGATTGTTCATACTCATACCGAGCGGCTTTGCCAACTCATTAACATCGAAGTACGGATGGAACTGCTGACGAATCAGCTCGGCGATTGGTGAGCGTGGAATTAGGACGCGCTCATCGACATAAAAAGGCAGGTCACAGAAATACGATAAATTAATGAGATAACTTAGCGGTTTACGCTCAGCGATACGCTCTTCTAACAAGCCCAGTACCTGCTGCTTCTCTGAAGTAGTTAAACGGCAATCTAGAATCTGATCATTGGCTGCCCAATCTAAGGACAGCGTGTGCAACACAATCGCCGACGCTTCGGCAAATTCATCCGTCGTTCCTTGAGCGACGACCACGTCATAGTTGCGCAGCTGCGTGACCGCAAAACGAATAAAATCACGGATGCTGACCAGTTGCTCACGCGCCTCTGCAAGCTCGGCACGCAGATTGGCAAACTCATCGTCTTCACCGAGCAGCCCTGACTCCAAATCGTAGGTCATCTCATCCTCTAAGCCTTGCGACTCATCAGCAAAGTACTGATTTTGAAACTCTTCTGCGCTCATGGTTTGGTCTTCTGACATATCACACCTTACTGATTGCACGCGTATCGACGACATGCGGATGGGTTAAATCGCTGACTTTTAACAGCCGATTTATTAAATAAAAACTTGTCATACATTATAGACGTAAACCTTGCGCTGCGCCAATGACTGTGTTTTTTAGCGCAAAAAGCTACCGCAAAAAAATAAGGCAACTTTTATGATAGGTAAATGTATCATTAACCTCTTATCACTCTAGCATTTAACGATAAAGCAAATAAACAAGACCCTAACCAAATGTGAATGCTGTTTGATAACTAGCATGACTAAATTATTTCCCAACTGTAGTGAATACGTCAACTATTGACGTTTAGCAAGCCCTAAACGAAAAAAGATGTGTCAAAAGTTTGCGAAGCGTCCAAATTATGCGCATAATAGCCGCATTAGTTATAACCATAAGTAAGCCAATATGATGAAAATGAAGCCCCTTATCACCGCTATATCTATTGCGATTGTTAGTGCCAGTGTCAGCGCTGTTGCTGCCCCTGCCGAAAATACGCGCACTCTACCAGTACGTAAAGCTGACTCAATGCCTACTATTGCTCAGCCTAGTATGGCGAAAAAAGTCAGCCTTAACGTGCAAGAAAATCGCAGCAGTTCACTCGATAGTCGCGCGCCTGCCGTAGCCACGCCTGCTTTAAAGCCTAAATCGCCTGATCGTATGACGCAGCTGATTGACGAAAAACAGGAAGCTGACGAAGACGACAATGACGCGCAACAAGCAGATGAGCAACAAAGCGTCAGCGCCGACAATATGAGCGTCGAAGAGCTAGCGCGTAAAGATGTACAGTCTGATAGCACCGATGACATCAGTGATGGCCAAGCTGTTGCCGCTCCTAGTGCAGCAATAGCCAATAACCGCCCAGCCGATACTTCTATCAAAAGTATCGAAGATGTCGATGGTAAAAAATATACCACGCTAAACCTGTCTAATTATGCCAAGCAAGTCAACGGTGCGACATGGACACCGAACATGAAGGTCAACTCCGCGATGACCATTAAAATGCAAGCGTTATTGGATTGGAACCACGCTTCACCGGGCGCTATCGATGGCGGCTGGGGTATGAACAGTAAAAAAGCACTGATTAACTTCCAAACCATGAAAGGCTTGCCTGCAACTGGTAAAATGGATCAAAAAACGTGGGACGCTTTGAATAAAAACATCCCAGCCAATAAGCCAGTGCTAGTGACTTATACCATCACCGAAGATGATGTAAAAACCAACTTTGCTACCACGCCTGCAGGCGCAGAGGCTAAGTCGAAAATGAAAGGCTTGTATTATCAGGACATCAAAGAGATGTTAGGTGAGCGTTTCCATATGGACGTGCGCTATTTAGATAAGTTGAATAAAAACAAACAGTATAAAGCTGGCGAAACCATCACCGTTTTAAATACGCGCGATCCACTCAAACAGCGGATTAATCGCGTCGTTGCCAATAAAGCCGACAAAACCCTTTATGCTTATAACGGTGATAAACTGGTCGCCACTTATCCAACTACAGTCGGAAGTGATGCGACGCCCTCACCGCAAGGCACGTTTAAAATCATTAATAAAGTAAAAATGCCGTGGTATAAAGCGACCGTTGGTAAAGGCTCAGACAAACAAGTACATATGCTACCACCAGGTCCAAACAGCCCTGTCGGTGTGGTATGGATGGGCTTGTCTAAGCCATCTTATGGTCTACACGGTTCACCGAAACCTGAAGGTATCAGCCGCCAGGCCTCAGCAGGTTGCGTCCGTCTGACCAACTGGGATGTGTTAGAGGTGTATGCCAATATCGAAAATGGCGCCACCGTTGAGCTAAAATAATTGTTATTAATTAAAATGAACAACAACACATCATAAGCAATAAAAAAACAGCTCCTTTTTAGGGGCTGTTTTTTATTTTATATAAAGTCTAAAGCTAAGCTGCCTTTATTTTTAATTTTTATGATGGCGAGCTTTTGAAACTGCTAGCTTTTGAAATAACTCAGCTTTAAAGTCGTAGCTTTGTAGCCCTAGGCTTTGTGACCTTCCTTACCCGTGATACTTCCCACTTTTTTGGTAAAAAATAAGGCAGCTGGAATGGATACAATGATGCCTGCGGCAACCGCCATTTGGATGTGCGGGATTTGGTTAAATCCTGTGACCAAAGCGGCAATCATTAATACACCGACGGTCACGGTTGCGGCTATTGAATAGATGACAGAAAATAGTGGCCAGTTCATGATGTATTCCTCATTTATTGTGTGGGTATAACACCTTTATACACCAAATCCACATAAATAGTAAGCCTTTTCTTATAGACTCGCAGCCCATTTATAGCAAGTGATTCATATTAAAAGCCATATTATAATTATTGATTTGTACTTGCCATTTTCCTCTTGAAAATATAGCCAAACTATCCGCTTATCTGTCTTTTCTCTCCCTCTATTTAGGCACAAGAAATTTACACGCTATTGGACATTTATCATTACAATAGTAGACTTCCTACTTTTTAGTTTTGGAATTTTTAACCTGCTGCGTTTAGCTTATTCTAACTACCTACTTGTTTCTATCCTTGTTTTTTAATAAAGCATTCTTTTATGACCTCATCTGATACCGATAAAGACTCACTGCCAATAAATACCCCTCAAAACGCTAGCGAGCTTGCAGGCGCACGTAATATTGACAACATTGAAAATATCGACAACGAGGCTGTTATCGAAGCACAGGCGCATAGCGAAAGTAATAGTGATAATGCATTAGCAGAAGCGTCAAAAGATGCACAAAAACCTGAAGCAACCATCAAAATGGAAACGGTGGCACCCGATGTGGTGGTTGCCTCCTTAGAAACGCTAGAAAACGAAGATGGCGCTCAACCTGTCAATGAACCTACAAATGGTAATGCAGACATTGAATTTACCGATACAGCGGAAGCGTTTTTTCAGGAAGAGGAGAAAGTTGAGGTCAGCCCAGCAGATAAGACTGACTCTAGCCAGACAAATTCAAACAATATCCAATCTGATAAGTCGCTCACTAAACAAAACCTACAAGAAGATTCAAAACCAAGTTTAAATACAGAAAACACAGACGAAAAAGAAGATAGCAAGCAAAATGAGCAGGACGTTACTCAAGTTCAAGATAGCAGCCAAACCAGTGATAGAACGGTGAAAAGTAGAACGGTGAAAGACGAAAACAACGCAGACGACACTGTAGAAAATAGCGAAGATGAAGAGGTCAAAGAGAAAAAAGAAGCCAAACTTGAGTCTTATAAGCAGTTTGTCGCCGAGCAATTCAGTAATAAAAAAGTAGACTATCCAGAAGTACGGGTCCGGATTGAGGCCAACGCCTTACCGAGTAAAATGTATTTTGTGATGAATATCCTATCGGCTATCATCGCAAGCTATGGTTTGGTGACCAATTCGGCGGCGGTGGTTATCGGCGCGATGCTAGTAGCAATGATGCTTGGTCCTATCACTGGCGTGGCGTTGGCGATTATTGACCACCGTATGCCGCTATTACGTAAATCACTTATTACGGTATTTCTTGGCATCTCTTTGGTGGTATTGGTCGGTTTTATCGTCGGCTGGCTACATAAAGATCAACCACTTACTGTCGAGATATTATCGCGTACGCAGCCAACTTCGATGGATTTGATGATTGCTTTAGCTGGTGGTACGGCAGGTGCTTATGCCATGGTTTCGCCGCACCTGTCGGTCGCTGTGGTTGGGGTCGCCGTGGCTACGGCATTGGTGCCACCGCTTGCCGCCAGTGGGATTTTATTTGCCAATGGTGAGATGCAAATGGGACTTGGCGCGCTGCTATTGGCCTTGACCAATATTATCGCCATTCAATTTACCAACGCTTTGGTACTATGGTTACTAGGTTTTCGCCGCTTGGTCGATGATGATTATAAATCAAGTACTTATTGGACCTTTTTACGGCGTAATGCGGTAACGTTATTATTGTTAGGCGTTTTAGGGACCTATTTAACTATCAACCTACAAACCAACGCCAAGCAGCAAGGGTTTGAAAGTAGCGTCAAAGAGACGATTAATAGCTACTTTAGCGACAAGGGCAACGTCTTGACCAACACCCAGTTCGATAAAGACACTACCCATCAAGTCGTGCGCGCGGTGATTCGCGGCGAGACCACCCCTACCTTTTATGACGTCCGCCAAATTGAGGCGATTATTAGCAAAGATATGGCGGAACATTTTCCCGACTATTTACCCATTAAGCTACAGCTACGCTATATGCCCGTGCAGGTGATTGAATCGCACCCGCTTATTCAAGATAAACTCGATAAAACCGATGTGACCATTTTAACCAACTGATGCGTTTGAAGGTTTAATTTATCCTAGTCACTTAATACAAGCGCTTGCTTAATAAAGAAAATTAAGCCTTATTTCCGCTGCGTTTGCTGATGAATCTTCAACACGCTTGGTACGTTTGTGCTAAAATCGCTTGCAAAATTATTTTACTTATTCTATTTAATAAAACCATTCGTCAGTAAGGAGCCGCTGTGAGCCAGCCACATCAAACAGCCGATATTCGTCAAGCTTTTATGGATTTTTTTATAAGCAAGCAGCACACCCCCGTCGCCTCATCGAGCTTGATTCCCTACAATGACCCGACATTGCTATTTACCAATGCCGGCATGAATCAGTTTAAAGAAACCTTTTTGGGTATGGAGCCGCGTGACTATACGCGTGCGGTAAGCTCACAAAAATGCGTCCGTGCCGGCGGTAAGCACAATGATTTGGATAATGTCGGTTACACGGCGCGCCATCATACGTTTTTTGAGATGCTCGGCAACTTCTCGTTTGGCGATTATTTTAAACAAGCGGGTATTGCTTATATTTGGGAATTTTTAACTTCCGATGAATGGTTGGCAATTGATAAAGATCGCTTGTATGTGACCATTTATGAAACTGATGATGAAGCCTTTGATATTTGGCATAAAGACATTGGCCTACCTAGTGAGCGCATCATCCGTATTGGTGATAATAAAGGCGCACCGTACGCCTCTGATAACTTTTGGACGATGGGTGATACTGGTCCTTGTGGTCCCTGTACTGAAGTTTTTTATGACCATGGGGCAGACATTGAAGGCGGTTTGCCCGGTACGCCAGAAGAAGATGGCGACCGCTATATCGAGATTTGGAACTGCGTCTTTATGCAGTTTAACCGTCAAAAAGACGGTACCATGCTGCCGCTACCAGCCCCAAGCGTCGATACTGGCATGGGCCTTGAGCGTATCAGCGCCATCATGCAAGGCGTGCACGGCAACTATGAGATAGATTTATTTGTGCATTTGATGGATGCGGCGGCTAAGATTTTAGGTATTGAAAACGAGCAACAATCCTCATTAAAAGTCATCGCCGACCATATTCGTGCCGTGGCCTTTTTGATTGCTGATGGCGTCACCCCAAGTAACGAAGGGCGTGGTTATGTACTGCGCCGTATCATTCGCCGTGCGGTACGTCATGGTAATAAACTTGGCGCGGACAGTGAATTCTTTTATAAAATGGTCGCGCCTTTGGTTGCTGAGATGGGCGACGCCTATCCAGAGCTAAAAGACAAACAAAGCGCAATTGAAAATGCAATTCAAAAAGAAGAAGCCCAATTTGCCAAAACCTTAGCACAAGGGTTACGCTTGCTTGCCAGCGAGCTTGAAGGCTTACAAGACGGCGACACTCTCTCTGGTGAAGCAGCATTTAAACTTTATGATACTTACGGCTTCCCCGTTGATTTGACCGCTGATATCACCCGTGAGCGGGGTATTGTGATTGATGAAGCAGAATTCGATGAGCACATGCAAGCACAGCGTGAACGTGCGCGTGATGCGGGCAAATTCGACGTTGATTATAGTAGTGTCATTCAAGTAGACAACCCAACCACCTTTGTCGGTTATGAGCAGCTTGAAGAAGACGGCGTCATCATCCATGCGCTTTATCAAGACGGCAATCCAGCCGAGAGCTTGGCTGAAGGCATGGAAGGCGTTATTGTCCTTGACCGTACCCCATTTTATGCTGAAGGTGGTGGTCAGGTTGGTGAGCTGGGTGAGATTCGCACAGCGACAGGCGTCTTTGAAGTGCAAGACACCAAAAAATCTGGCCAAGCCATTATCCATTATGGCGTAGTCACCATGGGCGAAATTAACGCTCAGCAAACGGCTGATGCGCAGGTATTATCTAGCATTCGTGCCGCGAGTGCCAAAAACCACTCGGCGACGCATTTATTACATGCCGCGCTCAGACAAGTACTGGGCGATGCAGTCACACAAAAAGGGTCGCTAGTCTCAAGCGAGGTATTACGTTTTGATTTCTCTTATGACAAACCGGTTAGCGCTGCTGAAATCAGCCGTATCGAACGCCTTGTCAATGAGCAAATTCAAGCCAACACCCCTGCCCGTATCGAGCATATGTCTATCGATGAAGCGATGAAACAAGGTGCGATGGCGTTATTTGGCGAAAAATATGGTAATGATGTACGCGTTTTGACCATGGGCACCGACAGTATCGTTGATGGTCAACGCAAGCCGTTTTCTATCGAGCTGTGCGGCGGTTTGCATGTGCAGCGTACTGGCGATATTGGGGTATTAAAAATTACCAGTGAATCAGGTATTGCCGCAGGTATACGCCGTATTGAAGCGGTCACTGGGATGAATGCCATTAAAAACATGCAGCAAAGCGAGCAGCAACTGAGCGAGCTTGCAGCTCAATTGAAAGTCAAACGTCCAGAGGTTGCGCAGCGTGTGCGCACCATGGCAGATAAGCAGCGTGATTTGGAAAAACAACTAGAACGCCTACAACAAAAAATTGCCAGCGCCCAAGCGGCAACCTTGCTTGATGATGTTCAGACCATCGCCGGTACATCGGTACTTATTAGCACCTTAAGCGGTGTTGATGGCAAATCGATCCGTACCCTAATAGACGATGTGAAATCAAAACTGCCGTACAGTATCATCGTGCTGATTGGCGATAAAGATGAGCAGCTAGCACTAGCGGCAAGCGTTGACAAATCGCTAACCGATCGCGTCAAAGCGGGCGATATTATTCGTCATTTGGCAAGCGAGCTTGGTGGTAAAGGCGGCGGTAAGCCTGATTATGCCCAAGGTGGTGCACCAAAATCTGCCAATACCAATACCGTTATCAGTGCACTAAGCGCTTGGGTTGCAGAAAAGCTAGCGTAAATAGTAGCAATATAGGCGATTGGTTATAACGGTTATAACCAATCGCCATATATCTAATGCTTGCTAACACTTAAAGTTATACGGCTAATATGGTATAAAGTAGCACGCTTAACGACTGTCAGCATATCAAGTGTATGAGTATAAACAGTAAAATAGCAGAGTAAATAAAGGGCGCAATTTTTATAATTCGGCTTTATCGTTATTAAAATGAATCTTGCACTGTCACGGCAAACCGCGCCATGATGGATTGATGTCGATAAGTAACAGATGGCCATTGGTGAATAATAGGTAGATTTTTATGGCGTTAATAGTACAAAAATACGGCGGCACCTCGATGGGCAGTATCGACCGCATCAAAAATGTCGCCAAACGAGTCAAACGTTGGCATGACAACGGTCATCAAGTGATCGTAGTTGTGTCCGCCATGAGCGGTGAAACCAACCGTTTGATTGATTTAGCACGCCAAATCAGCAGCCAACCTGATCCGCGCGAGTACGACCAAATGGTCTCAACGGGCGAACAGGTTTCTATCTCTTTACTAGCGATGGCGATTAAAGAGCTTGGTATTGGCGCCCGTTCATTCACCGGTCGCCAAGTCGCCATTAAAACCGATAGTGCCCACACCAAAGCGCGTATCGAAAGCATTGATGATAAAAACATCCGTGAGCAACTAGATGCGGGCAACATTGTCATCGTGGCAGGTTTCCAAGGTATCGATGAAGAAGGTAACGCCACAACCTTAGGTCGCGGCGGCTCGGATACTACAGGTGTGGCCATTGCAGCAGCCTTGGGCGCTGATGAATGCCAAATCTATACCGACGTTGATGGCGTTTATACCACTGACCCACGCGTGACCTCAAAAGCCAAAAAACTTGAAAAGATTACCTTTGAAGAAATGCTTGAGATGGCAAGCCTTGGCTCTAAGATTTTACAGATTCGCTCAGTAGAGTTCGCTGGCAAATACGGTGTACCTCTGCGCGTATTATCTAGCTTTGATGAAAACAACGATGGTAGCTTCGACCAAGACTTTCAAGACAATGTCGGCACCCTAATTACGATAGACGAAGGAGACAACATGGAACAGGCAATCATCTCAGGTATCGCTTTTAATCGCGACGAAGCAAAAATAGTCGTGCGCGGTGTACCTGATCATCCTGGTATCGCCTCTGCCATCCTAAGCCCTATCGGTCGCGCCAATATCGAAATCGATATGATCGTGCAAAACCTATCGACCAATGGCACTACTGACTTTACCTTTACCGTCAACCGTACGGACATGGATAAAACCATGAAAGTGCTAGAAAACGAAGTCAAAGATGAGATTGGTGCCAAAGAAATATTGGCCAACAACGAAGTAGTAAAAGTGTCATTGGTTGGGGTTGGTATGCGCTCGCATGCTGGTGTTGCCAGCCTTATGTTCCAGACTTTGGCCGAAAACAACATCAATATCCAAATGATATCGACCAGTGAAATCAAAGTCTCAGTACTTATCCAAGAGCAGCATTTAGAAAAAGCCGTGAAATCATTGCATACCGCCTTTGGTCTTGACCGCGAAGACGGCGACAGCACAATCGCTGGGTTATAATGTGTAAAAGCTATATATTAAATCACTGTAAGATACTTCTGGTTTAATAATGATGGGTTAAGTAGCGATTATTTTTTAGTGAAATTTTGATTAAATAGAGTCTTTTTAGGCTCTATTTTCTTTTATTACTATTGCTCAGGTAAGTATATACCTAATAGTTTTGTGAAAATCCGTGACAGTATCTGTTATGCCCCCTATAATGGGGCTTTCATTTGGGCTAAATGAATTTATCTATCATTACCGCTATGAGTACTAAGTGGCGCAGAGTTTTTATAATGACTGCTCTGCCTATTTAGTACTAGAGTAATGTCCTGTAATTGAGACGCAATCTGATGAGTAATAATCTGTTGATGCGACATAAGGAGTGTGACGCATGTTAATTTTGACACGCCGCGTGGGCGAAACGCTAATGATTGGCGATGAGGTCAGTGTGACTGTCCTAGGCGTTAAAGGCAATCAAGTACGAATCGGCGTCAATGCGCCAAAAGATATTGCGGTACACCGTGAAGAGATTTATCAGCGTATTCAGCATGAACGCACGGTACAATCGCAAATGCAACATCTTGAGCAAGGCAGCTTTGCGCCTTCATTCGATGATGAAGACTATTTTAACCGCTAAGTTGTTCGTTTGTTCGTTAACTAACTATCAATAATTATTGGGCATAAATTAAGCACCCTATTTTTGCTTTCTAATCTGCTCTGAGGTCATGTATTTATGAGTATCCGTCAATCAGATGTATCGGCTCTACTTAATGGTTTGAATAAAAAAGCCATTGGATTCAATGATGTCATCAGCTTTATTGATGATTTTTATCGCTATGCGCCAGCGCCTTTTGTTAATGGTATGCTGCACAATGCAGCGGGCGAAAACGAAGGCAGTGCTAAGATTTTTGGCTCGGCTAAGCACCATGGACTAAATCAATTGGACACGCTAAAGTTGTTCGGTGAGCATTATGCCAAGGTACAAGCGACGCCAAAGGGTACCGACCATGCCAATATCCGTAACTTTTTACATTGGGGCTGGCAAGGATTTTTGATGGAAAAAAATCCATTAACGCCGCGTCCAAGTGTCGATACTAGCGCGCTGTAGTTTTCTATTTTTGCTAACTATCTATTTTAAAAGTATTAAAAAAGCCACGCTATGCAATTAGCGTGGCTTTTTTCTGTTTCCTACCTTTAATTTGGTGCTTTTGGCTTAATGCTGCTTAGCCGCTTACTTGTCTAAATTAACTGCGATGAAGCTGCTTATTTATTATGGAACTTAACGGGTTGTACTGCCCCTTTAGGATTGGGCATGTTGGGATAATGATGCTCGTGTTCGATATCACATTCCGCGCCCACGACAGAGCCATCGTCTCGCACGGGTTTGTGAATATAACCGGTACGCTCGGCTGGCGGCAGGTGCTCATGCTCCCATACCATCACCGCTTGCATACAAGTTTCGCGCTGCTCAGGCGTCAGCTTACGACCATCCGGCCATTTGCCAAGCTCAATGGCTAGACGAAATTGATCGACCACTTCTGGTGTGACACTTGCTAATATCGTTTGTTTGTCCATCGTACCTACTCTCCGCGACTATTTTTATAACTCAATGCTATCTTGCTTGAAAATCGAGCACTGCATTTATTCTTCTATAATATCATCATCGATATCCATACTGAATTCTTCAGCATGGACGTTCCAGTGTAATTTGGTTCGGCAGGCTTCATAAAAATCAAACCCTGGCGGATGAAGCAAGGTCAGCTTATCAGGATGTTTGCGAATATAAAGGCGCTGCTCTTGGTCGAGCGCGATACTCGGCTTACCGTCGGCGCTGACTTGTGGCTGGGTGCGGTTATCTTCATGAATACGAATACAAATCTCGCTGGTGCCACTCACCACAATCGGTCGACTGGATAAGGTATGCGGATGCATCGGCACCAAACAAATGGCATCCATACTCGGATGAATAATCGGACCACCGCCAGAGAGCGCATAAGCAGTGGAACCTGTCGGTGTCGCCACAATGAGACCATCACTATGCTGACGATAGACATCGTGCCCGTCAATTTTCATCTGAAAATCAATCATGTGCACCGATTTACCCGCATGCAGCACCACATCGTTGAGCGCCATATCTTCATGAATGATTTTTCGCCCTTCACGAATCTCCATGGTCAGCAAAAACCTGTGGTCTAGCTGATAATCGCCCATCAATACTTGGCGTAGTTTAAAGGCCGCTTCATTGGGCTTCACATCGGCTAAAAACCCTAAACGACCGCGGTTGACCCCTAGAACTGGCACCCGATAACGCGCCAATGCTTCGGCGGCATGCAATATCGAACCATCGCCGCCTACTACGATGACTAAATCGCAAATTTCACCAATCAAGCTGCGTTTGACGATTTTAACTTTTTCAATTTCGGTGAGGTTCAAAGTAGGCAAATTGGCCGTCTGCACATCCATAATCAATGTCAGATTCATCTCATTGATGGTATTGGCAATCTGTACCAAACTTTGGGTCACGCTGCGTTTTCCGGCGCGGCCCATCAAACCAATGCGCCTAAACGCTGGGTTTTTGATGGCATGAAACAGCTCTGATTCATGTAAGTGCGGCAATCGGGCGGACTGCGCTGAGTTTTCCATAAAACGACTCGGCATAACGATAAAATACAGTGCAATGATAACGAGAAATCAGCGCTTAGACTAGCATGTTTATGAAGTTTCGTTGTTAACTGTCGTAATTGGCCCCATATACCCTCTATCATACGCCACTTTTAGGCGTATTTGCTTCGCTATGCCCAATCGCTTTATATATCAATATTCACTGCCTAATTAAGGCTCGATAGCCACGTGACGCCTTGCATGCACTCACGTAAACACAGTTGACAATAATGGCGGTTTTGCTAAAGTAGCTGGCATCTTAGTTATTTATATTTTAAAAAGGACAACTTTATGGCAAATCCTATTGTCAGTCGCGCAGAGCTTGCCGTTGGCGGCGCGCCGATGACGGTAAAGGGTGTGATTCAAAAGACCAGTTTATTGCTTGGACTATCGGCGATTACGGGTATTGGATTTTTCTTTTATGCGTTAATGGCAGGCCTATCACAAGGCTTTATCACCATGGCCGCTTTTGGTAGTATGTTTGCCGCCTTTGGTCTTGCTATTTTTATTACCTTTAAGCCGCAAAAAGCCAAAACCTTTGCCGTACCTTATGCGTTATTGGAAGGTATCTTTTTAGGTGGTATCTCGCTATTTTTTATGCGCATGTACCCAAGCGTGCCTGTCACTGCGATGTGTGCGACCTTTGTCACCGCGGCGGTCATGCTAGGGCTGTATCGCTCAGGTTTGGTTAAAGTCACTGAGAAATTCCGCTCAATCGTCACCTCAGCATTGATTGCGATTATGTTGGTTTATGTAGCGCAGTGGGTGCTGTCTTTAGCGTTCGGTTCGAGCTTACCTTTCTTATTCGAAGGTGGCGCTATCGCTATCGGCTTTAGCTTATTTGTGATTGTCATCGCTTCTTTTACGCTGTTATTGGACTTTGACAATATCGATCGCGGTGTGGCGATGGGCGTCTCAGAAGACTACGAATGGTTATTTAGTATCGGTATTCTTGCGACGCTAGTGTGGATGTATATCGAATTTATGCGTCTGCTAAGTTACTTACAAGACTAAGCTATCTACAAGACTAATCTAAACCCTGTTTAGTAGTTATTTAAATAAAAAAAACCGTCTTTATAAAGACGGTTTTTTTGTGGGTAATTTTTGAGGTTTATATAAATAAATTTAAGCTGCTTTACATTAAGCACGCTTTAGGCGCAGCGCATTTAATACCACAAATAATGAACTTAACGACATACCAATCGCTGCAAGCCAAGGCGGTACATAGCCTAAAGCTGCTGGTATCAAGACACTACTATTATAAATCAGCGCCCAGCGTAAGTTTTGCTTAATAATACGTTTGGTCTTATCAGCGATACGTTTCGCCGCCGTGATAGCTTCGATTTGACCATTTAGAATGATACTGTCACTCGAGACTTGCGCCAAATCTGCTGCGCCCGCAATCGAGGTTGAGACATCTGCCGCTGCTAAAACAGGCGCATCATTAATACCGTCACCAACCATAAGTACGACGGCGCCTTTTGCTTGCAGCGCTTGAATATGATTGACTTTATCGGTTGGCGACAGGCCGTTATAAGCGGCTTTCATGCCTAACTCTTCCGCCATTACCAGTGCTTGCGGACTTGGGTCACCGGTTAGCATGACCGGCTCAATACCTGATTTTTTGAGAGCGGCAAGCATAGACGGCGCACTGTCACGTACCTTATCGTTAAAGTAAAAACCTGCCAGCGCTTGCCATGCATTTGACGGACTATTTTGACAAGACAATACCACCGCCGAGCTGGCACGATGAGTGGCTAAATCAATGGTTAACGCACTATTTTGTTGAGAATCAGTATTCGCTTTATCCATGGCAAAATCGACATGACCGATGCGATATAGGACGCCATCAATCATTGCCTCCACGCCACCTGCTGGATAATGCTGCAGCGCTTGTGTCGCTGGCAGATGCAGCTGATAGGCAGCGGTGAGCAAAGCGTGAGCAATCGGATGGCGGCTGCCCACTTCAAGCGCGGCGGCAATCGCTAATAGCTTGTCTTTTTCTTCATCGCTAACAGCTGTCGTATCATTACTTGCCACTATCTCGATATTTAATAAATTGGGCTTACCATAAGTGAGCGTGCCGGTTTTATCAAACGCCACATGGGTAATCTCAGCAAGGGTTTGCAGCGTATGGCCTCGTGTGGTTAAAAAACCATAACTTGCCAATCGATTGGTCGCTACCGTCAGCGCAATCGGTGTCGCTAAAGACAGCGCACACGGACAGGTCGCCACCAATACTGCCACTGTTGCCCAAATTGCTTGGCTTGGGTCGACGATATACCAGCCAATGAACACCAAAGCTGACAATACTAAAATCCGCGCTACAAACCAACGCGCCAGCTTATCCGCTTGCTGAGCGAGTTTTGGTTTCTCACTCATCGCCCGATTCATCAGCCTGTCTATCAACCCTATCTGGCTGTCTTCTGGCAATGCCGTCACTAGCATCTCAAACGGCTGACTGTCGTTTTGGGCGCCGCCAACGATATAATCGCCTTGGGTTTTGATGATTAAATCGCCCTCACCTGTCAGCAGGCTTTGCGAGACGGTCGCGGTAGAGCTAAGCAAGATACCATCGCTGATAATCTCAGAGCCTGCCTCCACCATAATAATGTCACCCACTTGCAAGCTATAAGCGGTTACCATTTGCTTTTTTTCTGGCCCGCCTTCAGCAAGTGTTGTGTTTGATGGTTTGTGGTTTACTTGTTGCCAGTCTTGAGCGATACGTGACGTCAATTGCTGAATATTGGCATCCATGCTTTGCTTAAAGTTGGGCATCGTTTTTGCGGTAGTGGTTGTGCCATTTGTCGTTAGATTATTATTTGGATTAAGCACCTGTTCAGCACTATTATTAGGAATAGTATCATTATCAAGGGCAGTATTATTAAGCGTATTTTGCTCTATGAGCTGCAAAAACGCGCAGCGGCGTCTTTATCTTCAGCAATTTTTTGTACCAAGACAGGCTCGACCACCACCAAGTCATTGGCCATGGTGGCGGCTTTTAAGCGTGCATTATGTTCAATATAACGCCCAGCCAATAAGAAGAAAATAAACATACTAACCGAATCAAAGTACGTTTCCCCTTGTCCCGTGATAGTGGCATAAAGACTGGCAAAGAAGGTCACCACTAAGGCGATACTAACCGGTACATCCATATTGACTTGGCGGGCACGAATCGCTGACCATGCTGAGGTAAAAAACGGCACACCGGCATAAAAGAACACCGGCGTACTCACAAATAGCGACACCCAACGTAGAAAATCACGCTGAAATATCAGCATGTCGCTATATTCACCAAAATAAATCGCCACCGCATACATCATCGCCTGCATCGAGCCGAGCGCCGCGATACCAAGCCGTAATAGCATCTGACTGTTATGACGTGCCAGCATGGCCTCATGGGTATCTTGCCGATAAGGCTTGGCTTCGTAGCCAATCTCATTGATAACGCCCAAAATGCGACTAATCGGTAGCTTGTCTTCGTCCCAAATCACCCGCATACGCTGATTGGTTAAATTCACCTGACATTGGCTGATGCCATCTAACTCATCTAGCCGCGACTCAATCAGCCACGTACAGGCAGCACAGCGCAGATTATTGACCGACAGCTCGGCTACCGACATGCCATCTTGGGCATAGACAAATTGTGATTTTATTTCATCGTGATCATAAGCTTCGAGGCGCGTCAGCTGCGTGGGTAAGCTTGCCGTACGGTTAATCTCTGAGCGGTCAAGATAATATTGTTCAAGCCCTGCCTCGACAATACTTTGCGACGCTAACTGACAGCCCATACAGCACATCTCGCGCGACTGACCTAAAATATCGGTATGAAACGGCGGCTCTGGTACCGGATCACCGCAATGAAAACAATGACCGGCAAGCGGCAACACCAGACCCTCAGTAATCGAGTGGTCTTGATAGTGGCGGTTGTTATTTGCTGGTATGGATGAGGGAATACTGGACATAATCGCGCTATTTCCTTTCGACAAGTTTACTTGCAGCCGACCGGCTTTTAATAAACTTGCTCTGATTAACGAGAGTCAATCCCTATGTAAAAAAGCGATTGAATTATCTGCCTTTAACACAGCTACTTTACATAGATATTGGCACAACGTTATTGGCACAATGATATTGGCATAAATGAGACTAAAAAATCGGTAAAAACTATTAATAAAAGGGGTCGATAAAACTGTTGGTATCAACCTAATTATTAATATGAACATTATACTACAAGCGCGCGGAGTAAGCAGCCCAGCCCTTTATCCCAAAATATTAATACCTCTAAAACACCTACTACGAAAGTCTAACGCCTGCTTAATGAATGCGGGCGTTGATGATGATAGATTGAAAAATTTGTCAATTTGCGTCATTATGAGGCAGTTTTTTATCCCAAAATGGTGTGTCATCAGTGCAAAAGTCTAATTCTAAGCGACCACAGTCGTCTAAGCCTGCTATCAATACGCTACCCTCACAGCAGCGCGGCGTGGTGTTTAGCGGTATTTTATTAATCGTCATTATCGCGGCCATGGTGCTGTTGGCGCTATATTTGGTCAAACTTGATCGCACCATTACCCACAAGTTTGAGGGCAAGCGCTGGGACATTCCTGCTAAGGTTTACTCGCAGCCTTTGGAGCTGTATCAGGGCGCCAATGTCGATACAGACACCATGAAAACTTGGCTTAAGCTGCTTAATTATCAAAGCAACAAGGCTTATGATCGCACCGGTACCTACCATAAATCTGGCAATACCTACTTTATCCATACGCGCGGCTTTACGTATAGCGCCAACGACGTCGATAAAGAGCAAGTCATCAAAATGACCATTGCTGGCAATAAGATTGAGTCGGTACAAAGTACCCAGCCTGCCAAAACTGGCATTATTCGTCTGGAGCCAGTTAACATCGGCGGTATTTATCCAGACAGTAACGAAGATCGCATGGTGGTGACGCTCGATCAAGTACCGCAGCCGCTGATTGATGCGCTTATCGCCACCGAGGATCGCGGATTTTATGAGCACAAAGGCGTCTCGATACGCGGTATCGCGCGTGCGGTATTAAACAACTTTACCGGTGGTCCTAGACAGGGCGGCTCGACCATCACTCAGCAGCTGATTAAAAACTTTTATCTGAACTCCGATCGGACGATGAAACGTAAAGCCAATGAGGCATTGATGGCGGTGTTACTTGAGCTGCATTATAGTAAAGATGAGATTCTGCAAACCTATCTAAACGAGATTTACCTAGGTCAAAACGGCAATCGCTCTATCAATGGCTTTGGCCTTGCCTCGCAATTTTATTTTGATAAACCCCTCAAAGAGCTGCGTTTAGACCAACAGGCGCTGCTCGTTGGTATGGCAAAAGGCCCGAGCGTTTATAATCCGCGCCGTCATCCAAACGATTCGACAGCGCGCCGTAATACCGTACTGAATAATATGCTGGCGGTTGGTAAAATTAGCCAAGAAGAGTACGAAAAAGCGATAGAAAAACCACTCGATGTGGCGGACAAACCCGTCGAAGGCAAAAGCCAGTTCCCTGATTTTTTAGATATCGTCAAGCGTGAATTGAACAAAGTCTATTATTCTGATGATCTAAAAAACGAAGGCCTGATTATCATCAGTACCTTAGATCCCATTGCCCAATTGGCAGCGGATAAAGCGGTTGAAAGAAAACTTGGTGAGCTACGTCGTCGCGGTAGCAAAACCAAAGACTTACAAGGCGCATTGGTCAGTGCCAATCCTGAAACTGGCGAGCTGGTGGCAGTGGTCGGTAGTGGCAGTGAATTTACCGGTTTTAACCGTGCTGTCGATGCCAAGCGTCAAGTCGGCTCGTTATTAAAGCCAATTATCTATATGACGGCGCTTGAAAGCGGGCGCTATAATTTGGCAAGCTCGGTCGATGATTCGCCGATTACGGTCAATCTGAGTGACGGTACTGAGTGGAATCCAAAGAACTATGACAATCGTGACCATGGTTATGTGCCATTTACCACCGCTTTGTCGCAATCGTATAATCACAGCGCGGTACGTTTGGGTATGGAGTTTGGCGTTAATACCTTTGCCAAACAGCTGCAGCGCATGGGCGTAAAAGAGAAAATCCCGCCTTATCCTTCGGCTTTATTAGGCTCGGTCAACCTTAGTCCAATGGATATGCTGGGCGTTTACCAAGTATTTGCTACCGGTGGTTTCCGCACGCCTATTCATAGTATTCGTAGTGTTATTGATGATCGCGGACATATTTTGCAGCGTACCGGTTTAAATACCCAGCGTAGTATTCCGCCTGAGACCAACTTTTTGATTAACTATGCCTTGCAAGACGTGGTCAAAAACGGCACGGCCAGACGCATACAATCGCTTGGCAGCAACTTAAACCTTGCGGGTAAAACCGGCACTACCAACGACTACCGTGATGCTTGGTTTGCTGGCTACAGCGGCAACTATGTTAGCGTGGTTTGGGTCGGCCGTGATGACAACAAACCTATCGGTCTAAGCGGTGGTAGTGGCGCTTTACCAGTCTGGGTCGACTATATGAATCGCCTAAAGCTGACCCCTGTCGCGCTGCCAGAGCCCGAAGGAATTGAGTGGTTGTGGCTTGAGAACAACTCAGGCAAGCTGTCTAATGAACGCTGTGCTGATGCGCGCTATCTGCCAGTGATGTCAGCGTATCTACCCGAAGAAGCCAGCAGTTGTGCTATTAGCTTATATCAGCAAGAGCGTGCCCGCGAGCAGATACAATGGCAAAACCAGCAAGGCTCGATCAATCAGCAGCGCCGCCGTGAAGGCTTAGATATTCCTAATGGCGAAGCCGTTGATACGGATAACGACGATGCCGATGCTAACAATGCTGATAATGCTGAGCAAGAAGGTGGGTCAAGCAATCGTGCCGATACTTGGTACGACCGCGCCGTTGAATGGTTCTAGGGTTTTTAAGACTTAAAAAAGGGTTTTAACATGGCTTTATTGATACAGCAAACTGTCACCGCTAAGCAGGCTATCACTGCTCCTTCTAAAGGGCAAACTAAGCTGATTAATACGATTCTTGCTACTAGTGCCCTTATTAGCGCATTAAGCTTGAGTGCATGCCAAACGGCGCCGACAATTATCAAACCCGCTCCTGCGCAAACGTCAGTAGCTCAAAATCAGCAGCGAGCTGCAAAACACCCAGTAACGGCAACCCAAGCACCCATTGTTAAAGGCGATGATAATAAGTACTCTACCGTGCCCAATACAGTGCCTACACAACCAACTTCGACAATGCAGTCATCCGAAGCAGAACAGGTCTATACGCCAGCAACACAAAGTCCAATCGTCACACAGCCTGATAGCCAAGATACCATCATCCTTACGCCTTCTCGTGAAGATTACATCCTATCCGAACCATCGATTCCTTCGCATAATGAGCTATTGGAGCGGGCGCGGCAAAACTCACAGCAGCGCAGTCAGCAAAGCACAGCCAATAACAGCAACTTGCCAGCCTTTAGTAATCTCATGCAAACGGGTACAGAGCAATTAAAGTCAGGCAATCTCAATGGCGCTGAAAGCAGCTTTACGCGTGCGCAGCGACTCGCGCCTAAATCATCAGCCGTCTATTTTTATTTGGCGCAAGTCGCTCTTAAAAAGAATCAACCGCGTAAGGCTGAAGCGATGGCGCGCCGAGGTTTGACCGTTGCTCAAGACAGCACTCGCCGCCGCAACCTTTGGCAAATCATCTTGCAATCAGGACAAGCACAGGGTAACGCTCGCGTGATAAATGAGGCCAGACAGGCGCTGCGCTAATAGCACACACTCTCGTATTTACCATGACGACTGAATCTATAAGCGCTAAAATAGGCTTATGGATTTAGTCGTTACTTTTTTTATCCAGTTTTTTATTGGGTTTAATGACTGTTTTCTTTTACTCCTTTAATTCTTCACTTTTATTTTAAACTAAGGTTACCTTTATGGCATGGCAACAACTGCATTTACAATGTGAAAAAGACAATGTCGATCTCGCTGAGGCGCTGTTATTAGAAGCTGGTGCGCTATCAATCGCTTTAGATGACGCGGGTGATCAGCCTTTATTTGAACCCCTTCCCGGTGAATCACCCTTATGGGATGAAGTCATACTCACAGGATTGTTTGACGCCAATACAGACGCTGGCAATCGTCAATTACTTGAGCAATTAAGCCATGAAATCGGCGCACAAGTACAAGCCAGCCGGACGTGGGTCAGCGCTGTCGATGACAAAGATTGGGAGCGCGAATGGATGTCTAATTATAAGCCAATCGAGTGCGCCAATAACTTATGGATTGTGCCTAATTGGCTGACACCGCCGAACCCTGACGCTACCAATATTATTATGGACCCCGGCTTGGCTTTTGGTACTGGCTACCATGCCACTACTCGCCTCTGTCTTGATTGGCTGACCGAGCAAGACCTGACCGATAAAGTTGTGATCGATTACGGCTGCGGCTCAGGTATTTTAGGGATTGCGGCGCTGTTATTGGGCGCGCGTCAAGTTTATGCGGTGGATATTGACCCACAGGCGGTGCTTGCGACCAATCAAAATGCGGCACGCAATCACGTTGATAACCGCCTACAAGCATTTTTGCCAGAAGACTTTAATAATTACTGGCAACAAAACAATATGAAACCTGTAGAAATCATGGTTGCCAATATTTTAGCCAAGCCACTTATTGGTTTAGCGCCTTATTTTGCGACCTTGATGGCACCCAAAAGTCGTATCGTATTAGCAGGCTTGATTGAATCGCAAACTGAGCAGGTCAGCGAAGCGTATCAGCCTTACTTTGCGCTCGATCCTAAGCATGCTTTTACCGCGCAAGAAGATCAACATTGGCAGCGTTTATCTGGTACATTTACAGGCTAGCAACATTTAATTACATCTGTTACGATAGAGGAGCAGTTAAATAATGTTGTGTATTTGACGCTACTCTATCGTTGCCTGCAAATTATGATGATTACTCTATAAAAAAAGACATAAAAAACTGGCAGCGGTTGGTAAGTGATTAAGCAGTATTAACATGCGGTATTAATACTGATACCTTTTTGGATTCGACCTTATGACTACGCCAATCAAAACCCAGTGCCCTCATTGTCATGCTATTTTTAATATTAAAAAAACACAGTTAAACCAAAAAACAGCCAATGTTTGCTGTGAACATTGTCAACACAGTTTTTTGGTCAATAACAACCTTATTGTCACGAATGATACAGAGCCGACTGCTGACGCTATTGAGCATAAGCCTCAATCTGATGCATCCACTACCGCTAATACTTCTATTAAGCAAACGTCTATCGTTACGCCAGAAGCAAAAGCCATAACCAAACCAAACGTCACTTCTGAACCAGAAGATGCAGATACTCTTATCCATGATGATATGGCTGAAGAAGGTTTGATAGATGATCAGTTGATTCATGATGATATGGATATTGCAGATTTCGAAGAGGAAGATTTAGAATACGGTTCGCTCGACAGTATGGACGCTTGGCTAACGCAAGCAGCGGATAGCACCCCTACCTCAACCACGAACAGTAGTGATAAGCTACCAAAAAGCACAGCAACAAAGCTAGATAAAAGCGCTCACGCCTCTGTTGGTCCCATAGAAAAGCCTTCTTTAGCAAACGCTCTTATAAAAGAGCCAGCATCAGCTGCCCAAGTAGCCCTTAGCTCAGCGGCAGCTAATGACATCCATGCCAGTATCGATGATAATAGCGATGAATCTTGGCTTGAAAAACTGCTCAAAGAACAAAATGAAAACGAAGACGGTCATAGTCCAAGAAAAGACACAGATTTATCAGCGCTGCTGGCAAGCATGGGCGTTTCTATCAAAGACGAAGACAACACGCAGGCCGCACGCCTTAAAAGGCAGCAAGCACAAGCCAAGTTTTCACCAACGCCTGCTAAGCGCTCGCTTGCTTCATTACTCTGGACACTTGGATGTTTGGTATTAGCGCTGCTACTTTTTGCGCAGTATGTCATTTTTAATTTAGATAA
>NZ_DAINDI010000036.1:0-8327 GCF_036731945.1 Psychrobacter sp.
TATAAACAGACATTTTGCTTATTTAGCGGCAATACTTACCGCATTGAACGCTTGAAATTTGTAAATAACAAACAATCAAGAACCGTCCGTAACGGCAACAATTATAAGGAATGACCATGACCGAACACAATAGCTTAACCGAATCCTCAAACCAGTTCTCAAGTCAGTTTTCAAGCCAAACGCCAAATAAGACGATTAGCGCGCAAGCTTTGACGGATTTTTGTGACGACTACTTATCAGCAGCAGCCTTTAAAGACTATGCGCCAAATGGCTTGCAAGTAGATGGCGGGCGACCTATCGGGCGTATTGTTACTGGTGTTACCGCGTGTGAGGCGTTGATTGACGCCGCGATTGCTGATAACGCCGATGCTATCGTGGTGCATCACGGCTATTTTTGGAAAGGCGAGCCTGAGACCATCACAGGCATGAAAGGTCAGCGTATCCGCAAACTGATGCAGCATGGCATCTCTTTGATTGGCTACCACCTACCACTCGATGCCCATCCTAGCATTGGCAATAATGCCAAACTCGCTGAGTTACTTGATATGAATATCATCGGCGCACTTTATCCACATGAAACGCATCCGGTTGGCAATATTGCCAGCTGCCAGCCGCAAAGCGCTCAAAACCTTATTACTCAGATTACCGCTGCTTTAGGTCGGGTGCCATTACACATTCCCTCCACCTATAACGCCGCACCAAACGCTGAGCCTGCGCAAGCGGACAGTAGATTGATTGAACGTGTGGGCATCTGTACGGGCGGCGCGCAAGATATGATTGAGCAAGCAGCATTGATGGGCTGTGATGCTTATATTTCTGGTGAAATATCAGAGCGTACCACCCATAGCGCCCGTGAGCTTGACATTGATTATTTTGCCTGCGGTCACCATGCAACTGAGCGCGGCGGTATTCAAGCGTTGGGCGAACTGCTGGCTGAGCAATTTGGCTTGCCAGTGACTTTTATTGATATTGACAACCCAGCCTAATCATTAATGCCTAATCATTAAGCGGTTTTATCTACTTGCAATTATTCTCTTACTATTTTAAGCGCTAATTTTAGAGTTTTTTATTAAATACAGAAAATGCTGCTTAGGTGCAATCTTTTCTTATAGCACTTTTTGTCACTGGGTCAGCCAAAGCAAGGACGTTTTTTACCGTTTATAGTGCTATTGTTAAGTTTTATCGCTAATTTATTAACTCTACTTGAATAATATAATGAATATCCGCATATTAGTTCCTGAAGAAAGAATGTCTTGTCATGAGACTTCCCATTTTTATAGCTTCCGGTTATGGCGCTAAAATTTGTTTCATCGCTTAGAGCTCTATTTTTTAATAAATTAATAAGGTTTTTAACGGTGACCATTTAAATACTCTCTTTGCCCTACTTAGCTGATGAGACAGTGGTTTTTAAACAGTATTTTTATTTTAGCGTCGCGATAAGATTAGAGCAAAATCTCTCTGATGGTGTTTTCTTACTCGCTAGCAGACAGAATTATTACTCATCTTTATCGCTGAGCAATCCATATTATTAGCCAGCTCCTCTACTACAATCGATTTAAAGAGTAGCTCGTGATTAATATAAACGCAGCAACGATTAAGTGCAGCTGTACGGCACTTATGCTGCGTATTTGTCTCAATAATTTATTCATGACCTTACCTATGTTTCATATGGTTTTATAGCCAGTTTTTTAATCAATAACTCGTTTTATAGCGATGAAGGAATCATCCGATTTATACCCTTCGCGCTGTGGTGCGTCTTTTTTTTAGAATGATTTTTGAAGTGCGTGTTTTCTCTTCTAAAAAATAGCTACCTATGCGTTAAATGATAAAAAGACGGTTGCGCTAACGGTTATATATCGAATGTTAGCAGCGCCATATGTAAACAAGATGACAGCGACCTTATGCTATTTATCAGGCTGATGTGATCTAAAATGTAACGCCAGTTTATGCCACTTATATAGCCATACGCTTTTTATAACTATATAAGCCGCATAAATTGATCAAGCATTTTTATGGTATGCAGGATGGCTAAAATCAGGAGACATCCATGCAGCGTATTACTTATCGTGTGAAAGTATCTACGCAAGGGGCCAAACGCCGTATTTCTTATTTACTGCGTCCATCTAAGCGCTTACTGCACACCAAAAGTAACTTCGTTCCAGCAGTTGCACCTATCAAAGTGACTGGTTTCGCCAAAACCAAATTTTCCAAAACCAAGAAATTGGCACAAGTATCAAGCATCGCTCTGCTCTCTTTACCGGCTGAGAGCTTGACCACGATGAACGCGCCCGTGCCCGCCTATGCACATGTTATGTTAGAAAACACTCTAACGGTTGCTGCTGTACCGGGTGATAGTACCTACTTTGCAACCGACGGTTTTCAGCACGGTTTTGGCTATGATTTAGTGCGTAGCTATGCAGATGGGCTTGGCGTCAACATCAATCTCAAAGCCTATGCTAACGAAGAGGCGGCGCTCAGAGCCTTAAAATCAGGCGATGCCGATATGGCTTTGACCACCGCCAGCACCCAGCTAAAAAGCCAGCTAGACTTAGCCTCGATTAATGTCAGCTGCGGCTATGATGCTAGCTTAACTAAGAACGGTTTACACCCTAAAGTTAGTTGGACATTTAATTCCGCCAACGATCCATTATCGCAAAAAGCCAGTTACTTTTTATGTGATAGTATTAAGCTTGAACACACGCAAAAATTGGCGGCATTTTATAATCAGAACTTGTTAAAAGATGCTTATAGCCAAGACCATTTTAAAAAGACCTTGACAGAAAAGTTGCCTGACTACCAATCATCGTTTCAAGAGCAAGCGCGTAATTATAATCACGACTGGGAGCTACTGGTCGCCATGGGCTATCAAGAGTCGCATTTAAATGCCAATGCCGTCTCTCCGACTGGCGTGCGAGGTATTATGATGTTGACCAATAATACCGCTAAGGCGATGGGCGTCTCTGATCGCGTTGATCCTTATCAAAGTATTGGCGGCGGCGCGCGTTATTTGGAGCAAATGAAAGCCGATTTCGCTGATGTACCAAAGACTGATCGCATCTGGTTTGCCCTCGCCGCTTATAATATGGGTCCAAATGCTGTAAAAAGTATCCAGCGTAAATTAAGCGCCAATGGTATCGATGATAAAAGCTGGGCAAACATATATGCTTATTTGTCGGAAAATAGAGCTTCAAACAGCCGTTATGGTCAGGCCATGCATTATGTGAGTAATATTAGAAGTTATCTTGAAACCATTAAGACGCAAACGGTTTAATATGGTCGTGCTAAAGGCTCTAAACCTTGAATAAAGTCTTAAATCTTGAATAAAATAATGCCAATAAAAAAGCTGCTCTTATAAAAGAGCAGCTTTTTTTAATGCTTAAAATTTGTCAAATGCGATTACATTCTACATTAGCGATTCGGTACGGTTAAACGTTGACCGCGTTGTAGCATGGTATCGACAGCGATATTGTTCATGTCGGCAAGCTCTTTGGTAGATACGCCATACTTACGTGCTAGGCCAATCAAACTGTCACCCGAGCCTACGGTATAGCTGACCGTTGCTTTTGGTACTTTGATGGTCTGCCCACGTTGTAACTGGGCGTTGGTCGCCAAATCATTGGTCGCTGCCAAATCCTCTACCGATATCCCAAACTGACGCGCTAGCGCAATCAGACCATCGCCCGCTTTTACTTTATAGCTTTCGGTATTACCAAGTTTTTTGCCAGCGCTGGTGCTACTGGCTGTTTCTGTACTTGCGGTGCTGCTCTTACTATTGTTACTCGTAGCAGTACTGTTAGACGTGCTAGCAACACTGACCGTGCCATTTGCAGGAATGGTAATCGTCCGACCCAATATCAGATTAGAATTGGTTTTTAAATTATTGGCGGCGGCCAAATCACTTAAGCCGATATTGTAGCGCTGCGCCACGCCCGTTAACGTATCGCCTGATTTCACTTTATAGCTGACCGCTTTATCATTAAGCTGACGATCGACCAAATCTTTCGTGACAGGCAATTTGATTGTCTGACCACGCTGTAAGCGCGCCCTAGCATCAAAGTTAGGGTTGACGGCTGCCAACTCTTCAGGACTGATACCAACACTATTTGCAATACCGATTAAAGTATCGCCCGATTTGACCTTATAGTTGGTCGTTGCCACTGTGCTTGCAGGACTATTGGTTTTCACAGGATTGCTAGCACTGCTAGAGCTAGTATTTGCGGCAGTAAAGTCTACATTGGCAGGCACTTTTAAGATTTGACCGACGTATAGTGAGTCCGTCGTACCCATATTATTTAAATTTGCCAAGGTGGTGGTCGGTACATTAAATTGACGAGATAGCGCAATCAAGCCATCGCCCGGCTTGACTTTATAATTTTTGGTAGCCGTACTAGATTTACTAGGTTTGGTTGATGGCGCAGCAGGCGTGGCCGCAGGCGCGGTGACTTTACCAGGCACCAACCACAGTTTTTGTCCGCGTAGCAAGTCTGCTCTACTGCTCAAGTTATTATAGGTGGCGAGCTGAGTCACTGACAAACCAAAGCGATTGGCGGTACCGATTAGCGTGTCGCCACCTTGAACGATATAGCTTTCAGGCTGGTTGGCGGCAGTATTGCTGGCACTACTTAATGGTTCGATAGATTTGGCGTTATATAAATATAAAGTACTGCCTGCGAGTAAGTTGGCACTCGCATCTATCTGGTTCCATTCAGCGATATCACGCCAGCTAACACCGGCACGACTAGCGATATTCGCCAAGGTGTCGCCGCGCTTGACAGTATAAGTGCTACGCGTGCCTTCTGGTTTTGGTTTGCTAGCCGATTTTTTCGGGAAGCTCAGTTTCTTTTCTTGCCCCGTTGCCTCTAAAATCGACTGCTGCGTCTGAACGGCTGATAGGTTGATATTACCATCGGCGTTGACGACATTGGTTTCAGGCGTACTGATACGAATCTGATTGGCAATGTAATCACGTTCCGCTTTACTTAATGGCGGCTCTTGAATGATGGTATTGTTTTGCGTGATTTGCGCCGATGTGGTCGGTAAGCTGTTGCTGCTCTTTAGCTCAGCGTTAATCTTTTTGGTTTCAGCAGACGTCAGCGGCGGCTCAGTACGGACGGTATTGTTGTTACTATAAACGGAGCTGCTGGTCGGTGAAGCTGTTGGCGGAATATAACTGGTGGTCTGCTGTGGTACGCTCGCGCTCGCAGCATACTCTGCAAGGGCGCTACCGGTAGTCGGTAACGAGCCACTACTGGTGTATGGTTTATTATTGTAGCTTGGTGTGGTTGAGCCTGAATAGCTAGGCGTTGTACTCGTGCTCGTATTACTAGAAGCTATCACGTTACTGCTACCATTACCTCTTAACGAGCTAAGCTTAGCATCTGTCGTCAAGCTGACATCATTCGGAATGATAATACGCTGCGGTCCTGAAGCGTCAACACGCGCTGATGTCAGTGCCGTATTTAGCCTTTCTAACTCATCGTAACTGACACCTGTCACTTGCGACACTTCAGCTAGGCTCACACCATAATTGACCGGCACACTACGGAAATGCTGACGGTTAGCAATAGCAGGCAGATAGACGCCATACTGCTCAGGCTTGGCAACGATTTCAGCAACCGCTAAAAAGCGCGGTACATAGTTCATGGTTTCAGTCGGTAGTCTGAGCGACCAATAATCGGTCGGCAGCCCGCGCGCAGCATTGGCATCGATGGCTTTTTGCACCCGACCAGGACCGGCGTTATAAGCAGCTAGTGCCAGCTCCCAACTACCAAATTGATTGTGCAGCGCGGTCAAAAAGTCGTAAGCGGCACGCGTTGATTCAATCACGTCACGGCGACCATCATAGGTGCTACTTTGATTTAGACCATAAATGCGTCCGGTACTTGGAATAAACTGCCATAAACCTGCTGCGGCGGCACTACTGGTACCACTTGGATCGTAGGAGCTCTCAATCACTGGCAATAACGCAAGTTCGGTTGGAATATTACGGCGCTCAGCTTCACGAACGGTATGGTAAAGGTAGCGACTGGCACGGGCGGTCAAGCGGTTTAGATAGTCTTGGCGACTGGTAAACCAACCTTTTTGCGCCTCGATACGCTGATTATAAACAGGGCGTCCACCATTCATACGGTAGCCTGCGCGCAAGCGATTCCACAAATCACCATATTGTTGAATGGCAAGTTTATTGCCTTCAACCATCGTCATATCAGTCGCTTCTAATAAATCTGCAAGCTCATCTAAGCTTTCAGCATCCAAGAAAGCTGTCGAATAATCAGCGCCCGTGCTTGGTTTAGTCACTTGAGTAGCGGGACGTTTGTTAACCACAGCTGAGCTGCCGGTTGCACCCGTCTTTTTTACCGCTGAGGTATTACTACAAGCACTGATAAGTAAAGTCGACACCGCCAGCGTCAATGGTAAAGCGATAAAGGAGCGAGATTTTGATGACACAGTAGAGATGATAGTGGAAGTTTCCTAACAACAATAAGTGATAAAATAAAGTTAATCGACAGTATAGTACGCAATATCAGACAAAAACCAGCCTAATCGTAAAGATAATGCGCAAAAAGTCATCCGCCCTATCTTTTGATGGCTTACTTCATAATACAGAACTTGATATATGACTAATTTTTAGTTGATGGTCACTTGTGAGACCGCGCGTAAGAGCACCGCATTACCCGTAGATAAAGTCAGTGTGACCCGCGATGAAGTGACAAATGAAACTTTTTGACCGTCTTTTACCCAGCTTTCATTGGTGGTGACATTGGCTTTTGCTTGATCACCCGTAATCACAATGTTATCCACCGTAATATCGTAGCGATAATTTGACGTATCACGCCAGCTTCTTTGCAGCAGTTGCAGATATGCGTCTTTATCAAGGCTGGTGGTTTTGCCTTTTCTAGACATCGAAATCAGTGCATCATCAGACACCAAGCGCGCCACTTGGTTGGAGTTTTGGCTATTGGCAGCTGACTTCATAGCAGCGGCATAGTTTTGTACTAGCGCATTGCTCATGGTCGCCGCTTGCGCGCTGATACTGATAGCGCTAGTAGCGGCCACTACTGCTGTCACGCCAGCACTTTTTATCAATAGAGCAATTAGCCCTTTTCCCCATAGTCGCTTCATGATATTCCTTAGTAATGCTATTATCATTATCGTCGTGTGTCGTTAAAGCCAAATAATTTTATGACCATAGATTATGGTCATATATTGACTTAAGACCTAAATTTATCAGGCGCTTATAATTCTTTTGTTTTAAGGCTATTTGTGTGTAAAGCTTAGGTCAATTAACGCCACATTGTTATGTTAGTTTTAGCCTATCACTCAATTCTCACAGCCATGTGACACCCTGTGTGATTATTGCGAATCTTACGCAAAACAGTGCTGTGCATTTATCTGCTTGATCCAATCTTTAATGACTATTTTTCTCATGCTTATGTTCGTTATGAACGTCTTCATAACTTTCATCATCGCTGAGCTTCATGCCTAAACGCTCAACGCGTCTGTCCATCATCTGCCGAGCTAAGGCTTGCATGTCTTCGACGCGATCTATCTCATCGACAATTTCAAGCCCTAATAAAGTTTCGAACACATCTTCTAAAGTCACCAATCCTTTAACTTCGCCGTACTCTCCAACGGTAATGGCGATATGAATTCGGTTTTTTAGCATCAGCTCTAACAAATCAAACAGTTTCATCTTTGAAAATACAAAGGTAATATCGCGTTTAAACTGGGTCAGCGGTTTGTGGGCCGCATGGTTAAATTTTGCCAAAAGCATGTCGGTTTTTAAGACAAAACCGGTGATATTGTCTAAATCGCCATCATAAATTGGTAAGCGCGAGAAGGTCAGTTTTGGTCGGTCAACTAGCAGATCAGCAACGGTTTTATGCTCTTCAAATGCCAGCATCACCGAACGCGGGGTCATGATATCTTCAACTTTAATCGCCCCGAATGCCAATAGATTACGAATAATACGCGACTCTAATGGGTCGATTTGTCCTGACTCTTCACCGATACTGGCGAGTGCCGCAAATTCTCGGCGGCTAAACGCTTGCGGCTCTTTACCGCGTACCAGCAGTTTGGTTAATTTTTCTGAGAACCAAATTAAAGGATAGAGCAGCAAAATAATACCGCGGACAAAATAAGCAACCATGCCGCCCAGTTGGCGCCAATAGATAGTGCCTAGGGTTTTTGGCATGATTTCGGATAAAAACAAAATAGCCAAGGTCATGAACGCCGAGAACAATCCAAACCAAGCGCTACCAAAGACAATCGTCGCCTGCGCACCCGCGCCAATCGAGCCTAAAGTATGCGCCACGGTATTTAACGTT
>NZ_DAINDI010000036.1:8337-14789 GCF_036731945.1 Psychrobacter sp.
GATATTATCGACCTTTAGGCGCTTTAGCATGTTGGACTTTTTGGGGTTCGTTTCCTGCAAGTCAGCAATATATGACGGCGTCATACTGAGGAGTGCCGCCTCGGCGAGCGAACAAATAAACGAGATACCAATGGCGATGAGCACAAATAAAATAAGCAATAGCACGCTACTAGCAGTAGGATTTGCTACCTCACCTGCTGCCCAAACCGTTTGTGGTAGCACAGAAGTTAGCAATAGAATAAACGCCGAAAACGATTTGCTATTAAAGCGTGTTATATAAGAGCGACCATTGCCACCCATCGTCGGGGGAGGTTCAGCAGAGGCGTCTTTACGACAAGCGCGCGGACGGTATAAGCGAGGTACAGACATAAAAAAGGTAAACAAGTTAGGTAACCTAAACAAAGAAGAAAAAGGAAATCACAATATATCATGAGCAAGCGCTAGCAGATAGAAAATAATAGCCGATAAATGCGAATGCATTTCTACCCAATTACTAAAAACGCGCTCAAACCACTCTATTATACAGCCATTTGGTTTATGATAAGCGCTTGTTTAATATCAATGTTAATAATAGCATTTCGCAATAAAATACCATTAGTATCAATTATTTAGAGAGTCACCCACTCATGTTTTTAACACTTATAAAATGATAGCAATTTTGTATTAACTTAACATTTGGCTTTTTTGTCTGCTCCGCAACCTATCCTTATATCCTTTATAATAAGAAAACGTCTATCGCTATAACCCTCATGGTTAGTCCGTGAGTTTTAACAAAAACGCCCTCAGCCTATGATTAACAGTTACCAAGCCTGAGATTTTTTGTTACTATGCGTGTAAATTTATTCTTATCTATGACTTACTGAGAGAAATTATGAGCTTATTCATTCAAGCAGCCCATGCGGCACCAGAAACTGCCGGCGCTGCGTCAATGTTTGGTCAAATCTTGTTGCCGGTTGCCTTTTTTGCCATTTTTTACTTTTTGGTGATTCGTCCACAGTCTAAGCGTACCAAAGAACACCGTGCGATGGTCAACGCCTTGACCGTTGGCAGCGAAATCATTTTTGCTGGTGGTCTTATGGGTCGTATCAAGGCATTGGAAGGCGATTATGCGGTTGTGAGCTTAAACAACCATACCGATGTTAAAGTACAACGTGCGTCCGTGATTTCAGTATTGCCCGCTGGCACCATTGAAAGCGTTTAATTGTCATTCAGAAACCAATAATTGATAAACATTTATTGAGCTTAATTGCTACCGTTATCAATTATTGGTTGTAATGACTGTGAAATGACCGTACATTATTTACGGTCATTTTTCGCTTTACTGTTTACGCTTAACCGTTTTTTGCTTTACTATCATCGCGGATGATCGCAGTGGTGCAGAATTTAGTACGACTACTACTATACAACAGTAGCTCTCCATTTAATCACCTGCCATTGTTATCGCTAACTTCCCATCTGCTAACTTGTGGCCTGCGTCGCCAGTAGTTTATCAACTTAAAGAAGTGATTATGCAATATCCCGCTTGGAAATACTTACTCATCGCCGTCGTGCTTATCATTGCCGGTCTATATGCGGCACCTAACCTCTATCCTGATGAACCTGCCGTACAGATTACCAGTGCCGCAGCAGGTACGCAGCTATCTGAAGGTATCTTGACCCAGTCTAAAAGCTTACTTGAAGAGGCTGGCATCAATAATCATGATGGCACCTTTGAGGGCAACAGTGCGCTGGTGCGTCTCGACAATCCAGTCGATCAGCTAAAAGCTCAGGAAGTGCTGCGTCAGAATTTGGGCGAGGACTACGTGGTCGCGCTAAACTTGGCGCAAACGACCCCAGAGTGGTTGCGTGATATCGGTGCAAAACCGATGAAACTCGGGCTTGATTTGCGCGGCGGTGTACGTTTTGTACTAGAAGTGGATATGGATAAAGCGCTCGAGCAGCGTTTGACCATCGCCAGTCGTGATATGCGCCGTGACTTACGTGCTGAGCGTATTGCGGTTAAAGGTATCAAAACCGAAAAACGTGGCGTGGTGCTGCATTTCTCTGATACCGATACCCGTAACCGTGCGCAAAACATCCTACAAGGCTCGATGGGTAATACCTTCACGCTACAGTCATCGATTGATGAGCAAGGTCCTGCGCTGATTTTGGCGTATAACGATGCCACCTTAGATGAAATCAATAGCTACGCGGTCAATCAGAACTTGACCACTCTACGTAATCGTATTGCTGAGCTTGGGGTGACCGAAGCTTTAGTACAATCCCAAGGTGCTAGCCGTATTGTCGTTGAGCTCCCAGGCGTACAAGATACCGCTGAGGCAAAACGTGTCCTTGGTCGTACGGCCAACCTTGAGTTCCGTATGGTCGCTGAAGGTGCTGAAAACTATATGGGCGGTATTCCGCCTGCTGGCACTGAAGCGTTCCCCTTTGAAACACTTGATGGTCCGCCAGTATTGCTTGAGCGTCAAGCAATTGTCACCGGTGATAAAGTCACCAATGCTCAGACAGGCATCGATGAAAATGGCTCGCCTGAAGTCAGTATTACCCTAGATAGCGCTGGTGGCAAGCTGATGCAAAACGCTACCCGTACCGCTGTTGGTAAACAAATGGCGGTGCTGTTTATTGAAAACAAACAACGTATCGCTTATAAAGAAGACCCAGCGACTGGTGAGACGGTTGAAGTACGTACACCATATGCAGAAACCAAAGTCATTAACCGTGCCAATATCCAAGCGGTACTGGGCTCATCATTCCGTATTACTGGACTTGATAGCAGTGCTGAAGCGGCTGAGCTTGCTCTCTTGCTACGTTCAGGGGCGCTAGCAGCTCCGATGTATTTCGTGGAAGAGCGTACGATTGGTCCATCACTCGGTCAAGAAAACATTGAAAAAGGCTTGTTCTCTACCCAAGTTGGTTATTTATTAGTTTTCGCCTTTATGATTGTTTTCTATCGCTTATTTGGCGTCATTGCCAACGTGGCCCTAGCAATTAACGTCATTATTATCATTGCTATTATGTCAATCTTAGGCTCATCACTCACCCTACCGGGTATTGCTGGTATTGTCTTGACCATCGGTATGGCGGTCGATGCCAACGTCCTGATCTTTGAGCGGATACGTGAGGAGCTGGCAAATGGCGTCCGGCCAAAATCCGCCATCGTCGCAGGTTTTGACCGTGCTTTTAGTAGTATTTTCGATGCCAATATCACAACCTTACTGGTCGCCTTTATTTTATTTGCGATAGGTACGGGTCCGATTAAGGGCTTTGCGATTACCCTCGCGATTGGTATTGTCAGCTCGCTATTTACCGCCATTTTGGTGACGCGTGCGCTGATACAAATCGCTTACGGCAAGCGCAAATCTATCAAACGTCTGAGCATCGGTTAGGAGAAAACTATGGCTATCGATAATAACAATCCGCTAGAACAAGAAAATAACCCAGATCGAAATGGCTCAAACGGTGAAGCAAATACTACTGGTACGCGTCGCCGTAAAAAACCGCGCCGTGATGGCAAAGGCAGTAATACGCAAGCTAATAATCCTAGAACCTCTAAATCGACCGGTTCAAAAACCCGCCGCGGTGGGAAAGAAAATCAAGCCTTGGCGACCCAAGCATCTGGTAACACAGCAGCGGTTGATCCTAATTTGATGTTAGGCGACTCTGCTGAAGACGCTGCTGCTTATGCAGAAGGTGGTATCAAAGCGATTGGGGATCAACGTATTATCCCCTTTATGAAGATAGAAAAGCCGATGGCAATCCTATCGCTGCTTTTGGTCATTGGTAGTATTATCGCGATTGCGGTCAATGGTCTAAACCTAGGTCTTGATTTCACCGGCGGGGTGTCAGCAGATGTGCGTTATGAGCAGCCTGTTGAGCAAGTCGACGTGGTAAACGCCCTAGCTGATAATGGCTTTGACGATGCGGTCGTACAGTATCTAGGTACGCGCCAAGAGCTTTTAGTACGCTTGCCGCCTCAATCAGATAACGTCGATGGACTGAACGCCAGCCTGAGTAAAGCATTGGCACTGCCTAATAATAACGTTGAAATCAGTAACGTTAATATTATCGGTAGCCAAGTCGGTAACGAAATCTACTTAAACTCGGTTATGGCATTGGCATTAGCATTGGCTTGTATGCTTGGCTATGTTGCCCTACGTTTCCAGTTTAAGCTAGCGCTTGGCGCAGTACTGTCGCTATTCCATGATGCGGTGGTGACCATCGGGGTCTTTGCCTTATTTGGTTTTCCGTTTGATTTAACTGTTCTAGCTGCTGTACTGGCGCTGATTGGTTACTCGCTGAACGATACGATCGTCGTTTATGACCGTATCCGCGAAAACTTCCGCCGCGTGCGTGGTATCACGCCGCGTCAAACGATTGATTTGTCATTAACAGAGACGCTGCGCCGTACGATTATGACCATCTCAACGGTACTGTTAGTTGTCCTTGCGATGTTATTCTTAGGCGGTGATGGTCTATACTGGTTCTCAGTGGCGCTGTTTATTGGTTTACTTGCGGGTACTTATTCTTCAACTTATATCGCAAGCTCTATTCCTTTAAGAATGGGCTTATCACGTGATGACTTTATTGTGAAAGTAAAACCTGAGTTTGAAGAAGAAATCGTCACGTTTAATGATCCAAAAATGTATGAGCAAGACTAACGCTTGTATAGAAGCCAATAACTAGACTTTTAGTTATTCAGCCCACAAACGTTATCACGATAAAAGCACCTAAACTCTAGGTGCTTTTGTCTTTATACTATTTTTATTCATCTTTTAATGTTATTCAACAAGTCATCACTAAACTTTTCCGCCTTATTATATGGTTATATAAGCGACTAAGCTATGTCATCTACCCTGCCGCCGAGTGCTATGCCACCTATTGATACTCGCTATGCGCGTATCATCGCGATTGCCTTACCCGTATTATTGGCTAACCTTGCGATGCCGCTACAAAGCATCATTGATACGGCGATTGTCGGTAATATGAATGACACTGCCAAGCTTGCTGGCATGGGTTTGGCTATTCAGCTGCTGTCTTTGATATTAGTCAGCTTTAATTTTTTGCAATACGCCTCATCTGGTCTTTCCGCACAAGCACTCGGTCAGCTGGCTCATAAAGATGCCCCTAAACAAACGCCATCACCGCTCTTATCGATTTTGCAACGAGCTTTGTTACTTGCGTTTATGATTGGTGCAGTGTTACTTATTGCAAAACCTTGGCTCATTGATTTTGGCTTGCAGGCGCTTTCTGCCAATCCTGATAGCGGTCGTGCAGCCAAGATTTATTTGGATGTCCGTTTTTGGGGCGTTATCGCAGAGCTGATGAACTTTGCCTTTATCGGCTGGTTTGCCGGTCAAGGCAAAACCCGCTATATGCTTTATCAGCAAGGCTTTATCGCCATGCTTAATATTATTCTGACCTTATTTTTTGTTTATGTGCTGCAGATGGGTTTGGTTGGGGTGGCATTAGGGACGACCATTGCTTTTTGGCTTGGGGTGGTCTTAGCATTGTGGCTCAGCCGTCGACATCTACAAATCTCTTGGCGCGCGTTATTTGCTGCTAATAAAGATCACTTTACTAAAGATAAGATGCTTAGGCTATTTTCATTAAATAAAGATATTTTTATCCGTACGCTGATTTTAACCCTAAGCTTTGCTTGGATTACCCGACTGTCTGCCCAAAGCGGCGATGTCATTTTGGCCGCCAATGCTATTTTACTGCAGGTGTTAAGTATTTCAGCCTTTGCCCTTGACGGCGTGGCGGTATCGGCAGAGACCTTAAGCGGACAAGCAGCTGGACGACGCGATTGGCCGCGCTTTCGTATTATTGTCAAACGCACAGGCGTGGTCAGTTACGGCCTTGCCATGATGCTAAGCGCGGTTTGGTGGCTTGCGATGCCAACTTATCTGCAATTTATGACCAATATCGAACCCGTCTTTGCGCTGGCTTATGACTATCATCTTTATGCGGTACTACTGCCACTCGTTGGCGTTGGCGCTTATTGGCTCGATGGGATATTTTTTGGTTTAACGGCTGGTAGTATCATTCGTAATGCCGCGCTGATATTGGCGGTTATCTTTTTTCCTTTAAGTTGGCTGCTCTACCAACAATGGGATATGACCGGTATTTGGCTTAGCGTTTGGTGCTTATTATTATTAAGATTGATAATTCTTGGTGGGTTTTTATACCGTGCCCATCAAACAGGCAGCTATGAAAAATTGCAGCCTGAAGCTTGACCATTAAAGTAATTAGCTAACATGAGGCGTTTTAAAAAGAAGAAAAAAGATAGTAAACGACACATCAAAGTAAGAAAAATTAGAAATTAAGAAAAATTAGGATATCACGTGACTACCCAATCAAATGAGATAAACCAAAATAAAGCCTATCATTACCATTGGGCGGAAGGCTTTAAAAAAAGCTTGCCAGTGGCCATGGGTTATCTGCCGGCGGGG
>NZ_DAINDI010000036.1:14805-15362 GCF_036731945.1 Psychrobacter sp.
ATTATGCTAAGCGTGGTGTTATATGCAGGCGCGGCGCAATACGCGTGTCTACCGATGCTGAGTGCTGGTCTACCGATTGGCAATATCGCTACCAACATTGCCGCCATTAACTTGCGTCACGTCTTTTATGGCATGCCATTATTGCAATATTTGCCAAAAAATAAAATAGCGAAAACCTACTGTTTATTTGCCCTCACCGATGAAACGTTTTCGGTAATGACCAGTTTGCCAAACGAGTCGCGCCAATCACTCATACTGCCGATCAGTTTGTTTAACCAAAGTTGGTGGGTATTAGCTGGTGCGATTGGTGTGATGATTGGCAGTGCACTCAGTGACTTGGTACCGCATTTAGATTTTGCTTTGGTGTGTCTGTTTGCGATTTTAGCTTATGAGCAGTTTCAAAGTATCAAACGCTATTTCCCGATTGGCATTGCGGTGATTGCTTTGATGATTGCTTCATTATTTACCAGTAATTGGTTGTTACTCGTCGCGATCACGATTTGTATGCTGCTGATTTTAGCGCGTGGTTTTTGGTTGCAGCGCAGTGTGCAAGGAGG
>NZ_DAINDI010000036.1:15372-17563 GCF_036731945.1 Psychrobacter sp.
TGCCACGCTGGCGATGGCAGCCGTGACCTTTATTACCCGCGCTCTACCCGCTTTAATACCTAAAAAGCTGCTAGATACGCCGTGGCTACATCGCTTAAATGAAAGTCTGCCGCTATCTGTGATGGTATTACTTATTTTAACCAGCCTTTCTTATCAAGGTTTGTCAGGTGATACTGGATTCCAAGCTGGCTTAAATAATGCCGAAGTGCATTTGTTCATGGCGCAAGTTGGCGCGTTATTATCAGTATTAGTCGTTTATCATATTAGTCGTCAGTTACTGGTCAGCATGATCGTCGGTATCGCGGCAATTAATGGTTTTTTGTGGTTATTTCCCCATTTCTTAGGCTGATTAAAAGTTTAGTGTATAGAGTATAGTGACTTTAAAAAGATACAGCGCGGCTGGGATGAATTTTTCGTAACCTCTGTGATAACAGCAAGCAAGGAAAATTTATACCAGCCGCCTATGGCTGTTTATTCATCATTTTATTTCATACTGACTACGTTTATTTGTGCCCATAAAAAATGCTGGAATCCTTATGAATCCAGCCTTTTTATTTTGTCATTATTTTAAGCTGTTTATTCGCTTATAGCTCTTCTACGCCCATCATATCGACTGGGGTATCAGCAACGATTTGCACGCCTTTTTTGCCTGTTTTGGCGGTGTCGTTACGTTGCTCTTGTAGATGATCAAGATACGCTTCGTTGATTTGCCCAGTAATATAGCAGCCATTAAACACCGCACAATCGAAGCCTTCAACCTTGCTATGCTTGGTGTCTTTAACCGCTTCAATCAAATCGTCCAAATCTTGGAAAATCAAGCGGTCGGCACCGATAATCTCACGTACCTCTTCAACGCTATGACCTGAAGCAATTAGCTCGCTACGCACTGGCATATCGATACCGTAAACGTTTGGATATTTAACCGGCGGCGCAGCACTGGCAAAAAACACCTTACGAGCACCGGCATCACGCGCCATTTGGATAATTTCATGACACGTCGTGCCGCGAACGATTGAATCATCGACCAAAAGGACGTTTTTACCTTTAAACTCAAGCGGTACGGCGCTTAACTTTTGACGCACTGATTTTTTACGTTGCTGCTGACCTGGCATGATAAAGGTACGACCGATATAGCGGTTTTTCATAAACCCTTCACGGTATTTGACGTTCATCTTTAGCGCCAGCTCCATCGCTGAGGTACGCGAAGTATCAGGAATAGGAATAACCACATCGATATCGTGGTCTTCACCCCATTCAGCAAGGATTTTATCGGCCAGTTTTTCACCCATACGTAGGCGTGATTTATAAACCGAGATATTATCCATAATGGAATCTGGACGGGCAAAATACACATATTCAAAGATACAAGGCGTGTACTCTTTTTGCTCAACGCACTGATGCGTATGCAGTTTATGGTCCAAATCAATAAATATCGCTTCGCCCGGTTTGACATCACGGACAATGCTAAAGCCTGAACCTGTCAAGGCGACTGACTCTGAGGCGACCATATATTCTGTGCCGCCGTTGGCTGCCATACGCTTACCAAAAATTAGCGGACGGATACCGTTTGGATCACGGAATGCTAGCAACCCATGACCTGTAATCATAGCAACCACGCCATAAGCGCCTTCAATACGGCTATAAACCGCTGTTACTGCTGCAAAGATATCCGTAGGCGTCGGGTGGGTTTTATTGATATTTTGCATTTCATGCGCAAGCACGTTTAGCAACACCTCAGAGTCTGAGTCGGTGTTTAAATGACGGCGATCTTCTTGATACAAAGATTTTGCCAAACCTTCAGCATTAGGTTACCATTGTGCGCAAGGGTAATACCATAAGGCGAGTTGACGTAAAAAGGCTGTGCTTCGGCGCTACTTGAGGTACCAGCGGTCGGGTAACGGACGTGACCGATACCAAACTTACCTACCAGTTTTAGCATATGACGGTTCATAAACACGTCACGTACCATGCCATTTTCTTTACGTAAATAAAGACGCCCATCCTGTAAAGTCACAATACCTGCCGCATCTTGCCCGCGATGCTGCAACATGGTTAAGGCATCATAAAGAATTTGGTTGACCGGCTCATGAGCTGCGACCCCAACGACTCCACACATAGTTGTATCCTATTTTGTACCACACATTGATAACACAATAACGGCTGATAAGGTTGTCTTAAATGTTTGCCTATC
>NZ_DAINDI010000036.1:17573-17928 GCF_036731945.1 Psychrobacter sp.
TGCTAAGAATAACGTCTTACGGACAATAGATAAGGTTGATTATCCATAAGACAAGTTAATGATGATAAATAGAGGTGTATTTTACGAATATTAAAGGCGCTTGAATAGCTTTTTTTAAGTGCTTAGCATGCCTTTGAATCTATAAAATTTAAGACTGATTGACCTGATCCCATGCCATCCCAAACATATCTGAGACCAGCTCTTTACCCATGGGCGCATAAGGCAGCAATTCAGGAGCGAGTACCGAGGTTTCCCACTGCGGCATTTGCACCAATAATGGCGCGCTGACGCTAAGCACCACCAAGACCATAAGCACGTTTTTTGCCGCACCAAGTACCCCGCCCGCCATTTTATC
>NZ_DAINDI010000036.1:17938-21167 GCF_036731945.1 Psychrobacter sp.
TAAGGTTTTAAGTACCCCAGAAAACACAAACGCAACCAGATGCATAATGGCTAAGATAGCAATTACAATCACTAAAAACGCCAGCGCCATTTGCAAGACAGGATTCTCTACCATACTTGATAATTGCGGCGCGACCGAACCTGCCAAACGCGTGGCAGCAATAAGTGCGACAAACCAACCGACCAAACCGACAGCTGTCTTAATTAGACCTACCTGAAAACCCCGCCATAAGCCAATCAGGACAACCACAGCAATCACAATGTCTAAACCACTCATGTTTATCGCCTCATTTGCATCTTATATGGTGTACTTCAGTAAAGTTAAAAAGCTTACCATTGTGAAAGTCGTTAAAAGTCTTAACCTTCCATCGCATCGTAATAGCCGCCGATAGATTGAATGCAAGACTGTACCAGTCCAGGCCCTTTATAGATAAGCCCGGAATAAAGCTGCACCAAATCTGCACCTGCTTCGATTTTTTTGACCGCTTTGTCACCGCTATCGATACCGCCAACGCCAATCAACGTGACCTTACCACCCAACTGATCGGAGAATTGTTGTAGAATTTGCGTACTAATGTGGCTGACCGGACGACCGGATAAGCCGCCTGCTTGCTCACCATCGGGCAAGTCTTCAACGCCCACGCGGCTCAACGTGGTATTGGTGGCAATTAAACCATCAATTTCAAAGTCCAGCAACTGCTGAGAGATATAATCGACTTGTAAGGGGTCTAAATCGGGAGCGACTTTTAGGACCAAAGGCACATAAAAACCATACTCGGTTGCCAGCTGATTGTGGCGATTTTTAATGGTATCTAATAATTGGGTTAACGCTTCACCGCTTTGTAGGTCGCGCAAATTTTTGGTATTCGGCGAGGAGATATTGACCGTAATATAAGACGCATGCGGATAGACACGCTCTAAGCAATAGACATAATCATCAGCCGCATTTTCAACCGGAGTCGCAGCATTTTTACCGATATTGATACCTATATTGCCTTGGTATTTACAGCGCTTGACGTTTTCAATCAGGTAGTCAACGCCTTCGTTATTAAAACCCATGCGGTTAATAATGGCATCGGCTTGCTTGATTCTAAATAGTCTCGGGCGGTCATTGCCAACTTGCGGCTTTGGGGTGACCGTACCTACTTCGATAAAACCAAAACCCAACTCTGCTAATGCATCGATATAATCGCCGTTTTTATCCAAACCGGCGGCAAGCCCAACAGGATTGGCAAACTGCAAGCCCATACAATCGGTTGGTTGCATTGACTGACCATATACTAAGCCCAACACACGCGCTTTATGAGCTTTATCTAATAAAGATAAGGTCATCTCATGCGCGTGCTCGGGGTCCATATTAAACAAAAAAGGGCGAAGTAAGGCGTAAGACATAGTAATGACAGACCCTGCTTGAAAAGAAATAATGAATGAGAAAAACCGATGAGGTCAAGCGCTGCGATTATATCAGCTTAACTGAAATAAGACCAAAGTTTCATCAGGAAAATTACGCCATACCCTGCCAATAAATAAGCGTTAATACTGTTAATTGACTGACTAAACCTAGTAAAGAAACCCCTATCAGACAGCGTTTTTATCGGCATTTACTGCTTATTGCTACTCATATTTGCAGATTAAGGCACTGGGCGGCCATCGGCGAGCGCAATCCAACCACGCACAATACGGTACAGATGCCAAATAAAAGTAAAGCCCATCACCATAAAACCTAAAATGGCCATTAATACTGAGCCGATGGCAATGTTGTTGGTTTCAGCGAACATACTGACGCCAAAACCGCCTAAGGCAAAGGTGACGATAAGCACCCCAATGGCGAACAGAACAATACTGTACCAAAATGTCTTAATTTGCCAATCAAAATGGGTAGCGAGCCAAGTACCGTCAGCATCACGGCGTTTGGCATAGTTCATAAAGATAGGCACAATCCACAATAGCCCAGCGGTAAAATAGCTGAGCACATAGAGCAAATAGGTGATGTGGTTATATGTCGTCAAAGAGCGGCGTTTATCATCACTCATCATATTATTAGAATTATTTATCATGCTGTCACTCGTTATGTTCTGTGGTCTGTAGTTATTTTTATTGTGGCAAATTGTCAGGTTTTCAATGTGGTAATTTTTAAAGCGTTAACGTGGTTAAATATTTTTCTTACTTGATTGACTAAAGATATTAAGAACTGACGGTTGCCTGCACTTGAATGGCTTTAGTCACCAAGTCTTGCTGCATCGACAGTTGGTTAAATTGCCAACCTTGCTGTTCAAGATTACCCAGCGCCCCGCTCACCACCGCTTGGCTTGGATGGGTAAAGCTCAGCTGCACCGCATCGCCTGCTGCAATGACCTGCGCATCAGCAATCCCTGAATTATTTAACAGCGCACTGATACGGCTAGCCGGCGGCATCGCTTCAGCGCCATCCGCTGAATTAGTACCATTTAACGCATTGCTATCAATATTACCAGATTGGGCACGCAACCAAAAATAGTCAGCGACCTGCTCTTGATACTCATTTTTGCTCGCTTTTGCTGCTTGATGGACGCTATAGCCGCCATAGCCACCGACAAATAACAGCAAAAACGCCGACAATAGCAGTAAGGCTAATTGGTCACGCGCAGACAATGCCTGCCAACGTGTCATTAAAATATTTTGATAGCTACTCATGCGCGTTGATAACGCGCTGCTTTTAGGGTCAGCCACCATAGTGCTGCGTTTGGCGAGGCGTTGTAATCTTTTCATGGTTACCCTTTATTGCTAACGCTACTATTGTTTTCTACCACATCAACGGTCACTTGACCACTAAACTGCCCTTGCTCATTGCCATTGACTTGTTCCAACTTAGCATTTAAGCCTTGTGCGACAAGTGTATTGGTAAATTGATCAAGACTGCCGCGGTCTGGTGCAATCAGTGTAAAGCTGAGCGCAGTTGGTTGCATGACTAACGCCTGCGCGCGTAATGACGATTGTTTAATCAGCGGTGATATACGTGATAATACGGCTATGTGAGCGTTAGGCGCTTGGCTGTCACTACGCAGTTTTGGTTGCAACTGCACTTGCAATTTCGTGCGCGTACTAAGCGGCTCACTAGGAAACCAAGACTGATACTGAGCGGCAATCTCGGTTTTGGTCGCCGCTGTCGCCGCCTGATACTGGTAGAATTGCACCCCATCGGTCGCCATCTGTAATATCAGTGCTGAAAGCGCCACCATCAGCGCCCCCCG
>NZ_DAINDI010000036.1:21352-29623 GCF_036731945.1 Psychrobacter sp.
AGTAGATGCTTTGGCAGTAGTTTCATGCTTGGTTAAATTGATATCATCGAACGCAGGCTCATTAACCCTATCAGTCGCGTGGCTCGAATCTACAAAGGCGTCATCAATAGCTGGTAATAGCAGCACTTCGCTTAAATGCGGAAAACGCTCAAAGATTAAAGGCAAGTAACTGACTGCCATGCCTAGATGTAAGGATTGGCGTAGTAGCATGGTTTGCTGATCTTGGTACAATACAATTTGCTGCCCTGCGCCCTCTTCTGGCGTTGGCAGTAATAAAAAATCAGGCAATAACGCTACGATGTTCATGCCAACAAGCTTAGCGCTTTGCTGCCATGCTTCGATATCGCTTTGAGCCAAAGCATAGAGATGATGACTGCTCTTCTCAGTCACTTGGCAAATGGCTAATTGTTCAACCGGCGTCAGAGAAGTTTCTTCAAATAAATACTGCTTACCGCTTAAGCCTAATTGTTTGAGCTGAGCCGTATTTAGCTCAGACTCTACTTGTAAGACATGGCTTGATGGGAAATACAGACAAACCGATTTTTGACTATTGGTTTTATAGCTACCATAGATATCATGCAGCTGTTGCCAGCCGTCGACCAATTGCCATTGTTTTATGTCTTCGTGCCAGACCGCTAGAGGACTGTGCTGCGCTCTTAACCAAACATGTAACACCAAATGTGTCCTTAATTATCAAAGCTGTTGTTTAGAGTCATTGCTGATTAAAGCTGTCATTTATTAAAGCTATGGTCTAGCAAGCATTTAAATGTTTTATGAGCGTGTGTATTATTGAGACTAATAAGGTTGTTCTGGGACAAAACGATCAATCTCAGTTGCCATACCCAACATGACAAAATCCATCTCAAACACGCGCGCTTCTGCTAAAGCAAACGATTCAGGGTAATCACCCGTCAGCAGCCCTGCGATATGAGCAACGATAGACATGTGACAGACAACCACCAGACACTCCGCTTCAACATTACCAATGTCGATGAGCGCCTGATGGGCATCGTCGGACGGCGTGATATTCTCCTGTATTTGTGAGGGCACGTTAGGAGCGCATAACTGTAATGCCGCCAGCGTCTGCTGCGCCCGCTTATAAGGGCTCACAACAAAACAATCAGGTTGATAATGAGTGGTAATATACTCTGCCGTTTGCGCCGCTTGCTGCTGGCCAAAATCCGTCAACTGCCGCGCACTGTCTGGGCGCGTCTCATCTTCTGCTTGACCATGACGTACTAAGATAATTTTCATAATCTTAACCACCTAGTTTGTTACGTTTACCTGACTCTTTCGATACTAATGCTATTTAATTATTATGCTGAAGCGACGTTTTGCTAAGTACTTTACTTATTATCATCATCTTTTTTATCTTTAGCCTTGCTTGCCGTTTGCATTTGTGCGGTTAGGGCAGCATTGCTATGGTCATGCTCCATGACAAACTCAACATCACTACGGAATCCTGCTTCCATGAGATGTAAAGCAACGCCAAGTGCCGCTTTATCCTCATAAATGACTGCATGAAGCGCATGGGTAATCGGCATATAAATGCCTTCTTTGGTGGCTTTTTCATGTACCTGCTGAATGGTGTTGACACCTTCAGCGGTTTGTCCCAATTTTTTGACCGCCGCATCAATGGTCATACCGCGACCAAGCATATTACCAATACGATAGTTGCGGCTCAGCTCTGAGCTACAAGTCGCGTATAAATCACCGACGCCCGACAGACCTAAAAAGGTCAGCGGATTGGCACCAGCATGGACGCCGAAACGGCTCATTTCTGCTAAACCACGGGTCAATATCATGGCTTTGGTATTTTCGCCCACTTCATAAGCCGCCGCCATACCCATGGCAATGGCATAAATATTTTTTAGCGCACCACCAAGCTCAACACCGCGAACATCATCACTGGCAAACACTCTAAAGAAAGCACTATGCAGCGCTGCTTGTACCGCATGGCGTAATGGCTCAGAGTCACTGGCAATGACCGTAGCAGACGGCATATTTTTCATGATCTCAATGGCGAGATTTGGCCCTGACATTACGCCAAAATTTACTTCCGGCAGCTCATCTTTAATAATATCACTCATCAAAGCAAAGGTATCTTTTTCCATACCCTTGGTTAAAGAGACAATAGATTGCCCACTAATAAAGGGCGCGATGCTTTTAAGGGTTTCGCGAAACGCGAGGCCTGGGACAGCGATAAAAATAATATCGGTATCTTTGACCGCCGCTTGTAAATCATGACTGTATTTGAGGCGATCATCAAGCTTATACCCCGGTAGGTATTTTTTATTGGTCTGCGTCTTTGCCATGGCTTTGACCGTCCGCTTATTGCGTACCCACAGCGTGGTATCACAGCCATTGCGCGCGGCTAAGTTTGCCATCGCCGTACCAAAACTACCGCCTCCTAAAAATGCCAGACGCAGCTTGGTTGGATTGTTATGGATTTCTGCCATGTTTTTTGCCACCGCAGATTCAACCGCGCTAGGATTTAACTTCTTACGCCCTAGCCCAGATTTGGTGGCACGCTCAATGATACCGGATAGCAAACTGTTTTGTTTTTCAGCACCTTGATTGTCTGTTTGACTGTCCTCTATATTTGCATCTGTCTTTTTATCATTAGCGCTGGTCATATTATTTTATCCGTATTGACTGACTTAATTATGATTAGAATTTGTGCTGAGTATACAGTGAGATTGAGGGTATGTTTCAACAATTATTGATATAGAACCGTTATTTTATTGAAATAACGTGACCAGTTTGGTCATTGTTTTGCTTTGCTGTATCACGTTATAGCAACGCTTACTTTTTTGAAACATCGCCGTAATCATAGACCTGTCTGGACGCTATGACTCAAAACGTAGTAACGGCTCAATATCAATCGGCTTGCGCGTAGGCATATCGCACAGACTGCTACCAGTATAAACAAAAGCCGTGACATAATCATCTGCCCCAACGCCAAAATAAGCTTTGACGGCAGGCTCATTAGCCAATAAACCCGTACGCCAAACTGTGCTAAAACCTTGAGCTTGTAACGCCAAAATTAAGTTTTGCACTGCCGCGCCAGCACTGAGCATTTGCTCAAAAGGTGGCACTTTTTTATGCACTTGCATATGGGTAACGACCGTAATAATAACCGGGGCACGCAGCGGCATATTGTAGGTTTTTTTGCGTGATTTCTCAGACAGCTCTTCGCCCTCTTGCGCCGCTTGTGCTTCAGCAGCCGCTAAAAAGGCACGGCCCAAGTCATGACGCGCATTACCTTGAGTGACGATAAAGCGCCACGGACGCAGTTTTTTATGATCAGGCGCGGTAACCGCACAGCTAATAGCTGCTCTAATCTGGCTTTCTGTCGGTGCCGGAATGCTCAAATTGCCGATACTACGTCTTGATTTAATCCAATTAATCAGCTGCTCATCGGTCACTTGCGCATTTGCTCCGATCGAGCTTTCGGCTTGATTTTCTTCACTATTACTGTTCAGTTCGTTACTATCCAGTTCGTTACCGTTATCCATATTATCTTCAGAACTATTCATGTTTTATCCTTATTTATTATTATGCAAATGCATTAGCGATATGCCTTACGCCGCTTCTGAGCCTTCGATGCGATGATCCATGCGCAAATAGTCCTCTGACTGCATCTCAAGCAGGCGTGAACGTGTACGCTCAATCTCAAAGGCCAATTTTTGTCCTTGATAGAGCTCGAGAATTGGCTGCTCTGCTCTTACCAATAGTTTGACGCGGCGATCATAAAACTCATCAACCAGATAAATAAAACGGCGGGTCGGATCACGCAAATCATCATCTAAAGCGGGCACAGAATTGATTAACACCGTGCTAAATTCTTTGGCAATCTCGATAAAATCAGACGCTGAGCGCGGCTCCATACACAAATGACGGAAGTCACAAAATAAAATATCTTCAGTACGGGCATTGATTTTGATTTCGCGACCATTAATGGTAATAGGCGCGTTGCTGATTTTTTGATTGTTAGACAAGCTAGCGAAACGGTTGGCAAGCCAGTGGTGATTGGCTTTGGTCAACGGCGACTCATATAACTCCGCTTGCTGTAAGACACGCAGGCGATAATCAATACCAGAGTCAATATTCATCACTGTGGTGTGACGCTCAACTTCGGCGATAGCTGGCATAAAGCGATCACGGTGTAGACCATCTTTATAAAGCCCTGCTGGCTCAATGTTTGATGTGGCGACCAAGGTCACGCCGCGATTAAACAGCATGGTAAACAAATCACCTAAAATCATCGCATCTGAGACATTGGAGACAAAAAACTCATCAAAACAAATAATCACTGCTTCTGCATAAATGATATCCGCGACTTTTTCTAGCGGATCGCTTTGACCTTGTAGATTATTTAGCTCTTGATGGACGCGCTGCATAAAGTGGTGAAAATGCTGGCGCATCTTACGCTCAATGGTCAAAGAGTCGTAAAACATATCCATCATCCATGTTTTACCGCGTCCTACCCCACCCCACATATATAAGCCTTTGGGCGCAGCGGGTTTTGATTTTAGAAAGCTAAAAAAGCCTTTTTTTTGCGCCACGCTATCATTGAGCTGATGATACAACCCATCTAAATAGCTCATTGCCTGATATTGCTGCTCATCTCGAGTAAACTCATCAGTGCTAATGGCTTGCTCATAACGTTGCAAGGGAGATAAACTCATAATACGACTCATCATTAGACAAAATAAATATAAAAAACTAAAAGCATTGTTAGCTAAACGGGCTAACAAAATCTATTTTTAGTGCGAATCTTTAGACCCAAAACTATGCTCTTCCAACAAACCTTTTAGCTCAGATAAACGTCCGTGGAAAAAGTGCCCAGCGCCATCAACGATACTAACCGGCAGCCCGAGACGCTCAGCAAACTCCTGCATGCTAGCAGGCGCAACCACATTGTCTTCATTACCATATATTTCAAAGGTTTTCTCAATCGGTAAGCTCAAATCATCGGTGGCGTTTTTTTCAACGGAGGGTGCGATAAGAGCAACGTTTGCTATTTCAAAATCACTCAATCCCCAAATGTGCGGCGATACCATGATTTGCTCAGCGACACGCGCTATCACATAACCACCAAAGGAGAAGCCACCTAGCCATAGCTTACGAGCGTTGGTCTGCTCTGCAATCCATTGTAGCACGGTCATCGCATCGACTACTTCACCATCTGCGTAGTCGTGCTCGCCGGTTGACTGTCCAACACCGCGAAAGTTAAAACGTACCACATGCATGCCGTTATCACGCGCAAAACGATACATGGTCGTAACCACTTTATTGTTCATTGTGCCTTCAAATAACGGATTGGGATGGCAAAGTAGCGCCACGGTATCGGTATTCGCATCTTTAGGATTGTCTTGTTGCCATAACGCGTCGACTTCGAGCACGCCAGCAGGAGCAGGAATCAGTTGCATAAATTTACTTATTGGTTAAAAGTGAATACCTCAATTATCCTAGATATGGTTTATATTTCAAGTAATTTGCTGTGTACCTGCAACGTTGCACACAATAACCGCCTAGACACTCCTTGTCGCAATACGTTAGATTCATACAAGTTGTCGAGCAATATATTGAACTTATAGGAAAAAGGAAACCATTATGAATATTTTTAATAAAACTGCCACCTTAACGGCGACATTAGCGGCGGCTCTGGCTTTAAGTGCCTGTCAAAGCACGCCTTCTTCACCGGTGATTCAGCGCGCTAACTCTATTTATGAAACCACGGGCATCGCTGAGAGTAAAGTCAAAGCTCAGCAAAATGCGATAGACAGTGCGCAAAAAACCTGTGGAAGAAAACAAGTGATTATCGTTGATGACAAAGTAAAATATAATGGTATTTTAAATGAGCAAACGGGCCGTATGGTCGGACAAGCAGGCGCGGTCATCGGTTCAATCTTTGGGACAGGCACGCCAGATTTATCACGTAAAGATGATTATGAGTATATGATTAATTTTCGTTGCCAATAAAAAATGATAATTTAACAAAGCTCTTAGCCAATAAGTTTGCGAGATAGCTATTATATTCATCGCAGCTTATTGGCTTTACTTTTTGTCGCGGCACTTTTGGGGTAAACTATCCTGTCTGGTCTTTTATACCTTCAGCTTTTACTTTGATGAGTTAATCTAACGCCACCAGCCTTTCAGCCTCGATTACCTTTGGTCTCCTATTATGCGCAAACCCAATCTAGCAAATATGAAACAAACCAGCTCTAAAAAAGACAAAGTATTAGTGCCTGCCAAAGATTTAGCGACCTTGGAGGCTGAACTGGCGGAGCAAGAAAACAGTCTGGAAGTCAGTTTAGAAGATACGGTTTTGCGCCTAAGTGATTACTTATCGGCGGTCGATATGGTCATCAAACAGACCTTTAATCACCGCGTATGGGTCAAAGCTGAGATTCGCAACCTATCAAGTAAAGGTGGGCATTATTACTTTGAGCTGGCAGAAAAAGATGACGACGGCAAAGTTATTGCCAGCTGCCGTGGTAATCTTTGGCGCTTTAAAGCAGCGCGTGTCTTAGCAAAGTTTGAGCGCGCAACCGGCATGCCGCTTGACCGTGATTTGACCGTCTTACTCAAAGTATCGGCAGGCTTTCATGCACAATACGGTTTCTCACTGACGATTGAAGATATTGACCCAAGCTACACTTTAGGCGACTTGGCGCGGCAATATGCGGAGATGGTCGACCGCTTGACTGGCGAAGGCTTATTAAACCTGAATCAGCAGCTACCCGTCCCATTTGATATCGAGCATGTTTTAGTCATTGCCCCTGAAAAAGCCGCTGGATTAGGCGACTTTCAAGCCGATGCGGACCGCTTAGCTCGTACAAGTGCCTGTCATTTCCATTATCACAATGCTACTTTTCAAGGCAATCATGCGCCAGGTGAAATCCGTCAAGCTATCGTTAGCGCCCAGCAGCAGTTTTACGACACCTATCAGCGCCTGCCAGATTTATTAGTCATTATCCGTGGCGGCGGCGCCGTTGGTGATTTGGCATATCTCAATGATTACGAGCTTGCCGCTCTTGTTGCCGAGCAACCTATCCCTGTCTGGGTTGGTATCGGTCATGAGCGTGATAAAGTGATTTTAGATGAAGTGGCGCATAGCAGCTTTGATACGCCATCAAAAGTGATTGCTGCTATCATGGCGCATTTAGCCCAGCTCGTCACGCAAACCCTGCAATACCAAGCGCAAATAAAACAAGCAGCGCAGCGTCAACTGAATATCACTGAGCAACAAACGACACGCCAGTTGAGTCACATTCAGTCGCAAACGATTGGTCAACTGACCGCCCTGCAAAAAGATAGTGATTATGCCTGGCAGAGTATTCAGCAAAGTGCCCAGCGCCAAGTCAAACAAGCAGCCAGACGAACCAGTGAGATGCGAGTCCAAACTCAAAATTCTGCTTATCAGCAATTAACCATTGCATCAAGTTATAGCCAAAACCAAAAAAAGACGATTATACATAGTGCCCAGCAGCAGTTGCTACAAGCACGACGTGATAGCGAATATCTGCGCGATATTGTGCTCTTGCATCGTCCTTCTCGTGTGCTTAAGCAAGGCTACACCATGCTGACCGATGCAAAAGACAAGCAGATACTGACCAGCAGTACGCAACTTTATGCTGAGCAAACGGTACATATCATCTTAAAAGATGGTAAAGCAAAAGCACAGATTATTGATGTGAAGACCAATTAGTTATAGTCTATTTGCCATAAAAATACAGAGCTGTTGGGATAAGTTTTGCGTAGCCTCGAACAGTGACAAAGTCACACAGCAAGCAAGGAAAATTTATACCAGCAGCAGACTCCTGAAACTAAAATATTTAACAACTTTTTATCTACTTTTCTTTCTATATTTTTTTCTTAAACTAATGTGAATATTAGGAAACCTTATGACAACCCCTACTCGCAAACGTAAAAAAGCCGCCCCAAAGACCTTTAAGGCAGCTTATGATATTCTAAAAACCAATGCCGCTGAGCTACAGCAACAAGATGAGCCCGATATCGATAATCTGATGACGACAGTGGAAGAGTCGATTGCCGCCTATCGTGTTTGCGAAACTCGTATTAATGCCGTGCAGCAAGCATTAGATGCCGCTTTCGCCGAAGAAGATAGCACAGAGAACATCGACATTTAAGTTAAGCCAATTCTACTCTGGCTCATCGACTTCAAAGACTTGGCGTAAATAGGCAAGATAGGTATCATTATTGATCATGGTCTTGCCTGGGCTGTCTGATAATTTAGCAACT
>NZ_DAINDI010000037.1:0-16286 GCF_036731945.1 Psychrobacter sp.
AAAAGTGCATTTTTAAGATTTTTATCGGTGGTGACATGCTCTGCAGCCTGTGATATAGTCCGCTTTGTGTTTTGGCTAAGGGCCTGATTTTCATGGGCTTTACGAGGCTTTGATAAGGACGCTGATAACGCTTGTGATGATTTAGAATAATTATTATGAGCGGAAATATTGGCTACGACGACGCGAATTTGCTTGAGTTGTTTAAATGTAATCGACTGCTCTGTTAATACCTGCAAATAGGCGTTCTGTAAATAGCGAATATGATTGGCAGCGGTCATCGAGCCCACACTGAGTATAAGTTGCTCAGCGGTTAAGCCCACGACCCAGCAGTTATTGAGGATTTCCTCAGGTAGACAATCTACCAAAAGCTCTTTTACCTCGGTCGTTGCTTGTAGATATAAACGCATATTGTCAGCAAGAGTTTGAGGTAGCGCGCTACCTGCAAAAGCTTGATGATCAATCAGTTTAGCAAGTCGGTTAGGTTGTTTTTTTGACATCGTAAACACTCATCTTCTAGGTGACAGCAGCGATATTCATCATAAACAGCGAGCTTTTGTACTACGGATTTTATCATGTTTATTTCATGGTCATCTTCCCTAAATTAATTCATGCTTTGTCACGGACGGCGAGCAATCCTGTATTTACAATAGGTAGTAAATTTATGAAACAAGCTTTATTAATTTTGTCAGTATTGGGAATGGGTATAGCACAGACGAGTGGTGCTGTCGAAACAACCTTTCAACCAAATAATACCTTGAGTCATACCATTACAAATATCTCTACTTCTGCGAACTACGGTTCAAGTCGCAATATTTATAGCACTAATAGCGGTGCTTATGTTTCTAGCAATGACGAAATCAGTCAAGCGATTGACAATCTTAGTGCGCATGCAAAACAGAAAGAATACCAGCTTGCTTCGCTAACCAGCCGCTTATCTTATGAGCAGCGTCAGCAGCAAGCAAAATCAGTACCTGATCGTTATTCTGCTCCTGCTATCGCCGCCGCCAATGCGTCACGCGTTGCGCGCTCAAGCAGCACAGGTTACTGTGCCCGTTACGTCCGTAAAGCATTACAGTCAGCAGGTTACGAGTTTACGCCAAATCCGTCAGCCTATCAGTATGCCTCTCGTGGTACGCTAGCCCAAGCTGGCTTTGCTAAGATTAGTAATAATACTCAGCCACAAGTAGGCGATGTTGTGGTTTATGATCGCAGCTCAAAGCATCCGCATGGTCATATTCAAATCTTTGATGGTAATGATTGGGTATCTGACTTCCGCCAGAGTAGCATCAGCCCATATAGCGGTGTATACAGTTATACCACTTGGCGTGATTCTAAATACGTTGACGATGCATCGAACCGCGGTATCTATCTTGCTATGGCTGACTAATCAGCAAGCAAGAAATAACGATTATAGATTTTAGAATTTAGTGTTTTCTCCGAACCCAGTAATGCTCTTGATGGCATTACTGGTTTTTTTATGTATTAAATTCAGAAACATAAAATTAGAAAGCGTGAGAGGAAAAGGTAGAGTGCATTAGCGTTTTAAGAGGATTGCACCATTGCGGCCTGTTTATCAAATACTGGCCAATACTGCATGTCGTGAAAATCTGGCGGGGCGGCGTGATTGGGCGCGAAATATAATGCCGTCTTACCAAGTTTAGTATCAAAGCTTAAAATCACACAAGGATGGAGGTATTCAATGCCAATCTCATCGTTGGTAGTCTGTACTTGGGGTAATTGGTTTAATGATAAATAAAAGCTACGCTCGAAATGATAAGTTTTAGCGTCAGCTATTAATGGATCATTAAAAGAGGGAGTTATCATTGAATCGGCTTGTAGCGGCGTTACTCACTGAGAAAGGAGTAGCTGTCCAATCAATAGAAGCCCGCGTTTGTCCATCTCCTTGTAAAAGGGGCGTCGGCGGTAATGTCGCAGGGTTGCGATAGTCGGCAAATTGATAAAGCGCATAACGACCGTCGGGGCTGGCGTTTATTTCAAGGTAAGGGTTTGTTTTGTTGTTATTTTCATTTATCGAAACGGCGCTGTTTATCAACTCGCCTGCTAAAAAGCATTCAAGGCAAGTCTGCTCCCACAAATAATCTGCAAAACCTACTTGCTCAGCTTGCCATGTCGGCCAGTCTAATTGCGCTGCTAACGATTCAAGCGGTAACGTGATGCAGTAATCAAGCTGTAATTGCCATTCTGTAGGCTGGGCAATGACAGCTCTATTGACCAAAGTTGCGACCACTTCTACTTGAATGCTTTTTAAGTCTGCTATGGTGACACCTAGCTGCTCGGCATCAGCGGCTAGCGTATCAGTCGCTAAACATAAATTAAAAATTTGGCTCATAGGTCGATAATATCCAGAGTTTAATATCAGTAGCGCATTATCATACTTCTACTATTTTATTTAAACTGACTATAAATAGCATAAAAGCCGCGAGCAAATGCAGCGCGGCTTTTATTCAATAAGATAGAACATAAGCTAAAATTAAATAGGTAGCTTATTTATTGGGCATGACGCGCAAGGTTTGACAGCTTTGGATTGGCGTTTGGGTTTTGACGCAGTAACAGCGCCATACGGCCAATTGAGTGTATCAAAGTCGCATTAGCCGCTGCGGCAAGCTCAGCGCCGATGACATCGCGCTCTTCTTTGCTGCCAGCTGGCAATTTTACTTTGATAAGTTCATGATCGGTCAAAGCGCGATCAATCTCTTCAGCGATACTTGGGGTAATGCCTTTATTGCCAATCATAACAATCGGTTTTAGGTCATGACCAATGCCTTTTAGGCGTTTAACGGTAGCGTTATCGAGTTGCATACTATTCCTAGATGTTGATAAAAATAAAAGCCGGTGCTATTGCGAGCAGATAATGACCATTATAGATAATCTATGGTCACCTTGCATGAGATCAGCAGGATTTTGCACGATTTTACGTGATGAAAATGTTAAACTGAAAGTATAAGTGCATTATAAACGCTATAGGTTTATAAAGCAGTGTTTTTGCCAAGAGAATTTCGCGGTTAAAGGGTAATGAGACAGATACAAGATTTCGTTGTTCAGTACTAGCGTAATGATATGCTGATAAGAACGTTTTTATAGACGCTCAATTGAGAAGCGACTATTTTAAAAGTAGACCGTTATTAAACGCTCATAAATAACCCCTTTATAAACCGCCAGTCGTGTTTTAAAAACGATGTATTAGCAAGCAGGTATATTACCAGACAATAGGAGCAGTCATTTTGGTCACGCGTATTGAAAATAAAAAATTGTCAAAAAGTAGTAGTGCTTGGATGCAAGAGCACATTGACGATCCTTATGTGAAAAAAGCCCAGAAAGATGGCTACCGTGCCCGCGCTGCTTATAAATTGTTGGAGATTAATGAGAAAACCAATCTGATTAAAAAGGGCATGACCGTCGTTGACTTGGGCAGTGCGCCCGGCAGTTGGTCGCAAGTCGCTGGCAAATTGGTCGGTGAAAAAGGCGTCCTGATTGCCTCTGATATACTGCCGATGGATACCTTGCCCGATGTGACCTTTATTCAAGGTGATTTTCGTGAGGCAGACGTGTTCGAGCGTATCATGGCAGAAGTCGGCAACCGACAGGTCGATGTGGTGCTATCGGATATGGCCCCTAATACTGCTGGCAATAGCGCCATCGATCAGCCGCGCATGATGTATTTATGCGAGCTGGCGGTCGATTTTGCGCTGGCAACCTTACCCGAAGGTGGCGCGCTTATTATGAAAGTGTTTCAAGGCGAGGGGACACAAGAATTACGCAAGCAGATGCAGGCAGATTTTAGTAAAATTCGTAGTATTAAACCGGGTGCTTCACGACCACGCTCAAAAGAGATGTTTTGGATTGCCATTAAGTAGTCATTGGTTTGACTATTTAATAAAAAGGTTTTAACGTCAATCAGTTGCGCGAATCATCCATCCTATAAAGTGTGATAAAAGGTCACCATAAAGGCTATGGTTAATGAGCGTAAAAACGCTACAATCCGTTAACTGAATAAATGTGATTGCTGCTTGAATTATACAGGTTAGCACCACATATCATGATATATTAACTTTGTTTTAAATCTATATTTTTACATCTATGTATCAAGCCTATGTTTTAAGCAAAGTCGTCTGAGAGTAAACGCTTTAACCGCTCAGTTATTCATTTTAGTTCGTTTATTTATTATTTTGCTCGGGTTTTTAGAGGCATTAAATCTAAGTAAAAATAATAATTTGCAGCTAGGCATTGAATAGTGAGCCATACGTTTATATATAGACGTCACGTGTTTAGTAAACACACCAATAAGTAAGGGATGGGAATAACTAGTGAGCGACATGGTAAAAAATACCTTATTGTGGCTGGTGGTGATCGGTGTTTTAGTGCTGGTGTTTAGCGGCTTTGACAAATCATCTGAGCCGGATAATCTTAACTACTCGGAGTTCGTGACCGCCGTGTCAGAAAACCAAGTAGCCAGTGTTGAAATCGATGGCGAGCAAATCACCGGCGAGAAGAAAAATGGTTCATCATTTGAGACCATTCGTCCAGCTGTGACTGATGATCAGCTAATGCCACTATTACGCGAAAACCAAGTTGAAGTGCAAGGCACGGCGCCTAAGCGTCAAAGTGTTTTGATGCAACTGCTGATAGCCAGTTTCCCAATTTTATTGATTATTGGTCTGTTTTTATTCTTTATGCGTAATATGCAGGGCGGCGCTGGCGGTAAAGGCGGCGGTCCAATGAGCTTTGGTAAATCAAAAGCCAAAATGCTGACTGAAGACCAAATCAAAGTGAACTTTGATGACGTTGCTGGCTGTGAAGAAGCCAAAGAAGAAGTCGTCGAGGTTGTTGAGTTTTTACGCGACCCTGATAAATTTACCAAGCTTGGCGCGACGATTCCACGTGGTATCTTGATGGTTGGTCCTCCAGGTACGGGTAAAACACTATTGGCAAGAGCCATTGCTGGTGAAGCCAAAGTACCTTTCTTCTCGATTTCAGGTTCTGACTTCGTTGAGATGTTTGTCGGTGTTGGTGCGTCACGTGTGCGTGATATGTTTGAGCAAGCAAAGAAAAGCGCGCCATGTATCATCTTTATTGATGAGATTGATGCGGTCGGTCGTCATCGTGGCTCTGGTATGGGCGGCGGTAATGATGAGCGTGAGCAGACATTGAACCAATTATTGGTTGAAATGGATGGTTTTGAAGGTAACGAAGGCGTTATCGTCATTGCGGCAACCAACCGTGCAGACGTCCTTGATAAAGCACTATTACGCCCAGGTCGTTTTGACCGTCAGGTACAAGTAGGTTTGCCAGATATTAAAGGTCGCGAGCAAATCCTTAAAGTGCATCTACGCAAATTGCCGAATACGATTGGTGTTGATGCGCATGCATTGGCTCGTGGTACACCGGGCTTCAGTGGTGCGCAGCTTGCCAATCTTGTTAACGAAGCGGCATTGTTTGCCGCGCGTCGTAACAAACGTAGCGTTGATATGACTTTGAAGACGCAAAAGACAAGCTATATATGGGTCCTGAGCGTAAATCTATGGTCATCCGTGAAGAAGAGCGCCGCGCGACGGCTTATCATGAAGCAGGTCATGCGCTAGTTGCAGAATTGCTACCAGGCACCGATCCTGTCCATAAAGTGACGATTATGCCGCGTGGTTTTGCCCTTGGCGTGACTTGGCAGCTACCTGAGCATGATCAGACCAGCATGTATAAATCGAAAATGCTTAACGATATTGCGATATTGTTTGGTGGCCGTATTGCTGAAGAAGTCTTTATCAATCAAATGTCAACGGGCGCATCAAACGATTTTGAACGTGCGACCAAAATGGCACGCGCGATGGTAACCAAATATGGTATGTCAGATGCGCTAGGCATCATGGTTTACGAAGACGATGATAGCTCACAGGGTTACTTTGGTGGCGGTGGTCGGACGATTTCGGAAGCCACGCAGCAAAAAGTTGATGAAGAAGTACGCCGTATGCTGGAAGAGCAATATGATATCGCCCGCGAATTGATTGAAGGCAATCAAGACAAAATGCATGCGATGGTAGATGCGCTGATGAAATGGGAAACCATTGACCGCGATCAGTTGCAGGATATTTTGGCAGGTGAAGAGCCTCGTCCGCCAAGAGTCTATCAGCCTAATGAAGTAGACTTATCGAAAACTGATATCAAACCGACGAACTCTACACCGCCGCCATTACCAGCGATGTAGTTTCTTGTTATTACAATCTCATAGATAGTCGATAAAAAGCCCTTTTTGATAAAGGGCTTTTTTGTGGGCGTCATTTGATGAAGGTTTTAGGACAGAATAAGATTTGCTGCTATCATGGACGTTTATAATCTTAAACTGTGTAAATCCCGCTAACACAATTCTGTAAAATACAATTTATCATGGATAAGTTATGTCATTATTCCAGCCTTTACCTAATTATAAAGTAACGAGCCGCGATAAAAATTTAGATTTATCACAGCCGCATGTTATGGGCATCTTAAACGTCACACCTGATTCCTTTTCTGATGGCGGACGGTTTACTGCGATTGATAGCGCCATCACTCACGCTAAAGACATGATAGGCGCGGGCGCAACCATTATCGATATCGGCGGTGAGTCTACGCGCCCCAATGCCGCTGCTGTGTCTACCGAAGAAGAAGTGCAGCGTGTCGTGCCAGTCGTCAAAGCGATTCGCCAACAGCTAGGCGATATAGGTAAGGATATTTGGTTATCTATTGATACCAGTAATCCTATCATTATGCAGGCAGCATTTGAAGCAGGCGCTGATATTTGGAATGACGTCCGCGCGCTGAAGCGTGAAGGCGCAGCAGAGATGGCAGCTAAGCTTGATGTTCCTGTCATGCTGATGCACATGCGCGGTGAGCCTACGACGATGAATAGTCTTGCTCAGTATGATGATGTGATTAAAGAAGTCAGTACCGAGCTAACAGCGCGTATCGCTGAGGTGACAAGCCTAGGTGTTAAGCGCGAAAAAATCATTATCGATCCAGGTTTTGGCTTTGCAAAAAACTATGAGCATCATTGCGCGTTATTAAGTCAGCTCGAACGCTTGCAAACGCTCGGATTGCCAATGATGTTTGGTATTTCACGTAAGCGTTTTTTAGCTGAAGTATTAAGCAGAAGTGGAGTAGAAGCGCTTGCCAATACTCAAGCGTTAGAGCGTGATGCAGTAGGAACGGCGGCAGGGATTTTTGCGCTACAACAGGGCGCTAGTATTATCCGCACCCATAATGTCGCTATGATGCAGCAAGCGGTGACGCTATGGCAGCAATTATCGGCGTATAATCAAAGCTGATAGGTTATTAAAAGCTTTTTATAAGCTGGCTGTTGCTAGATTGCCTTTTATAAACGTTATCTTCATAAACGATGCTTTTATAAGCACGGCTGACTCTTATTATTTATTAACCTTACTATTTATTTAACGCCATTTAGTTAAATACCATTTAAACCTATGGGAATATTTTTATGACGATTAGCAATCAACCAGAGCCAAACAAGCAACCAGAACCCACCCTTGAGCAACGCCGCATTATTTATCAAGCACGCCGCGGATTAGACTTTTATATTGACCCCTATATTAAAGAGTTGTATTTAACCGCTGACCCGAGTGAACAGGCGACTTTCGCAGAAATGCTGACCCATGAAGATCCAGATTTATTGGATTATTTTACCAACCAAAGCCGTCCAGAAAATGCAGCGATATGGGATTTGGTTAATAAAATTAAAACATGGCGTCATAGTAAAAGTTAAACGTAACCGTTGAATTTCTTTCAAAGTACCAGCCTTTGAGATAGAAGTTTGAATACATAAAATTCTGCTTGGATGCTAACGATGACATTGCTAAGCTCCTTACGTATTGACGCGCTGATCAAACCTATGAGCCGTATACGTTTGATGTTTTATCTGCTTTTGGCCAGTGCGCTGCTAATATTGGCAGCGCTTGCGTCATTGGCGTTGTGGCAGTATGTACTCATATTGATTGTAAGTGCCGCTACCGTAAGCTATTTAGCGCTATCGCGACCGATTTTACTGCATCTAAGCCAGCCGCCCTTAAATAAGAGCATCTATCAACATTGGCAACTACTGATGCGGAGCAGTCGCGGCGATAACTTGTGGCAAGCTGAGTTGATCGCAATCAGCAGCTATTCTTGGGTGATATGTTTTAAATTTATTGTCAAAGAGCCTTATCAGCGCCCTTTAGCAGTCGCGATATTTCGGGATCAAGTCAGCGCCGAGCAATGGCGCAAATTGTCTATTTTAGCCAATAGCGTTTCTGCCAAAACGGCGTAAATAAAGACCACGCGTTAAGAAAATAATACAAGTAGCATCATCTATATGGTGCAATTCTTTATATATCTTTTCCTACCTCTCATTTCTTCCTTTCAATCACTAACATGCCGCTACATGCCATAACAAAACGTCTATCTAGGCTAAGTAAGGGTTTTGCTATAGTGGAGATAAACGTCAAGCTCTTATTTATCTTATTATTTAAGGATTTGCCATATCCGTGACGAATAGATTTTTAGATGAGTAAAGAGGATCAGATATTTGACGATACATTATTTATAATAAAAGGACGATATCATGAGCTTATTAGGAAATTTAGTCAGTCAAGTGGCGCGCAGTGCCATGGATCCAGAGGACAGACAACGCAATCCGGTCAACCAACGTATTAATCCGCGCCGCACTGGCGGACTTGGTGACATATTGGGTAGCGTACTTGGTGGCGGTCATCAACCCGCACCTTACAATCCGCAGCAGTATGAGCGCCGCTCAGCAGATAATGGTTTTGGTTTAGATGACATCATCGGCGGGCTTACGGGCGCAAACCAGCGCGGCGGTATGAGTGCAGGCGCGGGTGGACTTGGCGATATTTTAGGTAGCGTCTTAAGTGGTCAAATGGGTGGCGGTCGAACCTCGCGCGCGGGATTTGGTGGTAAAGGTATGCTGATCGCTGCATTGATGCCGATGGTACTCAGTTGGATCAAACGCAATGGTGGTTTGAGTGGCGCTTTATCAAAAATCACTGGCATGGGTTACGAGAATCAAGCGCGTTCTTGGATGAGTAACCAAGAGGTCAATGATAACCTTGATCCCAATGAGATTACCCGTTTATTTGATGAAAGTGAGATTCAGCAGGTAGCGGCGCATACCGGCGCAAATGAAATGGAAGTCCGCCAAGGTCTGGCTGAGCTACTGCCTGAGGTTATGAACCAATTAACGCCAAATGGCAATTTGGAAAATGAACCTGAAGCCAACGAAGAGATTGACCAAATTATCAATCAGTTATCAAATCGTTTAGGCACATTAAAGTAAAATAATTGTCCTTTATAAGTCTTGCTTTTCGTCATTAAAAAAAGAGTGCATATACATGCGCTCTTTTTTCTATTTTTAATTTATTCAAAAGACTGACATTCTAACCTAATAAGGAAGCCAAATTATCTATCATTAATTTAACGCTAAAAATATAAAAACGCTAAAAAGATAGATATGTTAAGAACCGTGACTAAGGACACCAAGACGATTTAAATATTTTATGATAACGGTATAATTTATTTAGGGCTACTTCATAGCTTTGCATGTTGTAAGCCAGTTTCTTTAAAAAGTCTCATATAAAAAATGCCAGCGATATAAAGGTATAAGTATTTTACAAGGATATGACCCATGCCATTTAAGCCTATCCAAGCAGCGATTGCCATCTTAATTGGTTTGATTATCTGGTTTGTGATTCCTGTACCGACAGGGGTGACACCGGAAGCGTGGCATATGCTGGCCTTATTCATCGCCACCATTGTTGCCATCATCGGTAAAGTCTTGCCCATCGGGGCAATTGCCATTATCGCCGTTATGTTGGTGGCGCTAACAGGCGTGACTAATGACAGTCCAAAAGACGCCATCGCTGATGCACTATCGAGCTATTCAAGCCCACTGATTTGGCTCATCGGTATTGCGGTGATGATATCGCGAGGACTTATAAAAACGGGTTTGGGTCGGCGTATTGCTTATTACTTCATCTCGATATTTGGAAAAAAGACCATAGGCGTTGCTTACTCGTTGAGCGCAGCGGAGCTGATGATAGCACCGATTACACCTTCTAATACCGCTCGTGGTGGCGGGATTATTCACCCCATTATGCGGTCAATTGCGCAAAGCTTTCATTCAACGCCAGAAGAGGGCACGCAAAATAAAATTGGCCGTTATTTAGCGATGGTGAATTATCACGCCAACCCGATTACATCCGGTATGTTTATTACCGCCACCGCGCCAAACCCACTGGTGGTAGATTTGGTCAATAAAGCTACCGGGAGTGAGATTCAGCTGTCATGGACGACGTGGGCGGTCGCCATGTTTATACCGGGGATGCTGTGTTTACTATTGATGCCGTTGGTTATTTATCTGATTTATCCGCCCGATGTCAAAGTCACCCCCGATGCCAAGCAGTTTGCCAAAGACAATCTAAGCGAGATGGGGCAGGTGAGCACGCAGGAAAAAATCATGTTGGGCGTCTTCGCTTTAATGCTGATATTGTGGGCCAATATTCCAGCACTAATCTTTGGTGAACAATTAAGTGTCGATGCGACAACCACTGCTTTTATTGGTTTGACAGCGCTTATACTGACAGGCGTATTAACATGGGATGACGTGCTTAAAGAAAAATCAGCATGGGATACCATCGTATGGTTTGGGGCCCTGATTATGATGGCGTCTTACCTCAATAAACTGGGTCTGGTCGGCTGGTTCTCAAGCAATATCGAATCAATGATTGGCGTAACAGGCGTCGGCTGGATCGGCGCTGTGGCGATTTTGACGTTGGTTTATTTGTATATTCATTACTTTTTTGCCAGTACCACCGCCCATATTACCGCCTTGTTTGCTGCTTTTTATGCAGTAGGGTTAAGCCTAGGGGCGCCGCCAATGTTATATGCGCTTATTTTAGCAGCAGCAGGCAATATCATGATGACGTTGACCCATTATGCAACAGGTACGGCGCCGGTTATTTTTAACTCCGGCTATGTGACCCTAGGAGAGTGGTGGATTATCGGCGCCATCATGAGTGTGGTCAATCTTGTGGTATGGATAGGCGCAGGTTTGATTTGGTGGAAACTGCTTGGTTATTATTAGTAAATAAACTGACAATATTATGAATCATCAATGAGTTTGCTCAAATTGGTTAGAAGCGCTCATCTAAGGTATCTAACGTATAATTTAACGCCTCAAAGCAGATATCGGTATTGAAACCGCGGTATTGCAAAAATCGTAGCTGGCGTGCTTTGTCTTTTTGTTCAGTTGGGATGTTATCGCCATACTTTTTGGTACGGGCGGTGACCGCAAGTTTTAGCCAATCGACGCCTTCGACTAAGTTATCGGTATTCTCATTGATAAATTCAATAAATTCTTCCGATTCGGCATTGGCCATGTCGATCAGCTCATCAATATTGCCAGGCATGGCTATCTTTTTATGATAGAACTCTTGCTTAATACGAGCGCGTCCGCGTCCTTTACGGATATTTTCTCGTATCAGCATCAGCGTGGTACGATAATCGCTTTGATAGCCTTTTTCTGCAAACTCATCAAGTAGAGCATCGATTTTATCGGGGTCTTGCTCTTTGTCTAGCAGCTTTTGTTTCAGCTCGGCTTTGCCGTATTCACGGCGTGACAAATAATAAAATGCCAACCAGCGCAAACGGCTTTCGGCTTTAATGGCGTCGATATCCGCTTGGCGTTGCTCAGGCGTACGCAAATAGGCTTTAAGCGCTGCAGGTAGGTTGTCTGTTTGATTATTAGCTTGATGGTTTAATTCACTATGACCGTTAGCAATATTGCTATCTGTATGCTCATTATCTTCGCTACTATGAACCTCGTGCTTAACCTCGGCAAGTAGCTGTTTGATACTTTGCGCTTCTGGTGGCTGATAGGCAGGTATGTCATTAGCCTCAGGAATAAAAATTGCCGCTGGATGAAAGTTTTTTTTGCGCTTTTTGTTTTTAGAAGGTTTTTTATTATAAGAGGAAGAAGAGACAAGCGAGTCTATATCCGTTATAACATCGTCCTGTAAAGGTGTTGCTTCTTTTTTTGTATAAGTCGTACGTTTAGCCGTTTTTCTAGGCTTGTCTTGATAGGAGCTCTGAGTGTGTTTGAAAGACTCAGAGGATTTGGTAGACTTTTTGGATTTTGCAGGAGTAGCACTCGCTGAATCGGCTTCCGACTCAGCGAGTATTTCAGCTAAGGTTTTAATTTTCATAATCAATCATGATAGACAATCATATTCTACAAAAAATCTATTATTGCACAGGCTCAGGAGCAAAGTCTTGTTCAGGCTCTTCCTTGTCTGGAGCTTTATTAGGGTCGACTACTCCAAGTTTTTCAGCTCGAATTTTCGCTTCGATCTCTTCAGCAATCGCAGGGTTTTCTTTTAAAAACAGTACCGAATTGGCTTTACCTTGACCGATTTTTTCATCGCCATAGCTGTACCAAGAGCCTGCTTTGCCAACTGCGCCAATCTCAACGCCCAAATCAATCACTTCTGCTAAATGGTTAGTACCTTCACCATAAGTGATTTCAAATTCAGCTTGACGGAATGGCGGCGCCATTTTGTTTTTGATGACTTTGACACGGGTTTGGTTACCGATGATATCATCGCCATTTTTCACCGCCCCGATACGGCGGATATCCATACGTACGGACGCATAGAATTTTAGTGCATTACCACCGGTTGTGGTTTCAGGACTACCAAACATAACGCCGATTTTCATACGAATCTGGTTGATAAAGACCACCATACAGTTCGAGCGTTTGGCATTACCGGTAATTTTACGCAGCGCTTGGCTCATCAAACGTGCCTGCAAGCCCATGTGCGAGTCGCCCATTTCCCCTTCGATTTCTGCTCGCGGGGTTAGCGCCGCGACTGAGTCGATGACAATCATATCAACCGCCCCTGAGCGCACCAACATATCGGTAATCTCAAGTGCTTGCTCGCCATTATCTGGCTGTGACACGAGTAAATCGTCCGTATTTACCCCAAGTTTACGGGCGTAAACTGGGTCAAGGGCATGCTCGGCATCGATAAAGGCACAAACGCCGCCTTGCTTTTGGCATTCGGCAATCGCTTGCAAGGTCATGGTGGTTTTACCAGAGCTTTCAGGACCGTAAATCTCAATGATACGACCTTTTGGCAAACCACCAATGCCAAGCGCAATATCTAGACCCAATGAGCCGGTAGAGACCACATCGGCGTCAAGCGTGGCTGACTCGTCACCAAGGTGCATAATGGTGTTTTTACCAAATTGCTTTTCAATTTGACCTAATGCTGCTTTGAGGGCTTTGGCTTTATTTTCGTCCATGTAGGACTCCTTGTGAAAAATAATAAATATAAAATGGTTTAGTTATGTAAAACGTTGCTTTTAAAACGATAGGTTTAAAGCGTTTGTTAAATAACGACTTGCTCAGTGAAATCACTCACGACTTTCATCATCAGTAAACCACACGTTTGGCAAGTTTGGGGTAGAGGGTTATATTAGGTTGAAGACAGTGATATCGAATATATCACCTTACTATACAGTAAAATTGAATCATGAGAAAAGCAAAAAAAAGTTCATAAATGCCGATACTCATTTGCTATAACGATGGCTGTAGGTTTATCTTTGCGATACTGGTCGCGCTACCTTGTGTTATATCGCTATTGTTTAGATAAGGCTATTATAACAAAAACCAAGCCCAATATTTAGCGTAGTAAGCGGCTAAACGACAGTGAATGTCGCCTATTATTGTCCTGCTTTTATTATGAAATAATCATGCTTTGCATATAGTTTTGGACGTGATAAACGGATGATTTGTCAATAGTTTTATGAGTTGTCCACAATAAAAAAAGTATTTTTATTTGTAGGTTGTGAAACATCCATAAGGTTTAAATAAATTTGAAAAAAATTAAAAATATATTATTTATCTTTTAAATATGTTGTAAGTTGTTGATTTATAAAGTTTTTAAAATTGTACAAAAAATGAACGATTTTACCTAACCCTTTAAGCTATCTAAGGAAATGCTTGTCAAGTAGCGACTTATACACAGGGTTATCCACAGCTTATGGGGAGAACTCAGCAAACCCTTATGTTACCGATGTTTGCGCAGACATAAAATCTTAGAGACAGGCGAAATATTGATGATTTCTATTTTTGCAACTTTAAATTTAATAAAAAAATTGTTCTGTTACGCCTATGTTTCACATAATGCCTGCGCCTACAGGGCGTTCAATAACAGCCTTGAATGGCTCAACATTTTAAAAACGACATGCAAAGCCTTATATGTCAAGGGCTATGCTAAAAGTAGCAAAATTCAGCTAAAAGCGGAAAAATGAATTGGCATAAAAAAACGGCTAAGTACGTTATTAGTATCTTAGCCGCTATCGTGCAAGAATGCTAGGGTTACGCTACCAAGCCTAATCCTTGATATAGATCAAATCCCAAACGCCGTGTCCGCGCTCTAAACCGCGGCGCTCAAACTTAGTCATTGGACGAAAGTCAGGACGGTCGGTGAAATTACCAGCGCCTGCTTGATTGGTCAGTCCAGCAAAAGCATCTAACACTTCGACCATCCAAAAGGCGTAATGTTCCCAATCGGTCGCCGTATGGAACCATCCGCCTTGCTTTAAGCTGCGCGTAACAATCGCCATACGCTCAGGGCTGACAAAGCGGCGTTTGTAGTGGCGCTTTTTTTGCCACGGATCAGGGAAGTAAAGCTGAATGCGGTCGATATGATTTTCTGGTAATTGCTTGAGCAATTGAATGGCATCACCGTTGATGATTTTGACGTTGGTTAAACCTTGCGTCCCTGCCATATAGGCGCATTTACCGATACCTGGCTCATGGACTTCAACACCAACAAAATTGCGCGTCGGCTCTGCGGCGGCCATCTCGATAAACGAATCGCCTAGGCCAAAACCAATCTCTAAAGTCAGCGGCGCATCACTGCCATTCGGGCTATCTGCAAATAACGCGCGTAAATCGTTAATGCCCTCAAGATTGCCATCTCCGAAACTGTTATTGACCAAGTAATGCGCAAATTCTGGCGCAGTCAATGCCAGCTCGGCATTCTTATTCATGTGCGTACGGCGCTTCATAAAGGTATTAACGATACGAATGTGCTTGTCCGTTGGCTCTTCAGTCTGACTGCTGGCATCAGTATCTACATCCACGTTATCAGTATTAACGCTATCAGTATTGATGTTAGAAGCGGTTTGCATTTCTGTGTTCATGGTATCAGCGGTATTAGGGTTTGGCGCATCAGTCGTATCGTTACCACTACTATTGATGTCATTGTGCTTAGGATGTTGACTCATAGGATTAACAAAGCTTAATTAAGTAGATAAAGTTGCCTCATTATAAGTGAAATCGTCACCACTGTGAACGCACAATACAGTTTTAGCGCACCCGCCATAACGCTTATAACTTTATAGGCTGTTTGTATATATAGGTTTCATATATATGGGTTTTCTACGCAGGGCTTTTGGCGTTATCATATAGCCAGCATGTTTTAAAAATAAGGGTTTAAAAATAACCACTTAATAAGAATCGTTGGATAAAAAAACGATATATAAATCCGCGCGTTAACATTTATGCTTAATAATCAGTAAGGCCTATCACCATGTTATTTATCGAGACGGATTCGCCGCCACCGTTTTATCAAGAACAGCTGAGCGCTGCTAAACGCGAACAACTGGATAAATGGTTTATCAGTCAGCGTAGCCAGTCGTATTATCTTAAGCGCTTTAAGGAGTTTGATGAGCAAGGCTACCTGTCGCCTAAATGGCACTGGGCGGCGTTCTTTGTCACCTTTCCTTGGCTGTTGTATCGCAAGCGCTATATGGATGCGATTGTATATAGCGTCGCAGGTTGGTCATTTATCCAGCTGAATGTGGCGCTGATATTGGTAGCGTTTGAGTTTGTGGCGATGCCTTTTATTGCCGATGCGTATCAGATGGGCATACGGGTCGCTATCGCGGCGCTGATTTGGCTGTTTTGGTCATTTATGGTGGCACGCTGGACAGATGCTTATTATTATCGCATGGCACGGCGCGAGATTGCGGATGCTATCAATGATTATCCACGCGATGAAGCGGCGCAAAAAGCGCATTTAAAAAAAGAAGGCGGGGTCAGTTTATTTGGCTTGGGCTTAGGATTTGGGTTTTTTGCTTTTGCGTTAATGGTGATAAAGGTGCAGTTTTTGCCCATTGTCGCCAAGCCTAAAGAAAATGAAGTGTTATTTGATACCTAT
>NZ_DAINDI010000037.1:16296-16860 GCF_036731945.1 Psychrobacter sp.
CGCTTAGCTATCGGCAAACAGGACAGTGTCCGCTTAATCTGCCTTTAGATATGGGCACGCAGCAAGTCAATATCGCGGTTGATACCAAAGCTGCTGGCGTGACAAACACCGATTGCGCAGTTATCGCTACCATTCAAAACGTCAAATTTCCATTACGTTATTTAAATGAGCAGACGCTGGTTTTTTATCATCTGCCCGATAGCGATAATTGGCGCTGTACAACCTCGCTAAATAAAAGGCAAGCGCCTAAAGGCTGTAGCGAGGATTAATAAACGATAAAACTATAATAGCCGTTAGTTTTTAGAGTCAGCGGTCAGATTATCTTTTTCATCGGCGGGTATGGATTGGCTTTTTAGCGCGTCATAAAAGTCCGTCAAATCCATTTTACGGGCTTTATCGATATCTTCATCAAATAAGCTCTCAAGCTCCGCTATGGCTGATTGTGCCGATTCAATCATACTGGCTTCGTCGTCATAGATCGCTTGCTGGCGCTCGATCAAATCATCATCATAATCACGGAAAGTTTGGACGGTCTCGCGCGCTTTTTCTGCTGAAATACCTAGT
>NZ_DAINDI010000037.1:16870-22901 GCF_036731945.1 Psychrobacter sp.
TAATGATTCACGCGACATATCTAAAGACGATAAATAGGTCTCACGCCAAATATGTCGGACGCCGACTTCACGCAAACGGTAATAATGCTGGCGGTCACGGGCGCGTGCTAAGACGATCATATCAGGATAGTTTTTACGCAAATATTGAGCGGTGGTGATAGAGCGCTCAACATCGTCGATAGCGAGAATAAAGACGCGTGCTTTTTTGATACCGGCGGCGCGAAGTATCTCGGGGTTTTTTGGATCGCCATAATAGACCTGGTTACCAAATTTACGCACGAAATCGACGCGATTTGCCGAGCGCTCAATCGCTGTAAATTCGATATTGTGCATACGCAGCACCCGACCGATAATCTGACCCACACGCCCAAAACCAGCAATAATTACCTGATGCTCGTCATCAGGAATAGTATCGTACTCGCGGCTGGGTTTTCTTTTGGCAAAGAGCGGTTCACCGATTTTTTCTAAGAGTAAAAATGCCAGTGGCGTGAGCGCCATAGAGATGGTGACTATAAGGTTTAGGGTGTTGCCAAGCTCAGGACGCAATACATTTTGCGCGCTTGCCACACTGAATAATACAAAGGCAAATTCACCACCTTGAGCGAGGGTAACACCCAAACGAATACTGGTCGGCCAGCGATTACCCGATACTTTTGCAATGGCGGTAATAACAGCAAATTTAATCACCATCAACGCCATAGCGCAGCCAATAATAAAAATAGGCTTTGCTAAGATGAGTTTGACATCGGTGAGCATGCCGACCGACATAAAAAACAGCCCTAACAGCAAGCCTTTAAACGGCTCGATACTGGCTTCTAGCTCATGACGATACTCAGAATCCGCCAGCAATACCCCTGTTAAAAATGCACCCAATGCCATCGATAGTCCAATTTGCCCCATTAAAATAGACACGCCCATGACGATAAATAAAGCGACGGCGGTTAAAAGTTCTGAAGCACCGCTAGATGCCACAAATTTAAAGAAAGGTCGAATGATATAGCGGCTAGCAAAGATAAGTCCGGCAAAAACCGCAAAAACTTTGCCAAAATAAATCAAATCATAGCTTTGCTCGCGCACCCCTGATAAAAATGGAATAACGGCTAACAAAGGGATAACAGCGATATCTTGGAATAATAAAATGGTAAAGGCTTCACGGCCATGGGTACTAGAAAGCTGCTGTTTTTCCGTCAAGATTTGTAGCACAAAGGCAGTCGACGACAAGGCTAAACCAAAGCCAACGATAAAAGCAGTATCGAGCGGCAAGGTAAAAAACTGGTGTAACAGCCACATCAATAGCGTGCCAGTCAAACCGACTTGTAAGCCCCCGAGGACAAATATCGAACGCCGTAGCGCCCATAATCGTGAAGGCTGCAACTCAAGGCCAATGATAAACAACAGCATGACTACGCCGAACTCAGAAAAGTGCAATAAGCTCTCGGCGTCGCCTGCAACGTCTAAACCACTTGGGCCCAATATCAGGCCAGTAATCAGATACCCTAACACCGTCGCAATACCGAAGCGCTTGCCGAGTGGTACAAACAGCAGGGCTGCTCCCAAGAAAATTGTAGCTTGTAACATCAAGTTTGGTGAGCCGGCGGCGGCAGCGAGCATCTGGAATCCTTAGCGGTAACGATAAAATGAGCAGTAAAACAAAATAGAGCTATAAGTAAAAACTTTTACAGGGTTTACTTTTTACGATAAATCTTCCATACGCCATTGTCTGCCAGCGGATTGCTATAAGCATCGTTACGGCGTTTTCGCGGGGTCTGACGACTGTCGACGATTTTAAAATCGGGTAGGGCATGAACGATAAGCCCCGTGCGATAAAAGCGTACGCGCTCAGGCTCTAGCATCTCGCCCTTGGTATCACGGCAAAATACATAGGCGCGCAGATCAATAAATTCACGATGCGCCACCAAACGTGCTTCATCATCGTTGTCAAATACGGCGCTCATACGGGCGATTTCATCGGCGCTGTAATCGCCACATTTATCGGTCAGCGCACCGACCGAGCCAAAGCTTTTGGATTCTTTGGCGCGCGTCTTGGTCAGATGTAACCTTTGCACATGATAAATAAACTGCGGTATCTCAAGGCTGGCGGGCAAAGGCAAATAGTCGGGTGGCAGATTGGCCGCCGGATAAAATGCCATCGCACGCTCAAGCAGATTGTGCCAACGCTGCTGATAAGCTTGGACTTCGGCTAAATTGCCTTCGTAAATTGGCATATCACGAATTTGCCGCAAAATATCAGGCGGAAACTGCTCATCTCGAAAGCTGGCAATATCTTCTTGCAGCGTCGATAGCAATGCTTTGGCATGCTTTTTACCCTCGCTTGAGATAGGGTCATCAATGTAGCTTGGAGCAACGAAAGGAGCTGAGCGTCTCGACATGGTAGAAAATAATCCAGTAGTGGCAAATTAGGCGTTTCAGCTTTAAGTATACAGAATTTAGATAAAAAATATGGCGACGCGGCCAAATTTCCCATGATTTTTAACATCCTATTACAATGAAAAAACCCGCCTGATATAAGCTTATTTAAAATTAAACCTTTTTCTTAGGCGCTGTTTTTATGGATAATGGCTCTAAATATTTCCTAAATCATCATAATCGGCGGAGCTTCTTAAGAAGTTTTAGTAGGGTGATTTTAAAAATTACCGGTGCAGGATTGGCGCTAGTATTTGGATTTTGGTTGCTACTGGCGTCAAATATGGGACCGGTTTATCTGCCACAGTTTATGGACGGCGCGCTAGATTTTTGGATTCGCATGACGCTGTTGGGGCTGGGGCTGAGTATTTGGCTCATAACAGCAGTTTGGTTCGTTTGTTTTGTGCTGCGTTATGGCCAGCACCTTATAAAGAGTTAATTAATTGATAAAACGTCGCTCACAACTGACAACTAGATAGGCGACGTTTTAATTGATCATGAGATCACGAGTAGCGTTTTAATATGTCATATCTGGCTTTTTAATGGCTAATATTTAAAGTCTTATAGTTGATGTCATCTACTTAATGGTTGTGACCAATATGACTATTGCTATTAGTCGCCTGCTGGGAGATATCGCAAACTAAGGCATCGCTATGGGTCTTGGTTTGCGGATGCGCTAAGCTTTCAACCTGAATGGTCGCATGGTGAATATCAAGCTCAAGAAGGCTCTGTTCTAAACTGGCAATCAAGATACTCGATTCATAAATACTCATTTCACCATCGACGACCACGTGACAAGATAGGGCGTTGAGACCGCTGGTGATACTCCAAACATGGAGGTCATGGACTTTTTGGACTTGTGGATGGGTAAGTAGTTTATCTTCGACCTCCACAAGCGATATGCCCTCTGGTGTGCCCTCCATCAAGATATGTACCGAATCACGTACCACGCGATAACCACTAAATAAAATCAATATGGCGACAATGACTGACGCTGCCGCATCTGCCCAAACCCAGCCAAAGCTCATCATCAAAAGCGCGGCAACGATAGCGGCAACCGAACCCATTAAGTCACTTAATACGTGCAAATAAGCACTTTGCATATTTAAATTAACTGGTGCTTTAGCTTCAGCTTGTCCATCTTGCTGTACATGATTGTCGCCATGGTTATGACTATGTGCATGCCCATGCGTATCAGTGCCGCGACTGCCGCGATGCATCAGCCAAGCGACTACAATATTGACCAGCATACCAATGGTCGCAACGATAAGCATCCCTTGGGTTGCAATTTCAGGCGGCGAGTTAAATCGTTTAATCGCCTCATAAAAAATCATGATGGCAATAACAACCAGCGTCGCACCATTGACCGTCGCCACCAAAATCTCAAAGCGTTTATAGCCAAAGGTTTTTTGATGGGTAGCCGCTTTTTCACCAATCCTAAAGGCCATTAATGTCGCGCCAAGCGCTACCGCGTCACTGAGCATATGACCAGCATCGGACAATAGTGCCAAACTACCCGTGAGCCAGCCGCCAATGGCTTCGACAAACATATAGCCTGTAATGATGATAAAGCTAAACAGCAAAGTGCGTTGATAACCCTTGGTATCGCGCGGTGTAACCGTCTCTTCTAGATGCTCATCGTGGTCATGATGGTGTTGATTATCCTTGGTATACCTGTCTTGAATATTACTATTATCTGCATGATTTTGAGCATGTTTATGGGTATCAATCGCCGCATTCTGATGAGAATGGTCATGTTGTTTAGATTTCGGGCGCTCTTGATTCATAACAATACTCGGGATAATAAAAGGTGAAATAGAGGGTTTATAAAGCTTTGATTGCTTATAAAGCTTTAATTGCTTATAAAGTTAGGCTTGCTGTCCATAACCAGACAGTTATAGAGAATTTAGCACATTTACTAAAGGCTTGCTGTATCTAGGCAGTAAACGATATAAGGCGAATTTTGGCTAGCGTTCTTTATTGACGCTAATGTATAGAATGATGATTAAAACTGGCGCGGTGTATTCTAAAATTGAACGTTTACCAGCCGACAGGGTCGATATCTAAGGTCAGTTTTAGATATTTGGCGCTTGGTAAGGCAAGTACAGGTTGCCACCAGTGATGTAATACGCGATGTAATTGCTGTCGGTCTTTGCCTAATAGCAGTAATTGCGCGTGGTAGTGGCTGTTCTTGTTGCTCATCGGCGCATCGATAGGGCCGAGAACAGCAAGATTATGAGCATTTGGAAGAATACCAACGGCATCTTTTAGCGCTTGCGTGGTGGCAGCTAACGTTTTACCTTCGCAGCGTATTAGGGCGGCATAACTATGCGGCGGCAAGCCCATCATTTTACGCTCTTGCAATAGCTCACGTGCGAATGATAAATAACCATCTTTTACCAATTTTAATAACAGCGCATTATCGGGTTGCAGCGTTTGAATAAGCACGCGCCCCGATTTGTCCCCGCGACCAGCACGGCCTGCTACTTGAATCATGAGCTGGGCGGTATGCTCCGGAGAGCGAAAGTCGGCTGATAAAAAGCCACGATCAGCATTGGGCAAGCAGACCAGCGTAACATTGGGAAAATGATGCCCTTTGGCGACCATTTGCGTGCCAACTAAGATGGCAGGTTTGCCTTCATTGATACGCTGATAGATATGCTCCCAGCTGTCTTTACGCCTAGTAGTATCGCGATCGATTTGGATAATGGGGTACAACTCTTTGCTGGTTTGTGGATTGGCAAAAATTGCGTGCAAATTTTCGCTTAGCCTCGTCGTTCCGATACCTTTGGCGTCCAAATTTTGACTACCACAATCAGGGCAAACCGTTGGAATATAGGCTTGCCAATCACAGTGATGGCATTTTAAATAAGAGCTGTTTGGATAGGAATTGGATTGCGATCGGCTATTATAATGCACGGTTAAATGCGCATCACAGCGCGGGCAATCGGCTTGCCAGCCGCACGCTTCGCATAGCAAAACTGGCGCATAACCGCGACGATTTAAAAATATCAATACTTGGTCGCCCGCTTCTAGCGTTTGCCGTATCGCGCCGATAAGCGCGTCGGTCAATCCTGTATCGTAACGTGCGCCGTCGTCTGCCGTCTGTTGATGGGTGCTTTGCTGGCGCGCGTCAATCAGCTGCATGCTTGCAGTTTTGGCGTTACCAGGGCGAGTTTGCAGTTGGTATTCGATAAGCTTGCCATCATCGACCAGTCTTAGATGTTCAAGCGAAGGAGTCGCAGTACCAAGTACGACGGGAATATTGGCTTGCAGGCCGCGATACAGCGCGACGTCAGCGGCATGATAGCGCAGCGTGTCTTGCTGTTTATAAGAGCCATCGTGCGCTTCATCGACGACAATTAAGCCCAAATTCGCAAACGGATACAGCACCGCTGAGCGCGTGCCGATGATAATTTGCGCGTGACCAGTACGGCAATCTTGCCAACCTTGCAGGCGGTGGGTATTGTTCATACCCGAATGTAATAAGACTATATGAGCGGCAAAGCGACTGGCAAAGCGCGCGCGTGTTTGCGGCGTCAAACCAATCTCTGGTACCAGTATCAATACTTGCTCGCCCGCCTCCAAGACCGCTTGCATCGCTTGC
>NZ_DAINDI010000037.1:22911-28553 GCF_036731945.1 Psychrobacter sp.
AAAAACCCCGTATATTGCTTATTTTCATGAGCAGCAATAATGCCATCAACGGCAAGCCGTTGCTCTTCATTTAGGTCAAGCGGCATTTTTGCTAAAGTAACGGGCGCGGGCGCAGACTTGGCTTCGATATAGCGCTCGATAAGCCCTTTGGCTTCTAGCGCCTTTAAGAAAGGTCGCTGCATACCTTCTAATAATAGTACGTCTTCACTAGCGCCGTGCTCACCGTGTAGCTTAAGCATCTCAAACTGCTGCTTTTGTTTTTTGGCATTGCTATGAAAATCATCATCAGTGACGTGCGGTAAAATCCGCCAATGGGTAGTGAGTAAGTCCAGCGGTTTACCTTGACGTACAAGGCTTGGCAACATCACCGCTAACACGTCACCGAGTGGATAGTGATAATAACGCGCCAGCCAATGCGCGAGCTTTAGCATGCTAGCATCTAAAATTGGCTCAGCATCTAAGCATTTATTAATAGGTTTGAGCTTGTTGATGGGAACGTCGCTAGACGCTTCCTCAATATGAGCAATGACAATACCGATTAAGGTTTGACGACCAAAAGGTACCTCAACACGGCTACCAATCGCTGGTAGCACCATAGTGGCCATGGCAGCGCCGTTTGGCAACGTCGGCGTATCTGCTGGCAAGCGATAGTCAAATACCCGATAAAGGGGTACGGGCAGGGCAACTTGTAGCAACATAACTGGGCTTCGCAGTCTTTTATTGAATGAATAGAGGATAGAAACAACAACGCAAATCTAAACAGGCACAGACAAATAAGCTTAGCATGAAGCTAAGCTTATTATCATTTAACGTAAAATAGTAATGCTCAGTGACGCTCAATAATCGTCTTATTCAATATACATGATAGATTCAATTTCAACCACGCCGCCTTTAGGTAGCGCCGCCACTTGTACGGCAGCGCGGGCAGGATATGGCTCGCTTAAGTTAGCGACAAATACGTCGTTTAGCGCGGCAAAGTCATTTAAGTCGGTTAAAGAGACGTTGAATTTGACCACATCATTTAAACTGCCACCGGCTGCCTCACAGATGGCTTTGATGTTTGCAAATACTTGCTTGGCTTGTGCTTCAAAGCCTTCTTTTAGCTCCATAGTATCAGGGTCAAAGCCTAGTTGACCGGAGATATAAACAGTATTGCCTACTTTTACCGCTTGTGAATAGGTGCCAACGGCAGCTGGGGCTTTATCGGTTTGAATGGTTTGACGGGTCATATGATTTCCTTATGATGTTTTTTTTGGTTAAAAAATTGGCCAAAAATTTCAGGCGATAATAAATGCTCAACATTGAATGGCTTTAAAAGGGATAGATTTTAACATGTATTTTAACGGCTTTTATAATTGATAAAGCCTAATAATATTGGGGAAGCCAAGTAGCGAACGTAACTCGCGAATGCCTTGCGCCAAATGATTACGGCTACGAACGACGATATGAATAATGGTATCGCTGCTACGCACGTCGACCTTTTCGACCCCGATATTTAATTGGCGCAGATGATAAATCACTTCACTGATTTGCTCGTCGCTTAGGGCGATTGAGAGTTTGAGATAAGCAGGGAAGCGTATTTTGCTGTTATGTTCCCCAGATGAGTCGCCTTGTTTAATGGCTTTATCATTACGCCAGCGCAGTTGGATAACTTGATAAGGGTTGTCTTTACGGATATCGTCCAATGAAAAGCACTTATGGCGATGCACAACCAGACCATGACGTGATAAATGGCCGACGATAGGGTCACCATAAATCGGATGACAACAATTGGCAAAATCAAGCTCAACGCCTGACGCGTTGACAATCAATTGTTGCGGTTGGGTCATATCATCAACGCTTTCTTGCGACTGCATATCACTGACTTCATCGCTAAACAAGCGCGTCACCACCAGTTGCGGCAGAAGCGTGCCCGAGCTAATTTGCTCAAACAGGGCATTTTTTTCTGTTAGACCGCGCCATTCGGTCAGGTTTTTCCAATCGCTTTCGGTCAAATCATCAAGGCTTTTCTGATAGGTTTTTAGCGCACGGTCTAGGGCTTGTTTGCCATGATGCTGTTTATCGGCAGGTGATAAATCTTTGAACCAACGTAAAATCTCCACGCGGGCTTTATTGGTCACCACAAAGCCGAGCCATTCCGCTTTTGGCTCAGAATGGCTGCTGACTTCAATCTCGACCAACTGCCCGTTTTTCAGCACCGTACCGAGTTTTGCATGCTTGTTATCGACATTGGCACCGACCGCGACATTGCCAACCATAGGGCCGACAGCGTAAGCAAAGTCTAGCGCTGTGGCACCTTGTGGCAGCTCATAAGCGCGGCCTTGCGGGCTGTAGCAGATGATTTTACTCGAGTGTAAATAATCCATCAGCTCATTAATAGTAGAAACGGCTGCGGAAAAATCAGGGCTATCGGCGTCTAACGTGTCTTCGTCGACCAAGTCTTTCATATTACGCAGTGACGCTTGAATAACCGACTGGCTAACATCGGAGGCGTGTTCGGCACCAATAACACCGAGCCTTGCCGCGTTTTGCATTTGCTTGGTTAAAATGGTGACTTTAACAAAGTCATTGTCGCGTTCATAAATCAGGGTCAACGACTGATTGCCTCCGGGCAGTGGACGACGAATATTATCAGCGATATGACTGTCATCAATCTGGTATTTTTTAATCAGATAATAAGCAAGCTTGTCACAAGCTTCGATGTTATCAAGCACAATCTCAAACGCATAGTGGCGCAGTAGTGCATTGATTTCACCGCGATTACGGAAAAACTGCCGGAAGATAACCACGCGATTGTCTAAAACTTTGACCATGCCATTAAGATCAAGGTTGTTTAGTACAATACTTAAATAGCGATGAATGGCTTCTCTTTGAAAATTACGCCCAAGTCCATGTTGCAGCAGCTTATCAGACAGCTTGTTATACATATCAGAATCAAGATTGCGATAGCACAGTACTTCAATATAATCAGCAATGTCATTGAGACCCATCAAGCGCGCAAAGGGTACATAAAAATCTAACGTTTCTTGTGCAGTAGTTCGCTGTTTTTCGGGACGTACCGCATCGAGCGTCGACATATTGTGCAAGCGGTCAGCCAGTTTAATAATCAAGACGCGCGGATCGGCAAGGGTGGCGGTCAATATTTTATGAAAGGTGGCGGCTTTGTTTTCTTGCTTGTTATGGGTTGATGATTTTAATTTGGTCACGCCATCGACCAGTCTGGATACTATTTTACCGTAACGCTGCTCAATATCTTCAGCGCTAACCTCGGTATCTTCTACCGTATCATGAAGGATTGCCGCAATAATGGTATCGCGATCCAAGCGAAAGCCTGCCAATATTTCGGCGACGGCAATCGGATGCGTGATATAAGGCTCCCCTGATTTACGCTTATCTTTGATATGCGCTATATCACCGAACTCACAGGCATCAATAATATCACTACGTTCAGCCGCAGTGAGATAACCTACCGAGCGCAGCAGGTTGTATTGAGCATCATCCACTAAAGGATGACTGAGTTTGGGCAAGGTTTGAGTCATAAGGTGGTAATCCTATTTTCCAATACCTATTTATCAGTTCAGGACGGTTCGTCGGCTACGGACTTTTAATGGGTTCAGGACTGTTGGGTAAATGATAGCTGGATGAATAAGCGGCGGTTATGCAAAAGAGTAAGCTATTAGGTCAAAGCATACTAACTTAAAACGCACAAAGCGAAAAGAGGGCAGACCACCCTCTAATTAATCGTAAATTGTTCTCAATGTCAACTCTTATGCGCGTAAGTCAGGTAGAAAATAAAAAATTCTACCTAAGTGGTATGATTTTCGCTATAAGTGGTCGCAATAATTGGCAAGCATTTGGTGTTATCAGTCGTTTCATAACCAAAAAACCACAGCCGACGCTGTGGTTCTTATCTTTTCGCAATGTCAGCACAGAATAAAGTGGTCGTGCTTATTGCTAAAAGTTAGGTTTTACTAAAAACAGCTCTGTATTAAAAGCTATGATCGCCCGACAAAGCCAAATCTAATGAGCTTGTCGCAAAGTTATGCTCTGGCTGATTTAAAATATCACGGGTGATTTTGCCAGCAGCAATTTCACGTAATGCCAATACCGTAGGCTTGTCGTTATCGACGTCAACCATCGGCTCAGCGATACCTTTGGCCAATTGACGGGCGCGCTTACTGGCGACCAAAATCAGCTCAAAGCGATTATCAACATTATCCAAACAATCTTCAATCGTCACTCGTGCCATAAATAGCTACCTCGGTTGTTTTTATCAGTCACGGCGCTTGTCCGTCACTCAATAAAAATAATATCAAAAATATAAAAGCGTATAGCTGGACATTATAGCATTTTTTGCCGAAGCGCGTAGTTGCTTTTTATATCTGCTGTTAGTTATCCGAAAATCGAGATTTTTAACCTCTAAGCTTTCTTTCCCCTAAGTGTTTTTTGCTTATTCGTCGACTTGGCTATTTAGCAAATTGGCAATAGTGCGATGATAACGCTGCTGCTGGCGTTTAAGGGTTTGTCTATCGGCAACGATAATGGCTTTTAGCTCGGTTAACGCCACTTCAAAATTGTCATTAATCACCACAAAATCAAAATGTACATATTGCGCCATCTCCGTGACCGCGCCCGCCAAGCGCTGCTCTATGACTTCCATGCTGTCCTGCGCACGCGTCGATAAGCGCTGACGTAAGGTCGCTAAACTTGGCGGCAAGATAAAAATCATCGTCGCATCGGTAAATATCTTTTTGACTTGTAGCGCGCCTTGCCAATCAATCTCAAGGATAACATCGACGCCTGCCTCCAGCTGCGCGCGCACGCTTTGCTCTGAGGTGCCATAATAATTGCCAAACACTTCGGCATGCTCTAAAAACTTGCCTTCGCCGATAGCCGTGACAAATTTATCAACGTCGGTAAAATGGTAATGCTGACCATCAATCTCAGCGGGACGCGGCGCGCGCGTGGTGTGCGACACGCTAACGGTTAAGTCGTTAGTGGTGGCCAGTAGCTGTTTGACCAGTGAGGTTTTGCCCGTCCCTGAGGCGGCGGTAATAATAAATAATGAACCTGTCATACGGTTTTTCCTAATGGATAGTTTGCTAATGGTAAGGTGCCACAATGGAATAGGTACTAGTAAAGTGTGCGCTAATAAAAAGCTAAAAACGGCGCAAATAAGTGTTGAGCTGGTAAAAACAAAAAACGCCATCAAGTATGGCGCTATAAAGTTGTATTGATTTCTCATTGATACGTCATTATAAACTGCTTGGCGCGCTTTTATTTAATTCGCGCAAGCTTTTTAGCACTTAATCTTATTTATTGTCTGTTTTTGCATCAAAAAGCGCTGTGTCAATGAACGTTAATGCTCAGTTCATTTGAAACAGGGCTATTTTCAAAGGCAATAAAAGCAAATTATGCTAAAGTAGAGCATGGATGTTATCCCAAGTTTTGAGGTTAAGCAGTTTGACGTTAAGCTTTAACCATAAATTATCTAATGATAGGCCCTCTTATGCAAATTTATCTTGCCAATCCACGTGGATTTTGTGCTGGTGTGGATCGCGCGATTGCGATAGTGAACGAAGCATTGACACGTTTTGAGCCACCCATTTATGTGCGTCATGAAGTCGTGCATAACAAATTTG
>NZ_DAINDI010000038.1:0-729 GCF_036731945.1 Psychrobacter sp.
TTTAAGCCATTTAAAACCGTGGGTTTCCCACCATGCTTCAAAGCGCGGCAACGTGCTGCCACGCACCGCTGCTGGCAAGTTCAAAGTACGAAGTTTTTGGGCCAATACTGGGTCGCTAATGGCTTGATGAATGCTAAGATAAAGACCACTGCTATCGTCAGTATAAGGCTGCCTGTTTTGCCATGACCTATCATCAATTTTCATGCGGGGCAATTTCCACAGCTCACCGCGGTAGTATACAACATATAACCGGCGTTTAGGATGAACGAAAATGGCATCAATGGGGCGCATGGGCATAGTATTCTGTTATCTCTTTGACAAAAAAGTTTAGGTAAAGGGTAGGGCGACATCCATTGTCGCGTACGCCCTTGCTTCATAGGTGACGTGCTGGTAAACCACCGCAAACAGTGGCACACTGATCAGCAGATTGCGCACATTATTAGCTTTTCTCACTACCAATCGTTTTATTGTTACTCATCGTTTATTATTAGCGACAGTTTTACTGCCAAACACAGGGCGTTATGCATGAATTGGTACTATAATATCTACTGTTTTTAATCGACATTATGCTAGCAGAAATGCAACAGACTAACGAGCAGCAAACATAGATTGATGAGTGTTGTCTACCACGTTTCTTCTTCATAAAAAGTATGAAACCATACGCTATCATCAGCTTTGCCGTAAAATTTACACGCTTGTCGTGTTGTTCTTAAAACTCAATTTTTACTA
>NZ_DAINDI010000038.1:739-11240 GCF_036731945.1 Psychrobacter sp.
TCATTTATGTTTACCATTATTCAGTCGCACCGCACCGAGCTTTTAGTTGAGCAGTTGTTGGAGGCCTATAAGTCCAAAAATCAGCCCATTTTTGAAGAATTTGTTGTCATTGTGCCATCAATGGTACTTGGTGATTGGCTAGACAAGTCTATTGCAAGCCAAGCGGGTATCAGCACCTTAGTGACGACGACGTTTTGGGGTCAGTATCAGTGGATATTGATGCAGGATGTATTAAGCCGCCACAATGCCTATTTATTAGAACAAAACCCTGAAGCGGCAACGTTGAATGTGCCTGAGGTGGCAGTGCTGTCACCAACGGTAATGCAGTGGCGATTGTTTGGTTATTTGACTTATTACCAAGAGGCAATTGTAGCTGATGAAAAACATCCCATTCATCCACTGCTAGCGTCTTTGATTGATGAGCCGCAAGAAGAAGTTCAGCAGGATAAGGCGCAACAAGATGCGCGTATTTGGCAGCTGGCAAGTGATTTGGCGAGAGTGTTTAACCGCTACTTAACCCATCGTGAGGACTGGTTAGACCTGTGGTCACATAATAAGCCGCTTAATGTGGATGCGCTGATAGCGGATAAGGATGCACTATCCTTGCGCTTCGATAAGTATGCACGTGGCACCCCTGAATGGTTGGTGGCGCACTATGTAGAGTTAGAGGTCGCCCAGCGTTTCTTATGGTCGCATTTGTTTGCCGATGTGCATCAGCACCGGGTGGCACTTGAAGATACCTTTTGGTCAGCGCTAGAAAGCAACAAGGCGAATGAGCGTGCTCAACTGCCCAAAGTTCTGCGCATTTTTACCATTCAGCAATTGCCACAAACCGAGCTCGACTTTTTACAGCGCTTGTCACAATACATGGATATCACACTGCTGCACTACAACCCATCCAAGCTGTTTTGGGCGGATATTGTTGATAAATCATGGCTACAGCGTCAACAGATCATTAACCCTGAAAGCGTGTTTCTGCGTGACTATGGTCACAGTCTGCTGTCGCGTTTGGGTAAGCAATCACGCGATACCTTTGCCATGCTTGCTAATTTATCGGGTAATGAGCAATACCAAGAGGCACTCGTTGAGTGGCAGGATATTTTTAATGAGGGCGATGATAGCAATGATGAATTGAGCGACGAGTTCAGTATTGATTTTGATGACAGTGCGCAACAGCTGCAAAAGAGCGTAAGCTTATTAAGACGTTTACAAAATGATGTGTTGATGCTAGATGAGCAGTCTACCCAGCAAGCGACTGCTGCTAAAGTTTCGCAAGCAGTTAGTAAGCAAATTAAGACCGCCTCTGATCAAGATGAGCAAGAAACGCCATGGTATGACGATGAAGCGTTAGAGAGTAAACGCTTTGAGAAAGAACGTTTTTGGGCAATGTCTGCACAAGATAATAGCCTAAGTATTCATTCATGCCACAGTTTACAACGTCAACTTGAAGTACTGCGTATTATGATTGGGCGCTGGTTGAATGAGCCATTAAAACCTAATGAGAAAAAACGCCATATATCCGATATTGTCGTGTTGCTGCCCGATGTTGAGCGTCACCATGCGCTGATCAGCTCTATTTTCGTCAGCGGTAAAGGACAAGACGGTTTGACCCTGCCTGCAAAGGTGACGGGTGTGGTCGATGCAGATATTCGTCAGCTATGGGAAGCCATCATTGGTTTTTATAAGCTGTTGGGCAGTCATAGTGCCCGCTTTGAAGCCGCTGAGGTGCTTGATTGGCTAATGCTGCCACCGCTGTATGAAAGTTTTGGTTTAACCCATGATCAGATGAGCCGTGGCTGTGATTTACTGGTAGAGGCAGGCTTTATTCGCGGCTTTGATGAATGGCATCTTAAACAAACCCTAGATAGCAACGACTATGACTACCGATTTACCTTTGCTCAAGCGTTAGATAGATTAACACTCGGTTTGGTGATGCCAGAGGCCAGTTTGAGTGATTGCTTATATCCTTTGGCACAGGAAGATTGGCCAAACACTGCCTTGCCAGAGATGAGTTTGCCACTGCCGCAAGTGAGCCTAAATGATGCGATAATTATTGAAGCGCTTTGTCGTATTTATGCCGGTTTGACCGCGCGCCGTGATGATCATATACAAAAACTAAAAGCGGAAGATTGGCTTGATCAGATTGAGAAACAAGTCATTCATCGCTACTTTGGTGATGTCGATCAAACGCGTACGATGCGCGCCATCTATAACGCTATGAATGGCTTCAAATCAAGCCTGAGGGCCAATCGTCACTATAGACAGTACGCCAGTAGCGATAGTATCAGTAATGCTAACAAAAAAAAAGTAGAGCAAAGGCTGGCAGGCGTTGAGCAGTTGCCATTAAAGCTGAGTTTTATGCTGGACAGTATTGAGGCAGAGCTTGAGAGTCAGCAGGTCAGTGCCGAGCCGACTGGGGTGATTACCTTTGGTCGATTTGGGGCGCTCAGAAACGTGCCTTTTGATTTGGTGGTGATGCTCAATATGGATCTGTCTGAATTCCCTGGGCGTGATCTTGATAATCGCTATGATTTGATGAAAGCCACCAATGCCCGCCGCGGTGATAGAGTCAGTGAAGATGATGATAATGGTGCATTTTTAGACGCATTGCTGTGTGCGCGCAGTGCTTGCTGGATATTTTATAACGGTCAAAGTTTGACGGATACCCACGAGCACCTGCCAGCCAACCCAGTCAGTGAGCTATTACAATTTTTGCAAGGTGAGGTGCAGTGGCAGGTCAACTCGCTTGAAGCGTTAGACACATTACCTGAGAATGTTGATTCTACTCCCGAGAGTCTTAAGCGTTATTTACCTAAATTGATTAAACAGTGGCTGCTGACTGAGCATCCGGCACTGCCGTTTCATGAGAGTTTGTTTGAAACAGACATTGAAGACGCAGATGTTTGTAAGCAAGCGTCTGACACTCCTAAGCTCAATTTGAATGAAAGCACAGCTATCCACACTGAAAATGATATTAAAGACAACAGACTTATTGATAATGCAGATGAGTTAGATGTTCTTTTGAATACAGCTATGCGCAGAACCAAGCTTGCGCAAAAACGTCAGTTTCCTCCGGCGCCGCTTTGGCAAGCGGTGTTTCATACTTTAAAGGGTAGAGCATCTAGTGAGCATATAGAATTCGTTAGCTTACCTACTAAAGCACAGTACGAATCAATCGCCCAGCTGCTTGGACAATCTCTAGGTCAGTTAGGACAAGTAGACAATCAAAACTTAGATGCATTGGCTGAGATGTTGTCACTAGAAGCGACAGCTGTCTCCAGTGATTCTGGTGAGATTAATGATCTTACTAAAAAGGCACTTTCCGAAACTGTATTTAATATTGGAGAGATAGACGTTGAAGGGGTATTGGCCTATCAAGTGCGCCATCCTGCCAAGGCATTTTTGCGTACTCAAAAGGTGCATGTGGTGCAGGGTGAGGAAGCGATGGCACATCAAGAGCCACTATTCCTAGACAATCTGGCAACTTATCAGATAAAAGAGTATCTGATTAACGAGCTGGCGAGCGATGCCGCTAATAACAGTACCGACAGCACAGCCATGCAAGACAGTCCAATCTTGATGTATCAAAAAATCATACCAGCAGGTGTGGCGCGCCAAACGACCTTGCCCAATCAAAAACAAAAACTACAGCAGCAATGTCAGGAATTTAAAGAACAGCTAGTTGCTAATGGCTTGGATGATGCCCAGATATTAGAGGTAAGCGAGATAGGCAGTTTGCAGCTACTGACCCCAACCACCGAGCATCCCGTTCAGCTAGAGTTAGCGACTGTATTAAATCATGCTGATAATGCGCCACTACCGAAGCTATTGCCTAAAATAGTTAAAATAAAAGGTTCAGTACCAATATCAGTTCCTACATCAATACCAACATCAGTATCGATAGATGCCAATCACCATCCCTCTAATCTACAGGCTGGCGTGTCCTATGCTGAGCAATCCCCCAAGCAGTGGTTAAACATACTGCCCAATTCTGCTAGCCCCAAGCATTTAATTAAGTTTTGGTTGTCGCATCTGTATTGGCAAGTTGCCAGACGTACCACTGCTGAGCAAGTGGCTCTAAATGATGGCGTGAGTATTTGGCGCTTTAACAAATCCAACTCGCAAGTTGGTAAATATAAAGATGTAATCACATTTAAGTTAAGCCCTATTGTGTATGAAGATGCCGTAGCTGAGCTGATAAAGTGGGCGATATTTGGCAAGCTAGTCGGTCAAGTGCCGATTACCTTATTGCCAGAATATGCGCTCAGTTATCTTGATAAGTGTGCAAAAGCGGCAGAGAGTGAAGATGAGAGCGGCAGCTATTGGCCAAAACGCGCAGACTTCTCAGATTGGCTAAGACCTAGCTATCACGTAGACACAGTATACGATACCTGCTCGCAGCATGCCATTTGGCAATACGTACTGCGTGATCAAGACGCGTTTAAAGCCTTATCAGCAGCATTAACGACGTTAGCACAGCCGCTTTATGAGCCAATGTTTACAGCGCTACAAGGTTTAGATAGTTAGCAGGCTAGCTGGTTACTTAAAACTGTTTAAAACGGTTCGTTTTTTGCCCTTTGGTTTAATTGATAATAAAAAGTGTACGCCCCTATGACAGAATTTACCGCCACCACTCACATGATGGACATTTCCACCCAGCCTCATTCATTTGATAAATATCAGGCTATGACTGACAGTGAGGTTGCGAATGACGATATGATTAAGCCTAAGAATAAGGCGGATGTGATACCAGCGGTTGATGTTGCATTGACGGGGCGGCATCTTATCGAGGCATCAGCTGGTACTGGTAAAACGTGGACACTAACTGGCATTGTACTGCGTCTGTTGATTGAGGCACGGCGTGCGCCAGAGCAAATCATTGCGACGACCTTTACTCGTGCCGCTGCAGCTGAGATGCGTCAGCGCATTCATGATCGTTTGGTGGATTTCTATCAGCTGCTGCAATGGGTGAATAGCCTGAGTGCTGACCCCGCTAATAAAGAGAGTTTGTATCCACATATATTACAGGTGACACCTGATAGTGATAAGCAAGCAGTCAATAGCTCAAATACGGATTCAAACGCTGAAACAGATGCAGATGAACTAAATCAAGACATTGTTTATAACAACGTTCATGACAAAAAAGCTGCTGCTGAAAAGCGTGCACAAGCAAAAAAAGATCGTGAGGATTGGTTAGTCGCTCAGGCTAAATATGCGCGCTTAGATGACATCATGCAAGACCCTATCAATCTGCATCTGGTCGGCTACTTGCTTGATCATGTTTACGGCTATCCTATGACAGAGGCCATTCGACGCACGGCGCTTGTATTAACCACCTTGGACAAGTTGTTTGTCGGAACCCTTGATAGCTTGGCGCAAAAATGGTTGAAGGAATACAGTAGCGAGACCGGTCATCAGCAAGGCATGGCTATTATTGAAGACAGCAGCATTGAGCAAGTGACGGACAGTATTATTCATGATGAGCTGCGTCAGTTTCAAAGCCGGCTGTATCACGAGCAGCCTAAATTGTATGCATTGATGGATCAGCAAGGTAAGCTGACGGCGGTGGGCGATCATAAAAGTTATGTGACTCGGTCGCTCAATTTTATTTCTGCGCCAATTAATGAAGTTGTGAGCAGTGATTTTTCTTTTGAGGGTTACGAGCGGCTTATCCACAGTATCATTGAGTGCAGCGATGAGCTTGATGCTTTTTTTAAGCCTGACGGCGAATATTATGAAGTTCCCAAAGGACAGTTGCAGAATAACAGAGAATCTTGGCCGAAAATCATTCAAGTGTTAGAAGATTCTGGTCCAGCCGCTTATAAGTTCATATCAGACAAAAAAACTTATACTGGAAAGTTAATTGAAGCTTTTCAGAAAACTGATGATATAGGCAAACAGTTCTACAAGCCAAAAGACGGTGAAAGAGTTAATTTGATATTTAATGAGTTGCAGGTGGTTCGTGACTTTAAACGGTATATTGAAGAAAGCAAAAAGCTTGATGAATACGTTGTTACTATTTTAGCCGATCTCAATCGCCATATCGTTCTGGCGGTTCGTGACAGACTGCCGGTTATCTTAGAAGAGCGAGGTGAAACCACCTTTAGCTTGCAAATGGTACGTTTGAACCAAGCATTAACCGGTCGGCAAGGAGAGAAGCTGGCACGTTATATTCGTCATCATTATCCAGTGGCATTGATTGATGAGTCGCAGGATATCAATGGCGAGCAAGCCACTATGATTGAAAGTATCTATTTGCCAGCAAGTAAACGTAAGCCGTCGGCTAATGACAAGCAGGCTATGGGTGATAAAGCGAGCAATAAAGCCAACCATGAGTTTTTGTTATTGGTAGGTGATCCTAAGCAGGCCATTTATGGGTTTCGCGGCGGTGATGTCGCCAACTACAATTATATGAAAGCCCAGTTTGACAAAAACAGCCTTTGGACGCTCGATATTAACCGTCGTTCAAACGCCAGTGTGATTAATGCTCTAAACTGCTGGTTCGGTATGCCTGCGCCAGTGACTCATGAGAATAGGCTCGCACAGTTAGGTAGTGGTATTTATTACCAGCACATTAAAGCTGAAAAGCAAGAAAATCAGCTGTCTTGGTTTAATGATTTACGCATACTAAATAGCGAGTTAGTAAATGACGTGCTCTCTGCTCAGCCAGTGAGTGTGTTGCACCTACCTTACGATAAGGATAAAGAGCTTGAGTACGATGAGCATGAAATCACAGCGCGTCATATTGCGACCTTACTCAGCAGTGGTCAGACATTAAAGGGCAAGCCGATTCAGCCGAGCGATATCGGCGTGCTGGCACGTGCCAAAAAAGATTTAAAACGGGTGGAAGATGAGCTGGTAAAGCTCAATGTGCCGACCTTGACCACTAGTGATGTGAGTATCTTTGAAACCGTCATGGCAGAGGATGTGGCAGCGCTGCTGAGTGCTATGCTATATCCGTATCGTCATGACATGATTAATCGGGTGCTGACCAGTCATTTGTATGGCCTGAGTATCAAAAATATTAAAGCCATGATGACTGACCATGAGTCAGGAGTTGTAGATTTAAATAGCGCTAATACACAAGCCATTGATAATAAGAAAAGCTATCAAGACTTTATTAGCTATTTAAAAGAAGGTGCCCAGCGTTGGCAACACTTTGGCATATTATCGGCCATGCATTACTTGTTAGATCAAAGCCCTGTGCAGCCGCAAGGCGTTTGGCAAGCACTAGCCGCGCATCCAGAAGGCGATCGTCATATTATGGACTTGCGTCATGTGATGGATATATTAGCGCAGTATGGTATCGGCATGGGTGAATATGAGATGCTGGCCTGGTTTAGACAAAACATAGATACCGCGCCTAGCAGCGATTGGGCCAAGCAGTATCCGCTACCGACAGAATCTGGCGTGCAGCTAATGACCATTCATAAATCAAAAGGGTTAGAGTTTCCTATTGTTTATGTGCTGGGTATGGGAGATGCCAGTAGGAAGTCAGGTAATAAAGAAGACTATGGATTGTATCTCTATAACGCGCAACAAAACCCTACCCAGCAAGACACTATTCAACAAAATCAGTCAGCGCTAGCTCAGCAATCGACAGGCAATCAGCGCCGGTTCTCTCCTGTCCAAGGCTTTGATGAGATGCGCCGGCTTGGTTATGTGGCCTTTACGCGCGCCAGTGAGCAGCTTTATGTGGTGCTGCGAGACCCTCATAACAAAACAGGGTTTGAATTAAAGCCGGTGTTCTATTGGTTTGATTCACCAGAGCCAAAATTTGAATTGCCAGATAGACTCAAAGGCACCATAGGCATGATTAGAGGACATAAGGTTAATGAGTTCTATAACGATAACTGTGCTGCAGCTAAAGCAGGCGGATTAACGGATAATGGAGCGCTTGCCTCGATTAAACCCAAAACTGAACCTATTGAGTATGATGATTTTTCAGAAGTTATGAAAATCAATTACTTTTATGGTTGGGCTAAGACCAGTTTTACCGCTTTAGCCCGGCAGCTAGACGAGTCGGCGCAGACAATGGCTGTGATGGATGAGCGTATTGATGATGCGATAGATATTGATGTTGATATCAATATCACCGAAACGTCAGTTTCACCGTCACTGGGTGGTCATGCATCAGATAGTCATGACGCTGCCGCGCAAGTCGATCAGGCAAGTCTCAAGCTAGAGGATGATATTCGTTTTACTTTTGTGAAAGGTGCCAATGCGGGTACGTTTTTGCATGAGATATTTGAAAAAATTGATTTTAACAATAAATACCAGTGGTCTCAGGTTATCGATAGAGCCATCAGTAGCTATCAGCTGCCGCTGGTGTATAGCAGTGCTGAGGCTCAAAGCCGTCGATTACAAGCGAAGAAGCAAGAGCAAGGTGATAGTGCGTCATTAAATACTGATTTATTAGATTCGGACTCGATAGATGCTAGCAAGCATAAAGCGCTCATTGACTGGATAGAAGAGGTGCTACATACGCCGCTATTAGCGTCCAATCAACCGTTATACTCTATTGATGCAAGTCAGAGGTTCGCTGAATTAGAGTTCAATATGGGGCTATCAGAGCGTTTTAAAGCACAGGATATCAATCAGCTTTTTGAAAAACACCTGCCAGATGAGACCGACAAACACATAAATCTGGTTCCGCAAAACAAAGCGCACTTGTATCGTTATTTACGTGGTGAGATTGATTTGGTGTATGAGCATGCTGGCAAGTATTACGTCGTCGACTATAAGAGTAATTTTTTAGGAAATAGCCTAAGTGATTATGACGAAGATACACTCAAGCAAGCAATGTCCAAAGCAGGGTATTGGTTGCAAGCAGCCATTTATCAAGTGGCATTGCATCGGTTTTTGTCGATGCGAATTGCTGATTATATAGGCAATGAAGCTAAGTATTTGGGCGCGGTGGAATATGTCTTTTTACGGGGCGTATATGATCCAGCTGCCCCGTTAGCTATTGAAGCAGAAGCGGCTAATACGCTTGACGGTAGTAATTCAATGCATAGTAATTCAATGAAGCATCAATCAATAAGCAGTGCCCGCTACGGACTGGTGACGTGGGATATTCCTATTGGTTTTATTAAGGCCTTAGATGCATTGTTTGGCATACCAAGTTAGCAGGCTACACGACATGCATGCAATTACGAATTTGATGCAACAAATTACTATAGCGATTAATCCTATAAATATAGAGAAAAACAGAACATGAGTAATAATCTATGAATAATAATAAGAGCAGCGCTGCTATTAGCTTACAAGAAAGCTGGGCCAGCAACATCAGTGATTATATTTTGCTGCGCCGTCAGCAAACGCATTTAGCATATAACGTAACCGATGCCAAGGCTAATACTGGTAGTGAAAAAATAGACAGAACACCAGATAGCGGTTTATTTGCAGCCTTATTTACTATGTTAGCCACCCATTTAGAAGAAGGGCATACTGTACTCACCATTCAGGAAACTGAGCATGAAGTACCGCTCAGCGGTCATATCAATGACGAGATGGTGACACTATATACTTGGCAACAGCAGCTGTTAGAGATGCTAGCAATGCCGCTTATTGCCTTGATTGACACTCAAGTAGAGGTTCAATCAGAGGTGGGTATTACGGCTGAGGCATCAATATTTGTATTACTAGAGAACTTGTTTGCTAAGCAAGACCAGCTATGGGCGCAGCTGGCACTCAGTAATCATGAAAAAGAGATGTTGATTAAAAGGCTTGATACAGTAGCGGCACTCTACCAGTTATTGAAAAATAGCAACTTAACGTTTTTTTCTAAGTTAATCGATGAGCACACTTTGTTCGCTGACGTTAATGCTAACGCAAACCATAATGAAAATAAAAATAGTCTAAGCGAAAATAATCAACCTATTGTTTATCAGTTTATCAAGAACCAAAAGACTGATAAACAACATACGACCATCACTTTTTGGTTACACCGAGCTTGGCAAGCAGAGTTTAACTTAGCCGCGCGCATTAACACTATTTTAGACCAGCAAGTAACGCCGCTCGAGATAGCAATACCTAACAACCTTCACGAAAATCAGATAAAGGCGATTGATATCGCCAATAAAAATGCCTTTAGTATCATTACAGGTGGCCCAGGCACGGGCAAGACTTACACCGTGGCGCAGCTGGTGATGGCATTGCAGCAAGCGACAGAAAGTAGGGGGGCGGCACATGAAAAAATCAAATTTAGTACAGACAGTGCTAGCCTAGCGTTAGCCGCGCCAACGGGTAAAGCGGCACAGCGTATGCAAGAGTCTCTGCAGGCAGCCTTAGACACCGCGAATGTCGAACTACAGTTGCAAGAAGCAAAAACCATTCATCGCTTGTTAGGTATCGGTCGGACGGGCAGACCGCGTTATGATGCCAATAATCCACTTGGCGAAGATATTATCATCGTCGATGAGGCGTCGATGCTAGGGGTTGAGCTGGCGAACTATCTTGTGAGTGCGGTAAAGCCTGGCGCAAGGCTGATACTATTAGG
>NZ_DAINDI010000038.1:11250-19727 GCF_036731945.1 Psychrobacter sp.
TGCAGGGGCGGTGCTGGCTGACTTGTGCCGTATTCCGCGGTTAGAGCCTATCCATGCAGAGCTAACAGAGAGCCGCCGATTTACAGCAGACTCGGGTATTGGCAAGCTTGCTTATCAAATCAATAAGGCAAAGACAGATACTCATGCTATTTGGCAGTTGTTAAAGCATGATAAGGTACTGAGTTTTCAATATGTGAATAGCGTCAACGCCTTACAAACAGAAGCTTCTCTAAATAACAAGATAGAAAATAGCCTAAGCAAGAGTAAAAATATCTCAAAACTCACGTTAAATTATCATCCTTATATAAACAAAACCAAAACGTTACTGACAAATCCGATAGAAAAATCCGTGCCAGAATCAGTTAAAGATACCATTGCTTCATTAATGGAAACCTTTAATCAGTTCAGAGTATTAACTGCCGGCCATAATGGCGAGTGGGGCGACCATTATATTAATAAATACTTTACTCAATGGCACCTTACTGAGCTTAAGCTACCACTGGGTCAAAACACATGGTTTCATGGTCGTCCCGTTATGGTCCTTCAAAACAATTATGAGCTAGGATTATTTAATGGCGATATTGGTTTTTGTTTGCAGACTGGCGACGATCGCAGCCGTCTCGAGGTATTTTTTGAAAATAAGGAGCAGGGGATTGCTGTTAATTTGCTTAATGAAGAGGTGATTGCCACCGCTTATGCGATGACCATTCACAAATCGCAAGGGTCTGAGTTTGATCATGTGGTCATCACTTTTGATAATAGTCATGCAAGATTGCTGAGCAAAGAGCTTATTTATACCGCTGTGACCCGTGCTAAAAAACAGGTAACCATATATAGTACAAAACATGCACTAGAGAAAGCTGTCCAAACACCCACTGAGCGCTATACGGGTTTGGCATTACAGTTTTAATTGCCCCTGACTACAATCAAAGCAATAAGCAATAAAAAAGCACCCACTGGGTGCTTTTTTATTATGCGATACATTCAAAACATTCAACCAAAGAATGACTAGATTTTGTCTTCTTTAATAGCATAGATACCAGGCAAATGACGCAAGTAACCATGAAAATCCATGCCACAGCCATAAACATAACGATCTGCAACGTTGATACCAACAAAATCAACATCAAAGTCTGCTACCTTGCGATCGTGCTCCTTATTGAGCAATACGCAACATTCAATCGATAGGGGTTTTTCTTTACCTAATTCTTCAACGATGGCTTTTAAAGTAATACCTTCGTCAAAAATATCATCGATTAATAAAACGTGCTCACCTTCGATACTTACGTCAGGCTTAAATTTCCAATCAAGCTCATTGGTACCCGCATTATCACGATAGCGTGATGCATGGATATAGTGCATGCGATGGTAAAAGGTCAAATGCGTCAATAATTGACCAGCTGGGATAAGCCCGCCGTTCATAACGACCATCACGATTGGGTTTAAGCCGGCATAATGTAGGTTGAGCTGGGCGGCCAGACGCTCATAAGCAGCGGCTACTTCGATACTGCTGATAAGGCACTCTGAGTTGCGCAGGGTTTTTTCAATTTCTTGGTTGTTAATTTGGGTCATGAGTTGCGCCTTTGATAAAAGTGCCGCCTATTTTAGCAAATTTTAGCAAATTTGCCCAACACTACCGCCTTAATAAAAACATATTAGTTGCTAATGTAGCCGCTATTCAGGCTTTTTTACGATAAAAGGACGATAATAATTGGCCAAACGGTTCAATGAGGCGTCCGGTAAGTCGGGTAGCAGTTTGTTTAGTGCCATGCTCATACCTTTATCGATAGCGGATTTGGCAACTGGTACAGACTTACGCTTAATCATGCCAAGTTTTAACGTTTCAGAGTAACGACTGATAAAGTGCGTCAACGTTTCTTCATTTACAGTCTCAAGTGCTTTTTTAAAGGCCGTTCTATCAACATGTTCGGGCGTAATCGCTGCAAAACCGTCATCGATGATTTTAGCATCTGTATCTGATAATTTAAAACCGATACGCTTCACCCCTTCATTATCAATAAAGGTCGCTTGATCCCGTAAGAAATGAAAGCTTGGCATCACTTCTTCGTTGTTTTCTTTACCCAATAAAATATTAAGCAGCGTGTCAGTTGCTTTTTCGACCGTACCGACCACTTTACGCATGGCGGCTTGGCGCTCAGGATTTGGAATAATATCTACCAGTCCAACCAATAATTTATCGGTGAGGTCACGCGCCGTTTGGTGGGTTAAGGCATCACGATAGGGGTAGTAATCTGTTTTTACGTTTGATTCAACGATTTGCTCTGCCTCAATAATCAGCGCTTTTAATTCATCTGACGGTATAAATCCAAAATAATGGGCCATTCTAACTCCTGTATTTATCGTTTTTAATGTTTCACCAACGTTACAATTACTGTCAAATAAGTTACTATTTAAGGCACAGAATGCTAAGTCACACAATAAGTAAAGACTCACCATACTTCATGGCTAATTGGCCAAGCGTTTTGACCTTAAAACACCATGCTTTATTAGTCAGTAATGATAAGAAGATATGCTGTTATCTCATTGATAGCTGTTTTCTTAGCAACGGTTTCTTGAAGAACAGTGAGCCGAGTCTTTCACTGCTCACTAATCTAGCATATTTTTAAGATTTTGATTTAAAAAGCTTGAACTTGTAAGGCTATCTAATACTTGTCTAGGGAGAGATAAGATGAATAGTGCTATTGTACTGTTGGTTGGTGTGGCCGCGATGCTTTGCGGTTATTTGTTTTACTCAAAATTTATCGCCACTAAGATTTTGGCCTTAGATGACAGTCGTCCCACGCCAGCCCATACGATGAAAGATGGGGTAGATTATATCCCCACCAATAAATATGTATTGTGGGGGCATCATTTTACCTCGGTCGCAGGGGCGGCGCCGATTATCGGTCCTGCAATTGCGGTTATTTGGGGTTGGGTGCCGGCCATTATTTGGGTGGTTTTAGGGACCATTTTTATGGCAGGCGTCCATGATATGTCAGCCATTTGGGCCAGTATGCGTAATAAAGGTCAGTCTATTGGCTCGATTGCTGGTACTGTCATGGGTACGCGTGTGCGTAGCTTAATGATGGTGGTTATTTTCTTATTATTATTAATGGTAAACGCAGTATTTGGCGTCGCTATTGCCAATATGCTGATAAAAACCCCTTCTTCTGTGTTACCTGTCTGGGGCGCATTGGTCGTGGCTTTCATTATCGGTCAGTGTATTTATCGCTATAAGATGAATCTGGTTTGGGTATCCATTATCGGCGTTGTCGCTTTATATGGACTTATCTATCTTGGCCCTATGTTCCCAGTCGTGTTACCAGAGACCTTTATGGGACTACCTGATAACGCTATATGGATTATTATCTTATTCGCCTATGCGGCGATTGCCTCATTATTACCAGTATGGATGCTGCTGCAACCGCGCGATTATATTAATGGGCTACAATTATTTGTTGGTTTGATTTTATTGTATGCCGCCGTATTTATTGCGACGCCAAACATTGTCGCGCCAGCGATTAATCATGATTTGCCCATTGGTACGCCGTCATTAATGCCATTGTTGTTCGTGACTATTGCTTGCGGGGCTATCTCAGGTTTCCATGGTTTGGTGGCGACCGGAACGACTTCTAAGCAGATTGATAAAGAAGGCGATGTGCGTTTTGTTGGTTATTTTGGTGCTATGGGTGAAGGTATGCTCGCACTGGGCGCCATTCTTGCGGCCACCGCAGGTTTTGCGACACTCGGTGATTGGCAAGCGGTTTATCAAAAATTTGGCGACGGCTCTATCGGTGCTTTTATTGATGGTGGTGCGACCATCTTAAATGCGGGTGTTGGTATCGATATGGTGCTTTCTCAAACGATGCTGACTGTTATGGCAGCCTTGTTTGCCGGCACCACGATGGATACGGGTGTCCGTCTGCAACGTTATATCTTCCAAGAGTTTGGTGAGTTTTACAACATTCCAGTGCTAAGTAAAAGTGTCGTGGCTACTTTCCTTGCCGTCGGCAGCTGTCTATTGTTAGCATTTGGTGCCGGTGGCATTGATGGCGCGGGCGGCATGATTATTTGGCCCTTATTTGGTACTACCAATCAGCTCATGGCGGCTTTAACGCTCATGATTGTCACTATCATTTTATTACGTAAAGGCAGAGCGGTTTGGTACACCTTGGCACCTTTGTCATTTTTGCTGGTTATGACCGTTTTCGCTTTATTGATTCAGCTAAAAACCTTTTTTACAGATGGCAATTGGCTGCTGATTATTATGGATATTATTATTTTGATCGCAACGATTCTAGTAACGTTCGAGAGTCTATCTGTGCTGCGTAAAGAATGGACATTGCATAAAGGTAAAACGGATTCGTAATTGAGATTAAACCTTATCATTTTTACTTTTATCAAAAAAACGCTAGCAGCAATTGCTGGCGTTTTTTGTATGAGGTAGGCATGATAGAGATGATAGGTAATAAGAAATAAGCAGAGGTGAATAAATCATGGAAGATAACCCGATACCAAAACAAATAGAAAACCCGTCAAACCAAGTAAAAAACAAAACACCATGGTGGCAACGTTTTGCGGCAGGACTCAATGAGTTTTATCATGCGCCTTATCGCCAGACGATGGCACGCGCGGCACGTGATGAAGAAGATTTCTTTATGCTGCTGATGTTTGCAGAAAGCCTAGGCATTGATAATCCTGCCAGCTTTTATACCTTGGAGTTGCAGCCGTTATTTTTGGAAAATTTCCATGAATGGCATACACGCATGGGGTTGGATAAATGCCCCTTTGACCACGTTGGTTGTTGTTAAGTCAACTGCTAGTTGGATTTATAAGAAAAAAATGATAAAAAATGAATGAATTAAAATTGAGATAAAAATATGGCATTACACCCTCTACACGGATTAGTAGATCAACTATCGACCCAGCCTATTATCTTTATTGGCGGCAAGGGCGGTGTCGGTAAAACCACGACGGCTGCGGCACTTGCCAGCTATTATGCTAGCCAGCAAAAAAAGACCTTGATTGTCTCAACCGACCCAGCGCATAGCCTCGGTGATGTGTTAAATGTACGGCTCAATAATGAAAAAACTGCCATTACGCCGCATCTTGATGCCATTGAGCTCAACCCCGATGTCATCGTCGATGCGCATTTTGCTCAAGTTGAATCCACCATTAAATCTTATGCCAACCCAGATATGATGCCCAAAATCCGTGAGCATCTAAAGCTATCAAAGTCTGCACCTGGCGCACAAGAAGCGGCCATGCTTGAGTCTATGTGTCAGCATTTAATCACGGCTGCAGATGCTGACTTTGATAAAAAGTATGAACATATCATATTTGATACCGCGCCCACTGGGCATACGTTGCGCTTACTCGTATTGCCAGAGATGATGGGCGCGTGGACAGATGGGCTGCTAGCACAGCAGCGCCGACAGGCAAAATTACGCTCGGTCGCGAACCATTTAGACAATCATAATCACAATCATAATCACAATCAAAAGAGCAGTCAAAAAGACAGCAATAAAAAAGATGTACCAAATCCGTTTGCCAAAAAAAAATCTGACCGCTGGGAGCAAGCGGTAGCAGTACTAGAAAAACGTAAACAGCTGTTTCGACAAGCAGGGATATTGCTTCATGACCGTAGCCAAACAGCCATTATACTGGTGATGACAGCCGATGTGCTACCACTGGCAGAAACCAAACGCGCTATCGAACAATTGGAAGAAAGTAGACTCACACCAGCCGCAGTAGTCATCAATCAGCTGATAGTACCCACGCAGTCAGATGAATTTTGGCGTCTTCGTGCCGAGCGGCAACAGCAATTGCTGCAGGATATTGAAAACAGTTTCCCCAAGTATCCACTGTATCCGATTTATTTACAGCAAACAGACGTACGCGGTACTGAAGCATTAAGTATGCTGTTACGCCCACCATCGTAAAGGTGGCTTGAAAACCAGATGTTTGAAAAGTAGAAGAAACCGACCGTTAACACTTAACGCTCAGACTTATATAACTGTAATTTATTTGCCAGCGACCACGCCATATCTACACGCAGTAGCTGAGCCTGTTCAGATTTACCGCTACTAAGTGATGACCATTGCGGTTTGCCGCGAGCTTTTTTAAGCTCACTGGGTAATTTATGTGGCGGCCATGGCGTCACGACACTTTCTTCATTATCGTTACTTAGGTTGTCGTTATTTGAGATATCAGCATCGTTTTTTGCGCCGCTATATATCAGTTGGGTGGCATCGGTTGCCGCATGACCACGATGACGCAGGGCGGTGAGTAAGTCTATCGCTCGAGTGGCGAGCAAGGTTAGGGTAGCAGGGTCGATATACAAACGTTTTACCCCAGTGATTCTATCAGCGATACTACTGGTATTCGATAATAGCCCGCCTGCGATACCACCTATGGCCGCGCCCAAACCTAAAGTGGTACCAAGCGCCGCCGCATCAATGCCCAAGCCTAATAATGCGCCCGCTGCTGCACCCGATGTCGTGCGAATACCATAGCTTTTGAGCAGTTCAGGATCAAAAGGGTCTTGCTGATAGGCTTGTAACTCAAGCGGCGTAGCTGCCACTGCGTTATCATAAAATTTATATAAGTTAAGCAGGTTGTGCTGCATTGCCCGTTCACTCTGTCTGACCGCTTCTTGCATTTGCTCAAGCACTGGCATTGGGTCGTCATCTTCACTAATTTCACGCACAAAGGAGGCAATATTTAATAAAAAATCCGCAATAATGATATTGGCTTCTTCATAGAGCTGCGCCCAGTTTTCCGTACGGCGTGCCATTAATTGCTCAAGCATTTCAGAATGGGTAAGCATGGTAGCGAGATTTTGCCATAAGCGCATCTCATCCTTAAACTCAAAAGCCACGGAATCAAAACGCGTTGAGATGTGCAAATTACGTCTTGCCAACATCGTCTGCCATTCGTCGATATTGGCATCTTGACTGTCAGTAAAATTAAATACCGGCATAACAGGTATCGCCGCCCAAGATAAAATAGCCAGTTCATCTTTATATTTACCGAGTACTGGCTCACGCGCATCGACGACATAGATGGCCATATCACTTGCCAGCAGCTGACGGATAACTTTGGCTTCTTGGCTGTAGTCCTCATTGCTAGTTAGTACATCGCCGCCTTGGGCAATGTCGGCTGCCAAAAACTGCTGCAAACGCTCAATACCATCACGGCGACTGGCAGTGTTGTCTTCTAGCCAATCCATTAACCCTGAAGCATCTTCTAAACCCGGCGTGTCATACAGCACCACCAATACTTCGCCCGTTTGGCTGTCGGTCAATTTTGCTTGCTCTACATATCGGGTGGTCGCTGCTTCGTTTTTTACTTCCCCAAAATAAACATCACGTAGTAAGGTGCGTAACAGTGATGTTTTACCCGTATTGGTATGACCAACGACCGCTAATTTTAGTGCTTCGCCACTGGCAATGGTTTTTTTAGAGGCAGTATTAACAGGTAGCGCTTGCTCATCTGATACTTGTTTTTCCAATGTCTGTTTATTCAACGATAGCTCTGTATCAGCATTCACATTTTCATTTTTCAAATCAGCTTCTGAGTCGCGTACGGGCTCATAGGCTTTATCGGCGAACATGCCGACAGCTTTGGCATTATCTTGATGGTTATTTTGATTATTATCGTCATTATTCATAATAGAATCTTATTATTAATATTATTGAGTATCGGTATGAGAGAATATCACCAAGCTAAACCAAGCCAATTTTTCGAGCGGCAAGGGCGGTCTGCCACTGCTGATAACGAACGTCCTGATTTTCAGCGCTTTGGATTTCTGAGTATTGCTCTTGCTCGTGGGTGTTAGTAGCGCTGGTATCACTGAGCAGTTGTACAATAAGGCCATCCGCGGCATGTTCGGCAATACGATCAAGTTTACGCAGTGTACCTCGGTCAGGTAAAGCCTTACTATGAATACCTAATAATACTTGAACCGGATGGCTGTCCAAATAAGTCGTTAAGCGCTCCATATCATCACGGTCGTCAACAATACCAAAGTTCTCGACATTGTTAATGTTACTATTACTATGGCTATGCATGTCGGCACTAAGTCCTGATTGCCACCAATGATCCTGCTGTGATGGGTATTCAAGTAAAGCCACCAGTTTTTTACCAGTACTGACTGTCGCTTTTGGTGCGACAGGAGCGGGCGCTGCCTTAAAATCATCTTCATCGACCACATGCCGTTGCCAAAAGTTCAGAATCTTTTGATAATAGGGCTGCTTGATATCCAAGCGCATCTTTTTACGTCGAAACATCAAGGCGCAAAATGCCCAAGCAATCGCCCTTGGTATAATGCCATACATCAGCAAGCTACCGACCAATAAACCTGCCCATTGCCGCGCCATCGATAAGGGCATGGCATCAGTCACCAAACGGCTCTGTACGATAGCAGCACTGTCAGGCACGGTAAATCCAACCTTGCTTGGTAACCAGCCGAGTAC
>NZ_DAINDI010000038.1:19737-28379 GCF_036731945.1 Psychrobacter sp.
CAAACTGATCAACGCCTGATCAGAGAGTAATGTCGACTCCCAGCTAAAGCTATATTGACGCACAATCAACAAAAATATGATCGCCAGCAGCATACCGGTCAAGGTAGCGAGCCATAATTGATGGCTAAAGCGTCCTAAATACCAGCGCATACCGCTGTGCTGTAATTGACGCTCGTACAAATCAACCGCCGCTTTGGTAACATCGTCCTTACCGCGTATTAGATAGCTAGGACTGACAAAATTGGCAAACCAATTTGACGACTGCTTACCTTGATTAATCAAAGTCATGACTAGCCAGCCTAAGAGCATAAGGGTATGAAACCCAAGCAGACAAACCAGCACATAAAAGAAATTCACCACATTGGTCTGCAGCAGAGTAAACAGCCCCAAAAACCCCGAGATGCACCACACCACACTCATAACCAACATAATACCTTTGATGCGCCCATCAATTTTACCGAGCACACGTGCCAGCGCACCGTTACTATCGATACGCGAGGCGCGGCGATGCAACTTTTGAATGGGCTTCCCATCCTCGCCTTGCAGCTTTTCTGTGATAAGTAGCGGGTCAGTGGCAAAGACATGCTGCTGCGTCTCAAGCGTTCGTACCAGCTCAGTCAATTGGTCTTGGGGCGATAGCATAGGGCGACGACATCCGTATAAAGGCGTTGGTTAAATTTAAAAGGTTAAGATTAAAGGTTAAGATTAAAGGTTAACGGCAGTTAGACATCTCAATTGATAGATGTCGAGTATTTACCCGTCAGTGATTATTGTAGCCTATATAGAATAGCGATAACTTCTATTATTCTTAGCGTTTTAGCATAGTAAATGTAAAGTAAATACGCCAAAATGAATGTAAGTTAGCAGTCGCACATCATAAAAATAGCAATAAGGAAAACCTTGTGAATAATAAGAATTATTTAATTATTGGCGGCACTGGTGGTATCGGTAAAGCAATGGTTGAACAGCTGATAGAGTTAAGTGCTAATAATAAAAGCAGTGGAAAAATATTTGCCACTTATCATACAAGTCAGCCTGACTTTGCGGCTGATAATTTGTATTGGTTACCGATGGATGTCAGCGATGAGAAAAGTATTGAACAAGCCATTGCTGATATTAAGCAGCAAACCACTCATATTGATTGGGTGATTAATTGTGTGGGGCTATTACATACGCCGCATAAGCAACCAGAAAAAGCGCTACGACAACTGGAGACGGACTTCTTTTTACAGAATATGCAGATTAACGCCTTAGCCAGCCTACTGATTGCCAAGCATATCAAGCCACTATTGGCTAAAGCTGAGCGCAGTGCAGATAAGTCGGTGATTTTTGCGACCATATCGGCTCGGGTTGGTAGTATCGGCGACAATCAGCTTGGCGGTTGGTACAGCTACCGTATGAGTAAAGCGGCACTAAATATGGGTATGAAAAATTTGAGCATTGAATGGACGCGCTCGCTAAAGGATGTCTGCGTAGTCGTCATGCAGCCAGGCACCGTCGATACCCAGTTATCATCACCTTTTCAGGGCAATGTGGCTGACGAAAAACTGTTCTCGCCAGCTTATAGCGCCGAGCGTTTACTAGAAGTGCTTGATAGGATGACTGCCGCCCAATCTGGTTCTTTTGTAGATTGGGCAGGTGAGTCGATAGCTTGGTAAAAGGCTGGTAAAAAATTGGTAAAAATACAATTCATAAAAACAAAACCGCACTGAATTATTGATACGCTTTAACATTAATTAGCGACAAATAAATCCATAAACTCATTGACTGGGGTTTGCTCTAAGCGCTTTTGATCATCACACAAGGCAAAGATATCTGCACAGCGACTGTCAATAAAGCGCGTTGCCAAACTCGCTCGGAACTTCGCTTCTAATACGGGGATACCTTCTGCGCGGCGGCGCTTATGACCAATCGGGTATTCGACAGCGACTTTATCGGTACTGCTGCCATCTTTAAAGAATATCTGAATGGCATTGGCAATCGAGCGTTTGCTTGGATCATGATAATCTTTTGAATAATTGGAATCTTCAACGACGACCATTTTACGGCGCAGCCCATCAATCAAGATATGGTGCTGCTCGTGGTAATCATCTTCATAGTTCTCTGCCATCAAGTCACCCGTCAATAAAGGCACCGCAACCATATATTGCAAACAATGATCGCGATCGGCAGGATTGGCAAGTGCGCCTTCTTTGGAGATAATTCGAATGGCTGAATCATGCGTGGTCAGGACGATTTTTTCAATCTCATCAATCCTATCGTCAACCATAGGATGCAAGATAACCGCGGCTTCACAAGCGGTCTGGGCATGAAATTCGGCAGGGAAGCTTATCTTAAATAAGATATTTTCCATCACATAGCTACCAAACTCGCGCTGAAAGGTAAAACGGCGCTCGTTTTCAGGTTTGAGTGCTAGGTCCTTATTGGTATGGCTGAACAACACATCATAAAAGCCCCATTGCGGCGCGGTTAATGCTCCCGGAATGCCCATCTCGCCGCGGCGGGTGATATCGACCAAGCGTACCGCACGACTGGTGGCATCACCTGCCGCCCATGATTTACGGCTACCAGCATTGGGTGCATGACGATAGGTACGTAGCGCTTGACCATCGACAATCGCTTGCGAGATCGCCGCCATGATGCGCTCGCGTGGTAATTTATAGAGTTTGGCGACTACCGCCGTTGAGGCGAGTTTGACGAGAAACACATGGTCAAGCCCGACACGGTTAAATGAATTGTCTAAGGCAAGCACGCCTTGAATCTCATGCGCCATAATCATCGCTTCTAAAACGTCGCGCATGGTGAGCGGTGCTTTATTTTGGCTGACGTTTTGCTGACTGATATAGTCCGCTACTGCTAAAATTCCGCCTAAGTTGTCTGAGGGATGTCCCCATTCGGCCGCAAGCCACGTATCATTATAATCAAGCCAGCGCACCATACAGCCAATATCAAAAGCGGCTTTAATGGGGTCGAGTCTATGAGGCGTACCAGGGACGCGCGCGCCGTTCAGAGTGATTTGATCAGCGCAATCGGGTCCGAGGTGTTTGGTACATTCAGGAAAACGCAGTGCCAGCAGTCCGCAGCCTAGGGTGTCCATCAGGCAGTGGCGGGCTGTATTCCAAGCATCGGCACTATTGGGCGAGTCGTTATCGATAGAGTAATTGAGCACATAGTCGGCGATTTTTTGAATTTCATCGTCATACTCTGGACGGATATTGCTCTCTACCGTAGCGTTTTGAGTCGTAGACATAGTCGTTACCTCTTCCTTGAGTCCAATATTTGAGCGATTGATAAGCGACATGATTTATCAATCAGTGATGCATCAAAAATAACATACTCAATATCGAACAACAGTGAAGTCGTGTAAGACTGTTTTATCGTTTAATGGTTTAAACCATGAGATAAACCAAACCGATAATAAATAAAAACTGAGAATACTACTCACCATCCCTGAGCTTTGTTTTTTCACTTTCACTTTTTTAATGACAGGTAAAACCATGATGACATGCTCGATACCGTCCTCAAGATAGCGTTCACCTTCAACAATAAATCCAAGTGATTCGTAAAAGTTTAGCAAATAAGTCTGCGCGGAGATGATGATGGTTTTTTTACCATACTTTTTGCGGCAGTATTTGATGGCTTCAAGCATCATTTGACGGGCAACGCCATAGCCGCGATGCTCTGCTAACACCAAAACCCTGCCAATCGCCGGTATCGGACCTGATGGATTAACCGAGGATCTTTTTTGATTAAATTGCGGCGGAATGATGCGGCAATAGCCAATCAAGGCTTCATTTTGATGGGCGACCAGATGCAGACAATCAAAATCGACCTCGTCCATATCTTGATATGGGCAGTTTTGCTCGACCACGAATACTTGTGAGCGGGCTTTTAAAATATGGTAAACATCAACGGTGGTCAGCTCATCAAAGGTTTTTATAGAGAATTCACAGGTCATAGTCAAATAGCTTCTAACGATTTAAAGGGCTTTTATAACGTATTAAAGACTGAGCATTATAACGATTTTGCCCTGCATTAACTATTTAAGGTTTGACTGATTTTATCTAAGTTCAAACTATCAGACATGGCATTGAATATCTCATAGTATTTACCGTGATTGGCATAAAGCTCTTCATGCGTGCCAGTCTCCATCACACGGCCATTTTCAATCACCACCAAGTCATCGGCATCGATAATTTGCGAGATATTATGCGAGACGATAATCACCGTACGGTCTTTTTTAATTAGATCCAAGCTGTGCTTAATCTGCTGGGTGGCAATGGCATCAAGACTGGCCGTTGGTTCATCCAAAAATACGATCGGTGGGTTTTTTAAAAACATCCGCGCCAGCGCGATACGCTGCTGCTGACCGCCAGAGAGCAGTTTGGCTTCGCTGTCATAGCCTTCAGGCATGCCTATAATTTGCTCATGAATAGAGGCTTGTTTGGCGGCGTCGATAATCTCCTCATCAGTGGCATCCATCGCCCCGTAACGAATGTTGTCGGCAATGGTCCCTGAGAAAATATGATTCTTTTGTAGCACCAAGCCGATTTGTTCACGCAAGTTATGGGTGCTGTAATCTTCTAGATTGCGACCATCTAGGCAAATAGTGCCGCTACTTGGGTCATAGAATTTGACCAATAAATTAATAATCGTGCTTTTACCTGCGCCACTTAGCCCAACCAAAGCGGTAATGCGATTGGGATAAATGTTAAAGCTCACATCATGCAGCGCCTGCTTGCCATTGGGGTAGGAGAAATTAACATCTTTTAGCTCAATATGACCTTTTAAATCGGTACATTTGACTTTGCCTTCGTTTTCAATTGCTTGATCGTCATCCAAGATATCAAAAAAGCCTTCGGCATAGGTGAGGGCATTATTAATTTGGTCGTAAATGCGGTGCAATTCGCGAATGGGAGCCGCGACGTTTTGAAACAGTAGGATATGGAACATAATGGCACCAATGGTCATCTGCCCGTTGAGCACAAAATATGAGGTTAGGACAATAATCGCCACCACGCCGATTTGCTCGATAAAGGTTTTGCCAGCGTTATACATAAACGCGATACTGCGAATACGTAGCTGATTGGCGGTCATATCTTTTTGTATTTCCCAGTGCTTACCGGACTCAATCGGCTCGCGCACAAAGGATTTAATCACCGTGATAGAGTCAATAATCGAAATCACCAAGCCGCTTTTGGTCTCACGATATTGGCGCATTTGTTTGCGAAACCCCTGCAAACGGTTGGCTTGTTTTTGACTGACAAAAAAGTAAATCGGCACAATAATCAAACCGACCATACCGACCCAAAAATTGGCATTAAACATAATGATTAATGACACGATGGCACTGGCAAACAGCGGCAGCATATCAATAAAGAAGTTTTGCACCAGTTGCGTGAGACTGCTGACACCCAAATCGATACGGGTTTGCAGCTTACCACTGGCGTTCTCATCACTGGTATAAAACGCCATTTTGTAAGACAAAATACGGTCGACCACCTTTTGTGACAAATCACGCGATAGGTTAATACGGATACGCTCACCAAAATAGCGCTGACCAAAGGTAATGATGACGTTAAGGACTTCTTTCACCAATAAAATCACGCTAATGAGCGTCAGTAATTTTATACCTTCTACCCATGGGTCAGGTAAACCAACGATGTCGGTCAAAGTATCAATGGTATATTGCAAGACAAAGGCATTCACCTGCGCGGTAAATGACCCAAGCACCGTCAATATTAAGGTTAAGATAAAAAGCCCGCGATAGGGTCTGGCAAACTCTCCGAGCCTTTTTAAAATCGACCATAACAAAGCCCCCCGTTCCTTTTTTTTGGTGGGCGGCTTGATGTCTAAAGGAACACGGCGTGGCGGAGTACTCATAGGGTTAAGGCGCTATTTAATTTGATATTGGCATTTATTTACTGCTTATTATTCATAATAATAAGCGACCACCAGTATAAAGACTTTAAGCAGCATCTTAAACCTTGTTACTTTTAAGTTTCTTTTAAGTTCGTTTCCTAAAAATTGTCATTACTAAAAAGCATCGGCTGGTACAAATACCTCACCAACCATAATTCGGCGTGCTGAGCGGCTCATGGAAACTTTTTTGGCTTGCCAGCGTCCGTTCACGCGTTCGGTTTTTCCGCCGACGAGTAGCGTTCCTGACGGATGACCAAAGCGCACTTCACCTAATTCGCTACCACCAGCGGCTTCATTGACCAAGGTACCTTGTGTGGTCGCTGCTGCGGCAATTGCCACCGCTGCCGTGCCCATCATCGCATGATGCAATTGCCCCATACTCATAGCACGTACGACCAAATCAATATCAGCAGCATCAACGGCTTTGCCACTTGAAGCACTGTAGCTTTGCGCAGGGGCGACCCAAGCAATCTTTGGAATATGTTGACTGGCTTGTGCTTCACTGACGTCTTTAAACAGTCCCATCGCCACGCCGCCTTTGGCACGGATTTTCTCAAGCTTAGCCAAGGTTTCGCTATTACTATTGATATCACCTTGCAGTTCCGTACCGGTAAAGCCCAAATCAGCGCTTTTCATAAAGATGGTTGGAATACCGGCACTGATAAAGGTGGCTTTGACGCTATCGGTATTTAGACCACAGCCAGACACATCAAAATCATCGATTAGGTTGCCCGTGGGGAACATATCGCTTGATGAATCTACCGGGTCGATAAACTCAATCTTTACTTCGGCAGCGGGGAAGGTCACACCGTCTAATTCAAAATCGCCGGTTTCTTGGACTTGTACCTTGCCTTGTGCATCTAAGTAAACAGGCACATGAGCGATAATGGTTTTACTGATATTTTCTTGCCAAATGCGTACTTCGCAAATGCCGCTGTCCGCGTTTTTATCGATGCTATTAGCAATTTTATCAGCATCAACTAAGCCCATATTAATCGCACAAGCACCTACTGCTGCGGTTAAATTACCACAATTACCCGCCCAATCAATCATAGGTTTGGCGATATTGACCTGTCCAAACAAGTAGTTCACATCGTGGTCTGCTTGCTTGGCTTTAGATAAAATCACCGTCTTTGAAGTGCTAGAGCTACCATTACCCAAGCCGTCGATTTGCTTACCATAAGGATCAGGGCTGCCGATGACCCGCAATAGGAAATTATCGCGCGCATCCCCTGGTACTTGGCAGCGCTCTGGTAAGTCGGATAATTTAAAAAATGTCCCTTTTGAAGTACCGCCGCGCATATAGGTAGCGGGGACGGAGATTTGCGGGGCAAAATTGTGAATTGACTGATTCATATTAATTCCATATTAGTATAATAATTTCCAATTTTTAAGAGTTTGAAAGTATATAATTATTAAAAAACTCACCTCTTTTTATTCTTGAGCTTCTATTATTAGTACCAGTGTACATATAACTATAATACAAGCCATAGTCGTTATTTTTGTTGTTTTTATTACTCAATACATTTTCTTCAAAAGATAATAAACTTTCTCTTAAATTTTTGGTGTTTACTTCTTCACATTTTGATAGCTCAACAATCAAAGTGTAAAAATTCGACTTACGAAACCATATAGAGTCGTCTGGTAAATTTAAACCTTCTAAGGTATCGAAAGATTTTATAACCTGATTTTTTCTGAGCTGATAGTTACTAAAGTCTTCGTTAAATTCTATAACACATTTTTCAATCTCCGAATCTAAAGAGAAATAACCACCTCTTTCTAATGTAGCCAATACTGATAAGAAAAAATGTATATCTACCATTCTGACTATTTGAGAGTCATAAAAGACATTGTATTTTGATAAATCAATATTTTGAGATAGTTCTTTGGCTAACTCGATAAACTTACCATCATATATAGCGTTATGTATTTCCACATCTTCTAACTTGAATTTAGTAAGATTAATACGCCTAAACACTTCTTTAACTAAGTCTTCTTCTATGTACCCAAGATCTCTAACAACGACTTGATACTCTAAGAAAGATTTTCTTTGTTCTTCTGTTAAACTTTTGTAGTTGCTAACGACTGATGTAGGTTTTTCAAATTTACTATCGATATAATTCATAATCGTAGTTAGTCTTTGTTGACCATCAATTACTTTCTGTTTTGTGATAATTTTTTCAAAGTCAGTTTCACCTTGACAAACATATATTTCAGGGAAAGGAAATCCTTTTAAGATTGTATCTATAAATTGTTCCTGATGTGATTGGGTCCAAACAAATCTACGTTGAAAAGATGGTGAAAGATCTAACTTATCGTCTTTTATTTTTTGATAAATATCTGCAATAGTAGGATTCGTTACTGATGGACGCATTTGATTACTCATTTTCTACCCTTAATTTTATTTTTTTTGCTAAATTATCAAACCCATTGATAGTATAAGCTTCGAAGTGCTCGTAACTTTTAAAAACACCACCAGCAACCTTATAGTTACCAACTTCGGACTTGTCATATGAAATACTTTCAAAAAACTTAAACCAATCGTCTTTTATAATTTTTATTTGAAAAGATATAGGGAGTTTGTCTGGTCTGATCCAACCCATTGCAGAATACTCTAAAAAATCATGATACATTTTCAGTTCTTTTTTAGAAACTACTTGATAATTATAGTCAAGCCCACCTAAAAGTGTTATAAATTAATTATCAAACTTAATTGTTAT
>NZ_DAINDI010000039.1:0-25860 GCF_036731945.1 Psychrobacter sp.
AACCGAGGCAACAAAAGCTTCGTCGCGCTCGGTAAGCGGTAAACCAATAGCATGTAACCCATAAGGGCGCGGCTGGTGCATAACTCACCTACACAGTTAAGCTGATGCGATAGCCAATCTCGTAAGTATCACCATCTTGGAAGACGCGAGGCGCTGCATACTTACTGGCACTGATTAGCGCGCCAGCCGTACTGCCCTTGCTGCTATTGGTCAGCATAGCTGCGCCTTGCACCGTTAAGCTGCTGGCAGTTTTCATGGTGACTTTTGCGACGGCGGCCATATTATCGATTGAGTTGGTGGCGGTATTGGCAGGCGTCCACGTTGGCCGTGTCGCTGCGCTATAACCTTCAGTCATACTGACAATCTCGCTTGCGGTACTGGCAAAGCTTGCGGCCGTCCAGTTCGCGGCTGGCTGCGCTGCTGCTGAGAATAGCGCCAGATGATAGCTGGCAGGTTTTGGCGTGGTGCCAAGCGCGACGTTTAGAATGTGCGCCAGACCTTCCGTTGGGATAAGGTTTTCGGTACGTGTCCACTCGCCGCCATTAATGCGGTCATAGTATTCACCTTTGGCAGTAATACCTTGTCCGGTGGTAATACTACCATCTTCGTTATTTGTGTAGTCTTTGGCGCTTACTGCTGCTAGTAATGCGCTCGCTAAGAAGGGGTTTAATGATTTTTGTGATTTCACGGTTTTGTCTCCTTTGACAATTTGGTTAACCGTGATTAGTTTACCGCTGTGACAAGCCTGCGGTCGAACCTTACAGTAGTGCCGGACTGCGCGCTGATATTACTAATGCGTCCAGCTTGGTACTCAACAATCTGCCCGGCACTGCTACCAGCGACATAACCATTGCTTGCCAGCCATACAGTTACTAAGCTGCCGCCCTCTGCCGCCTCGCCAATATCATTGCTTGGAATTTGTATTGCGCTATTTGGTACGGGTGCTTGCGCGCTCTTGATGGAGATTGCCATATCGTCAGGACTGGTGCCTTGAATAAATATCACATGGTCCGACTGACCAACCCATAAGCCATTCTCGACCGGCTGAACAAAGGTGACGCGCTGGCTGGTTTGAATAAAGCCATGGCGTTCATCGTGCAAGTGGTAGGCCAATGGTTCAGAAAAGCGTATCACGTTTGCTGTGGCAGTAATTAAACGACCACGCCAGTAGCATAGAAACTTACCAGTAGGCATGGGTGATAAGTGGGCGAACTGCGCCGCCATACCAAGCTTATGATCTTTAGTGATTGCAAAGTTATTCGCTGCTCTATCTCTAGTGCCAGCCAACTGCATATCAGTACCGCCAATACTGGTCGCATAGATATTCACGCCAGTCACCGTCGGGTCAAAAACCATTGGCAGCACAATATCAGCCGACTCGCCAGCGGTGACATAATCAGATAAGCTTGACTCCATCGAACCACGCAGCCAAGATATAGCCACGCTTCTTGAATCTGACTGAGTGTTCTCTACATTGTTATTAGCAATAGGCGCTGGCGGCGCATCAATCGTTAAAGGTTGGCACGTTTGACCATCGTAAGTGAACAAGCCTTGCGCGCCAGCTACCACGACCAGGTTGTTTAGTACAGCATGGCATACATCACTATCGCCAATAGTTGCTAGTACCTCGTGCGACCAACTATTACCATCTATCTTTACCTTCACCCAGTCATTGACGTATAGCCCAAAAACGTCTTTATGTAATGGACTTTGCCATAGGTTTTTATATGTGCTTCCTGTCACCTTGCCACCGCTGGCAATCATATCGAGCTTACCAGCTGGCGTGACATTGGCGTTCACCACATCGCGCATATAAACAAACGGCTCACGGCCACCTTGCACCATCGCGGCGTCTTCTGAGGTGTTATCGATACCACGGCAGGGCATAAAACTTTGACTAGGCATGATAGCCTCCTTTTCTGAATTGGTCTGAGTTACCGTCAGGTCTGATATAGTGTTGACCAAGTTTAACATCTTGATAACCAATAGAGTTGCTTGGGTTAATGCCTGTGGCTTCAATACGCATTACAACTGGTGGTTTTTTATCTGCATTTTTAACCGTCATGTGCTCTTTAAAGTTTGATAGCTCATACTCACTTCTGAACGCATTAAAGCCCTCCGCGCCAATCTCGCGCACACGCAAGCTAATCCACGTAAGCCCATGACGCGAGGTGTCACCAGCACCAATGATTAGCGGCACGCGCTCACCGATACGCAAGCCTTGCCACATAAACGGCGTGTCAGGATATTGTGACTGCCCCATAACTAAGCTGTCGCTGCCACGCGCATTGAGATAGCGCACATAGTTGTCAGCGTAAGTTGCGCCAAACAGCGTGCTATACACTCCTTTTAGGTCAATATATTGAGGACCGGTGTACGGCGGTCTTGTTAATTTTACTGCACCAAAAAATGTGCCGTAGATGCCAGCGCGTAAGCCTATCGTTTGTAAGGTGAACGGTATGCTTGGTAGGCCAAAGCGCGATAACCTAAAGCCGTTTACGCTTACTACTTTTTTCGATAGGTCTAATGACGGCCTACCTATGCGATATTCAGAAGAATAAAATGAGTACGGTCTTATTGTGCGTATCGTGCTTTCCACAAATGGACTGCCGACTCGTGAGCTGGCATGACCGTAATTAACCTCACCAACTTTATGTAATCTGCCTATCGCCGGGTTATTCCTTTGCGCCTGTTCGCTCGCTTCAGTAGTTGCGTAAATAGTATGTGGCGTTACTCGTGGCGTGCCAGCGACCATCTTGTAATACATACCCTGTCCATCAAGCGATATGATGTTGTTCTTATTACTAACTATTAACGTCTTGGGCACACCATCGATAGCGATACCACTATCGACCACAATGTTATTGCTCCACATAAATGCAGTGCCGAAACTAGATGATCTATGCCCACGATGGTATAAAACATTTTGGTTTAAGGCTGGTCTGCCAGCAGCGAATTGATAAATACCCTTGCCTTGACCGTTATTGCTATTGTTTTCATCATTTAAGTAAATGTATTGTAGTGAGTAAGGCGCAGACTCGCCTTGTGTAACAACATGCTTTTGGCTGGCAAGGCTGTCAATAAAGCCACGCACTGATATATGTTGTTTGGTATCAGTTATCATGGTGCTGCCAAACAAGGTTAAGGCGTCACCTTGAGCCACCACGTTACGCCATTGTGTCCGTAAGTTGGTTTGTCCAAACTCACTACTATCATGCCCTCGTGTTAGCAGCTCAGGCGTGACATTTTTTATTGCCGGGCTGCCTGACTTTTCGGTATGTGTCCAGCGTGGCGTGATAATTCTAAAATGAATAGATAGTGAAGCAAGTCCATACTTAGCGGTTTTATAGCCGTTGAGCTCAACATACCTTGTGTATAGGTCCACGGTAGGCATTCTAATAATAGGCGGCGCTATGCTATAGCGCTTCTCAACTTCTAGCGTGCGTATGCGGTAGGCAATCATGCCAAGCCCAAACTCTTGCGACTCAATACGCCCTATGCGGTCAAGGTATCGCCTCGTCTTAACTAGCTCAGCATTGCCAAATAAAGATTGCACCTCGCCAGCTGGCTTGATGACTCGCGCTGCATTATGCACAACAAGCCAGTCGCTCATGTACGGCTGTTCAATGCCTTGTAGTGGTAGGTAGCGTATTCGATAAGCAATCATGCTTTTATTGATACGTGTGGCTATCAATCCTTGCGGCTCTAATAACCTTGCATTGTTATCTATCTGAGCATAACCAAAACGCTGCATAGGCGTACCAATAGCGCCTATCGTTTTATCTCTATTTTCTATCGCTGTCCAGTCGGACCATTTAGGCGGCACCAATCCATTATCGCCATCATAGTTTTGGGTAATGTGCTGGATGGAATTTTGAACAATCTGTCTGCCCCATCTAAATGCTGGTTGCTCACCTGCGCTTAGATAGCCCTTAGGCTTCAGGTACTTGGTTGCTAGGTCTGCAAGCGCTAAGCCAAACACGCCAGCAAAGCCTAGTGGGTAAACACCCTGTATCTCAGGAATAATGCGCGTACCAAACAGTGTGGCAATATAGCCAACTGGCTTTATTTCTTGATGACGACCTACAAAATGATTGCTTGGATATTCTTTATAGATGGATTGCGGCTCTAGCAATCTAACGCCACGACTCAGCCATGCAACACCATAACCTTGCTGGATAAACCCCTGACCTATTATCTCGCGCACGCCATGAGTGACAGTCGCACCTAAAGAAAACCCAGATGATTGCCATGATGCAGGATTTGCGATGCGAACCCTAAACCATGCCTCATGTGCTCCCATCGCATGCGAGTTAAAACCACTTATTGCAATATACTGATTCTGGTTTTTTAAGGCTGGCAAGCCAACCCTAGATGCTGGCTCTATGCCTTTAGTAAATACTTGGCATACGCTGCTTTCTAAGAAGCTCACACCAAATTCTTGATCAACAAAACCGTAAGCGCTTACAGTTATCGCAACATTAACTTCGCCTATTTTGCGAAGTATAACACCCCATATAAAATCAGAATAAACATCGCGCCGCTCAAGAATAACCAACCCTAAGTCGCTAGGCGATACACCTTGTATTAAAAGCGCTTTTTGAGATACTGTGCTTGATGAAAACCCAGTGCTACCAATATACCGAGCAGAACCTAGTTCGCAGAGGACCACGTTAAGTGGCAATGGTGACTCGTGGTCTTGCGGCTGCAATACCACATCAAGCAAGACGGGCGGCACGTAATTCATAATTTACTCATCAAAAAGCTTCGTTCGCTCAGTATCACTTAGCAATCTATTGTAAATCCGCAAATCCTGCATCAGTCCTTTAAGTGGGTAAGATCCATCGTTTTTACCTATGTTTAAAATAAAGCTACCGAAGTTACCGACCTGCTCAGCCACCAACCTATCCTCTAGGGCGACCTCTAAGTTATTAACAAACAACTTGGATACTTCTGCTGTAGATCTATCTATAGCAATAAACAAATGATGCCAACCATCTTGCAAAGACCTTGCGGTCTTTACGTGGTTTCTCGCGTTTGATCCTGTAGTTGATATAACATCTAAACTAGGCGGAGCGGTGTTATTGGCTATTATGTAGTAAGAGCCGTCAATAGACGAAGATATGTCTCCGCCAACAAACAGCTGTTGCGGACTAATAAAATCCTCTAGCTTCAACCAGCAGCTTATTGTGAGTTTGCCGCTGTTGATAGCCATCACACTAGATGTTTTTACAACGCCATTTTCAAACCTTATTGCCTGCGTTCCAACCTTCCTACCCTCAACAAAACTTACATCACCACTCGTAACCCCATTATTCATGTTGTTAGAATAATCCAACGTATCCCCATTAAATGAATAATGCAGTATTGTGTCTACAGGTATATCAACCTCGAAATAATAACTGCCGTGTGTTACAGGCTTACAACCATCTGACACATAAGTGATTCCGCAGTTTATGTTTGAGTAGTAAGTATAGCTCCAACTCCCATCACGACTAGGAACCACTGTACTTAAACAGCGACCTGTTACCCAGTCAAAAATTAGAACATAATCTGCACGACCGCCATCGTAACGCTGGGCAATACCTTTAATTTGTGGCATACCTACCTCTTAATAACACCCATAGGTGTTTCATTAACCCATAAACCCTTGTCTTCATGCCAGCTTGCGTACTGATCGTAAAGTACGCTATCACTTAACGTGGCGCGTCTTTCTTTAATCCAGTTGCTCATGGTTATGCCATGCGTTAATCCTGATTGCTCAGCGACGAACATCTGAAACGCTGGCAAGTCAACAAGTTTAAACCAGTCGATGTATGTATTATTAGGTATGGACTGCTCAGGCGCCTCTCCCATACCGCCATATCCGTCGATACCTGACACGCCAGCAGTCTGAGTAGGTGGTTTATTCTTGCTTGCACTTTTTAACCTATCCAAATTAGCCATAATAAACCCTTTTTTATATGTTAGTCGCTTAACGCTTTGTTAGATAAACTGGCTCGTAAGTTTTGATATTGCCTTATCTTGCGATTGACTTAAACCACTACCGATAATATTTAAGTAAAAATCACCTTTCATTCCAAACCAATTACCATCGACTTCAGAACGAGCCAACCAAACATTAAATTCGTATTGTGTTGGCAGGCTTGAAACGGGTGCGCTTGCCACAATCAATCCATCTTGATATGCAGTCAAGCCGGTTATAGGGTTGATGCTACAACCAACATTATTTTTATCAGCAACCCCTGCTATCTCAGAGCGCCCATATCCATTGAAGTTGAATATATTTAAGTTGTGGTCGCGTGTTACTAGCAAACCCCTTTCGCTTGGGTTTGGTGAATACATAAGCGTCAAGAAACCATACCCTGTAGAGTTTAACGTAGGATTGACTGTGGCAAAATAAGATAGATGATGCCCACCAATATTACCTATCGCTGCGAATTTATTAACATCCGAACCGCTTGAAGTGAAGCCATAGACGCCGCCCCCTTTATTTTTAAGTGGGTAAGCTCCTGAGTCAACGGACATATCGCCCGTCTCGTCAAACAGATGGTACATCTTAACAACATTACCTCCTGACAGCTTAACACCCCATGTAGGGCTTGTGGCGCTAAATAGGTTATTGGCATTCAAGTCGTTATGCCGACAAAACGCAAACATATCACTAAGCGATTTTTCGTTTTTAATTTCACCGCCGTCAGCTAACACTCTTTTTTTGTAGATTCGTAAATCGCTAACCAACTCGCCAGAAAAGACTCGATTTGATTTTAATACAAGTGCCATATCAAACCCCTAAGAATAATGATTTTAAATTAACGATAGTTGTGACTATTTTCTTATCGGGAGCACCACCATCGCCTTTGCTGTAAGCAACCAATATATGGCTTTCATCTATGGGTAGAATATCACTGTACGAATCTACGCCTGTGTCAATCACTTTTAATAGGCTAAAACTACGGCCATCGTAGCTACCATATAACGCCATATCTTCTCTTAACCATGGTTTTGATGGTGTGCTGATAATTAGCTTTGGTACAGATAAGTCAAAGCTGTTTTTAAACTGGCACAGACCGCTTTGAACCTTATCTGTTTGTATATTAGTTAGTGATTTTTGGTCTTGTAGTGTAATACCGCCATCTTTTGATATTTCGGTTTTCTTGATGTTTGTGGCGTCACGAGCAAGCAATAATATGTCGCCATTTTCTAACTCTGCAACCTGACACTCGTTTGAACCAGCAATATTGGATTCAGCGCCCACAGTATAATTAACACCTCCGTCATCACTGTATAAGATAAATGATTTAAGCCCAGCTTGCGATGATGGGTAAGCAGCATCTCCACGCCAACATGGTAGGATTATCCGACCTGCGTTAGTGCCGTAGCGCAACTGTATAGCTTTACCTGTACCAACAGCAACGACTTTCCACTCGTTCATTTTTGGAATAAATGGCGTCATGGAGACTTCTTCTGACCATGTAACGCCATCGTTATCTGAGTATTTATAAAAAGTTTCGTTTCTATCGTTATTATAAAACGTCTTGATGTAATATAAGTATACTCGACCTGCATGAGCACCACTAAGAACCTTGATGCTTGCTGGATTTAATGATGAGTATGGTTGTCCTAATTCAATTCCTGTGTCGCAAACAGTGGTCACTGCGCCTAGTGCTGTTGTGTAATCTGAGTTAACTATTAGCCTTCTAGCGACTATCTTAGTAACGCCAAAATCACCGCCCATTCTCGACTCACAAAATGCTAAGTATTCTTTTTTACTTATGCGGCATAAGCTAACACCAAAAGCAAACACCGCTGATAACTCGGCTGCTGTAAATAAGTCGGTGGTTAATAGTAGCGGCTCGTCATCACGCGCAGCAATCGCATAGTCAGTTATTTTAAGTAGGCTTATATTTGCGTCGCTTGACGACTTTGACGACATTGCATTAAATGAGCCTTCATTTGTTATGACATCGCTAATAGTTAGTGCGCCACTACTATCAATCAAGGCAACTGTTTCACCTTGAACGTCCTGTAGCTCAAATAAGTTACTGCTAGAGTTGTGCGTTCCTACCCTGCTAATTCTATCGCCGGTTATTGCTGCTTGCTCGTCAATCTGCTCTTTTGTATAGATGGTTGTCATTACGCAAGCGCTCCGTCCAATGCAGCAGTAAAGTCAGTAATATCGGTCGCTTCAATCAAGCCGTCTAGCTTTGATTTTTGAGCGTCAGTGAAAACATTGGTATTGGCGTTGCTTTCATACTTAGTTTTGATACTAGCCGCTGTCTCACTACCAGACGATGATCCTGATTGCACAAAATTACTATCATTAGCATCATAAATCCATAGTTGAATATCACTACCAACTCCAGCATCAACGTGAGCATAGCTACCTGCTACAGCGCCTACCGTTGGTATGGCGCTCGATGTTAGAAACGTACCTAAAAACTTAGAACCCTCTAAACCTGATAGTTTGGTGCGCTCTGCATCGGTTAAGAGATTGCGATCAGGTAGCGCATCAATCTTAGTTGCTAGCGTTGCTGGATTGGTTGCTGACTTAATACGTGCGCCGATAACTGCGGCTTGCCCGTCTGATTGCTGCTTAGTGTAATACTGTGCCATCTTTGAATCCTCTAATTGATAGCTGCATCCATCGCAGCAATAAAACTTAATATATTTTCAGGCTTTTCTACAGTTGCATAGATGCCATCTATCTTTTTGGTAATGATGTTTTCAGCAGCTCTTGATACATCGATAACACCGCTGCCCCCATCGCCTGAGGCTGGTAAGATGATATTGCCAACACTAATACGAATAACTTGCGTATTATTAACAACTGATGTTGCTGGCGAGTAGGTATTAACTTTTACGATTAGTTTTGCCATGACATACTCCTACGGTCTTGGCGCTGTAATGGCGCTGGCGATATTCAGTCTAAATGTTTCGCTTGATATGCGCTGACCGGTAGTAATACTAACAAACAGTATGTCTACTTGATAAAACCCTACATCAATATGACCTACACTGGGCGTTAGCGTGAACTTGCCAGCTAGCACATCGTCAATCGTGACGGTAAAACTCGCAACCAGCTTTCCAGCCATAGACTTTATATCAGAGAATACATCAATGCCTTGCAAGCTAATAGGACTGCTGTTATCGCCAAGATACTCACAGCTAATATCTATCGTATCGTATTCTTTGACACTTACTTGCGCTATGGCTGCCATGTTGAACTCCGTTAAAATGCGACATTTATAATTTAAAGATTTTGTTAGTACCGTTATCCCAAGTCACAATAATATCACCGCCGTTCGGTGTGATAGGTAAGCCGGTAGCAGTATCAATATAAGCAATTAATGGACTGGTCGCTTCTGTGCCCGTGTCTGAGAAGATGACAATAGCTTCAATACTCGCGCCACTTACCGAGGTAAAGGTAACGTCTGCGGCATCTGCGGCACCGCCTGCGGTTGACTTACTGGTCAACGTCACTGGTCCAGCAATACGTGCTGAGCTTGAAATGTCCGATAGGTACTCATGCGTGGTGGTTTGTGGCGTATAAGCGCCAGTATCAACAAGCAACACCTTAATGGTATCTGTCTGCCAGTTGATTTGTGCTTCTAAGAACCGCTTACGTGCGGCATCGTATAGCGTATTAGCCATGATAAGGCCCTCTCTTAATTAAGTTAAACCCAAAATGGCTTGACCACATGGGGTACGTCTTCGCGTGTGATACGCCGTAAGTCTGAATCAGGACGTTGACCGAAGTAATCCGTAAACTCCTGCTCGGCCAAGGCGGATCTATTCATGTCAAAAACTTCGGAATCTGGAATCCCAAAGCCTTTATGTAACGCCCACTGAATAAGGTACTCGTGGTGAATGATGTTAATCTCGGGTCTATCGGTATCAAGCACCATAGGCGCAAGTGGTATGCGATAGCCTTCGATATGCAGCAAGCCAGCCTCACGAGGCGCTGGCACGAGGCGAATACTGGTATCGTCTTGAATGGCATATTCAGGCGTGTCATAGTCGCGTGTGCGCCAGTCATGCCAGATATCAGCCATGTCTTCTTGTGAAGTCAGATAGATAGGCTCAGCGCGTTCAGGAGATATCGCGCTTACCCAATGCAATGAATCAATCTCATAGATAGCTTCATGCAGCGGATGACTTGCGACTGTCGGTAATACTGCGATATTGCATACCAGCGGATTGCTCGACTCATGAATCAAGCGACCACGAATAGCCGCTTCTTTGACCGCATCGTTTAGCCAGTCGGTAATGTCTTGATCAGCGAATAGATACGGCTGCTCGTTATCAAACGCTGCGACGCGGAATCTGCGTATCAATTCAGACAAAATCATTACGGTGCTCCAAACTGATCAATCATGGCTGTCACATCCAAACGGATATTTTCAACCGACTTTGAGTTGTTGGTATTTTGCTGATAGTGCGTCATCGCAAAATCTTTAAGCGCTGGCTTGTCCATCACGCTCACTTGGTCATACAAGTCTTGTAGCTCACGCTGCTCATCGTCTTTGTCTTTGTTTTTAGCTTTTTGCTCATCAAGCAGTGCTTGCGTGTCATCAGACGCCTGACTATCATCATCCGCCTTATCAGCCTCTGACTTCTTGCTCGCTTTATCGGTCTTGTCTTTCGCATCATCATCCACCTTTTCAAATAGGTCTTCGTGACGTAAAAACTTACGGGCCATATCCCAAGGGATAGTGCGAACTTGATTGCAATCAAAGACAAGGCCAGTGCGGTAAAGCCGGTCATGCCACGGCTCACGCTTGCCAATGTACTTAATTGATACTTCATCTGGTTTGCTCATCGCGGGTTTGCTCCTAAAAAAATAGACTGACTGAAACCAGCCAGCCTATTTTTGTTATCGTTAGACTTCTTATTCCTGACCAGGCTTATCGATAGCCGGTCAGCTCGCCTGTTACCGTGACTTTGATATCTGCTTCTTTTGCATTAGCAGCACCAGCCAGCGTTAGGATTAGACGCGCAGGCTTAGGTAAAATAACCAAGTTATCGCCGTCAGCGCGTAAGCGCCCAGCAGTAGCAAGGTCAGCACCAGCTTTGATAAAGTATTCAGCATCTTGCGGTACGTCTGTGTCATCTTCGCCATCTTCATAAGCAAAACCTAAGCTACCGGTGACGGTTGCGCTCAGACCTTTAGTGATAAAGACTTGCGCGTCCGTTAAGCACCAGCCTTCTAATAGCTCGCCTAAATCAATCACGTCACCAGCTTTTGGCGCGGTAGCTGAATCAGCATTTTCAATCACGCCACCAGTTTTAGCCTTCAGGTAATAAGCCTGAGTAGTGCTATTGCCGTAAGGGGAAGTGACGGTATAAAAGTGAGTCATCACTTTGTTGTTTGTCTTAATAGTAGCCATAAGGCCATCTCCTATTTAATGAATTAAGTCTAGGTGCTGGCGTGCCAGCACCTAGAGATAGCCTTACTTACCTCGGCCAAACGATTCAACGGCCGTGTCAACGACTGTGATACCGTAGTCGGTAAACTCGTGACCATTGCCAGTGTCCACGTCGAAGCGGATTTTACTCACGCCGCGAATAGCACCGATCAACAGCTCAACCTTGTCACCATGGTCTAGCTCTTTTTCTGACCAGAAGAACGGCATTCCAGAACCTTTGTGAGCTGCCATTGCTTCGGCAACTGCTTGTCCGCCTAAGATAAGCGAACGGTCAACGGCAAAGTTTTCACCGAATGAATCTGGTACTTTGGCACTTGCTTCTGCTTCGCTGTTGTACGAGGTGCTGTACTGCATCTCATCGCCTGCGTAGAAGCGGATAGGACGTGGCATCTTAATCATCAAAAAGCCATTCCAGATACCAGCTTCGCCACGGAATAACGGATGACCAGCAGCCTGGGCAGCACGCGCTAAAGCAGCCGCTTGGAACTGGCGGAACTGTGGGTCAGTGGTGAATTTGTTGTATTGAGCTGGCGAGAGCATCCACACACGTAGAGGCGCGTCATCTGCCATCACATCGCCTTCAAACTTAACGATAGGTGGTGGTAGTGCGATTTGGTCCATCAAAGACTTCATCGAGTCCATGGTGTCCATCTTCAGCACGTCAGCTGTGGTGATATCAACTTCACCACCAGTCTCTTTGAATTGCTGAATACTATCGCCAGTTGCTAAGTAGTGACGGTTCTTAGTAGGCGCTTTGACCGGATTGACCATAATCTCTTTAAACTTCGGATCATCTTTAGTCGGAACAACCCATTCAATGTTGTCTTGATAACCGCGAGCACCAGCCATGTGAACGAGTAGCGATTGGTCAACGTAGCGAGCCATTAGACTTTCTGCTACTGGTCGGCCCATCGCACGAAAATCTACTGGCGAGCGAATACCAGTCATCACATCGCCCATATCGATTGGGAAACGTGCTTGGTTGACACGTAGCTTGTCTTCACTAAACGACATGCCAGTACCACGACCTTCAGCAAAATTGCTTCCCATGATAGGTTTAGCACCTACTGGATTGAGAAGGTGAAAGGTGACTTCATCGCCAGTACCTTTACCCAAGTCTTGTACTTGGACAATCGGCATGTGCTGCGTGGTTTGTTTACGAATAGTCGCTTCAGCACCAGCTGTACCTTTAGGCATTTTGCCTGTTAGCTTCGCCATCGTGCCGTTACGCTGCATGTGGGCCGCAAACAAGCCAGCGGCTTGTACGACCATGTTTTTCTTATCGCCATAAGGGGCGTGGGTTTTGGTAGCCATCTATGCCACTCCTAAAGATTATTTAAGTATTGCTCGCGCTTCTCAGCGGACCAGCTCATCATTTCGTCAGCAATATCAATCCCAGACATAGAGTCCATCTGTTCAGTGATACTGGTCGCGCCTTTATGACCACCAGGTATGTCGCTTAGGCTGGCAGGAATTGGGGGCGCTGCATTATTGATTGCCTCGCGTGCCTTGGCTTTTAAGTCATCAGTCGATGGCTTATCGGCTTTGGCAGGCTCGGCGGTGCTATTGGTTGACTGCTTATAGTTATTGAGTAGCTCGACCACTTGCTCAGCCGTACCTTGAGCTAATACGCCATCAAGTGCGGATTGAACATAGGTAGGCTGTGCGCCTTTCCACGTTTCAAACTCGCCACTTTCTAAGATGGAATCAATGTCTTGGTGAGCTTCGTAAATGGTGCGGTAGTGTGCGGCTTCTGCACTCTCTTGCTCGCGTGCTTGCATTGGCTGCAACGCTTGAGCAACTTGTGCATCGACCTGAGCTTTCACGCGCTCATCAATCAAGCGGTTAATACCTTCTGCCAAAGCCTCTTCAGAGAAATCTCCAAAGTAGTCAGGGTTCACGCCAGCATCGATTGCGGCCTGTGCCGTCTCAATGTCCTGCTCTTGCTGCGTAGGTACAACAGTGGCAGGCGTTTGGTTTTGCTTGCGTAGAATCTCTAACTCAGCATTGGCAGCAGCTAGTGCTTCTTTTGCTGCACGCTCACCTTCACGTAACGCGACATGCTTTTCATAGGGAATGGTATGTACGCCATCACGAGCGAGGACCACTTTCTCACCTTCAACATCATCGTTCGACGAGTCATTAGGCGTGTCAGTGGGGGCTTCTGTGGCTGGCGTGTCATCCTTATCTTCAGGCTCAGTAGTCTGTTCATCTGCTGCGGTATCGGCTGGCGTGTCGATACTTTCCGATTGCTCGGTATCGCCATTCATACTCATTTCTAAGTATCGCGCTGCGTCTTGAGGCGACCAATCGCCGTCATTAAAGCTGTCATCAATAAAACTATTTGCATCAACTGTCATTAATCTGTCCTTTACCCATGTCGGAGGGCTACCGTTAAAAAACAGGTTTCGCCACTAGCAATGGCTTGATAACAATTTAATGGGATACAAGCTTTTATGCGAACCTTATAGGGGTGTCGGACTTGCCAGCCAAATTTCGGGCACAAAAAAACCACCGCGAAGGGTGGTTTTGGTTTGGAGTATTAAGGCTGACTAGTGTTATTTGCTAGCGTCATCTTTGCTGTCATTGGTGTAATTCAAGATAGCAGTGGTGATTTTTTCTGCGTCCGCAATCATCTGATCAGTTTTATCGTAGACGTATTTATCAGCGATGCGGTTTACTACTTCATGCATTAGTGTTTGCTCTGCTGTTAAGCTCATAAGTATTGCCTCTTTGGTTGGTTAGTAGTTTACGAAATTTGGTAGGTTGCTCTCAAAGCTATGTTGATGTGTCGGGTGCCTCAATACTAGACAGCTAGACTCGCCCATGTGCATAAACTCCATCATTTCATCGCTATTTATAACAGCGTCCACAGATGCGTTTACACCCATAAGAGCAAGGTGCAATTGAGTAGCGCTAGGCTTGTCTCTCCACAATCCCAAGCAAGCGTAAATAAGACTACCCTTGCGAGTTCTTATTTTGTAGTACAGCGCATAGAGATTATTAATGTCCGCGTGGAACGGCTCTTTAAATCCTATCCACAAACCGCGACCTTGCAAGGTTAGCTGTAGAAAGTAATCGCAATAACATTCTTCAGCTTTCCTTATGATATCGGCAATATCACGCTCTTTAAGTGAAATGCAATTGTTGTACTCTCTATACTTATCCATCACTACCTCACTAAAAAGTTCACGGTAATTGGGTCACATCAATACTAATCATATAGGATCTATCTAAGTACGCAGGGTGTTTATAAGGCTCTGGTTCAAATCTAAACTCAATATCCTTAGTGTTTATAAAAAATTCTGCGCCAGTATTGGTTCTAATAGGCATATTCATTATATCATTGAGTAGCGATTCCATATTATCGCGACCAGCTAGCCTATCCATGCACTTGTCGTAAAGCTCTTTGTTGATAGCGTCTCTTGGGTGATTGATGGACTCTATGTTCTGCATAATCAATTCGCCTTGTTGCTTCTATCGTTAGCTGCAAGTAGTGCAATTAAATTAGCTCTAGCTATATTCCTTGCCCTACCTTCGGTGTAATCTTCATAAAAACACTCTTCGCCACCACCACTAGCCTTAGCTATGTACTTACCATTTCCACAATAGGACAGCTCAGACTCAACAGTAATAGCATACTGCGTGGGTGTCATAATTCCACCTCAATCATGATCATCTGGCTTGCACGACTCGAACCAATCACCGTCGCGGTAAGTCGGTCTGATGCTGCGCATTATATTATTACGCTGGCTTGTCTCAGTCCAAAAATCATTGTTCGTTTTTAATGCTTTATCAAATTCAGATTGCATATAATTTCTAACTTCTCGTCCGAACGCATCAAAAAAATAATCAAGTTGCTCGACTGTTGAATCCGAAAAAGGTGGATAGTGAAATACTAGCAACACACTAATAGCGTCTTTCACGATGAGTAGTTTATGATGGTCTTTTCTTTCGGTCTTATACCCTTTGCCTTCTAATATATTCTGAAAGCGTATCATCTCAACCTGATTGCCGTCCTTGCCAGCGCTGAACGTGCGCTTAATCCGCTGATCTTTTAACTCTCGTATCTCACCATACTTTGTTAAGTTGGCTTCGAGCGTAGGTAGCTTTAGCTTAGCGGTATAGGTAACGGTATCGTCGCTCATGATTTGACCTCACTATTCATACTATTAGCTAGCTGCTGGTGCGTTAGCTGTATCTCTAACATCAACGACTGCAAGCGCATAAACCTTGTCGCCCTACCTGTTTGCCGACCAAGTGCAATCGCCATATCCTTAGATGGTAGCTGGCTGGCTAGATAATCAAGACGGTACATGATTGACTGCTGCGCTACAGTTTGATTGATTAATGTTGGTTTCATGATTTCACCTCATCTATCAACTGCTGCAATGCCTCACCAATCCCCACACCTTGCGTCTTAGGCTTGGCACGAAACAGTAGCACGTCATTGTCGGTTAGAATGTCGTTGATGGTAATGCGCATCTGACCACCAGCCATCGCTGGCGTATCACCATCCTTGATAGCGATATTGCGGATTTCATCATTAGCAGAAGGCGTAGAGTCTCTTAACAACTCACCATTGGCGGTGTTTACCATCATAGTTGCTGGCGTGTTATCGCCACTGACAAGGTTATGTAGGTATTCAACAATACCCACGCCCTGCTCGCTCAGACTGACCGCTTCTGCTTGACCATTCATAAGTAAGTCGATGTTCATTATTTGTCTTCCTTGTTCTCGCCAGCATGGTCGACGCTCGGCGTTCCCATTGCGAAACGGTCTGTATCAGTGGTTGGTCGAGTAAACACACTGTTCAGTTTTCTAGCTGTGTCTAGGTAAGATTGTATCCCGGCATCATCAATGGAGTACCCATCTTTAATAAAGGCTTCACATAATTCATTTATTGCATGAACGCACTGATCTACTTCGTCTTCGGTAAGCTTTATCGTAAACAACTTATTTTCATCTGACATAACATTACTCGCTGTAAGTAATCACTGAATGAGGATGTCAGCAAGCGCCTCAGCGTTATGCGCGTGTCCGACTTAGGAGCTACCTAAGCCGTTAGCTGACCAATTCAGTTTATCACTCCACTAGCAAGTTGTCAGTAATTGTTGGCGTTTCAATACCTTGCATTGACGATGGCGCATCTTGCGGTACTGGTGGGAACATAGGGCTGGTATTTTGCTGCACACCTTCGGGCAACTCGCCAGCCATATCATCAGGTAATGGCTGTGCTGGCATGTCGGCAGTAGGATAGTTAGGATCAACGCCGTAAGGGTTAGGACGTTGATAGCCTGCACTCATCATAATTTCATCAGCAATAGGTGCTATCTGCGGCATCTGTGCAATCTGAGCGCCGCCTTGCATCGCGGCATAGGCAGCACTTACGCCGATACTGACTGACTCAGCATCAATCTTCTTAACTTCGCTATCCGCTTTACGCTCTTTGATATCAAGCTCACGTTGCTTGATGTCATTGCCAGCTTTGGCGAGTGCGTCTTTGATTGCCTCTTGTTTAGCTTGCTCAATTTCCTCTGGCGTCTGTTGCTGCTGCATTTTGCGAATATCCTCAATAAAGTTTTCTTTATGCGGAATATCCATGAGCGCAATCATGTAAGGCATCGCAGCGACTTGCATCTCAGGCGGTAGAGACTTAACTGCCTCACTAAACGCATTAAGCTGCTGACCACGATAGCTATTCGTGCTTGGTACGTCCTCAAGCGCGACCATCAAGCGTGTCTTCTGCACGTCATTAGACAAGTAAGTCTGTCCAGTTTCAGGGTCGCGCTCAGGCGCATTGATGACGACCGTTCTATCTTCTGTGACTGCATCACCAGTAATAACCACAGTCTGTGGCTCGTTACCCATGTCTTCAATGAGCATTGATAGTAGCAACTCTCCAACTTGCTTGCGGCCTTCCCTAAAATTATCCATCATGTCAGCCAACGACTGATTTGATTGCTCGATTTGCTGCTGCTCTTGATAGCCTGATTGTGCACTACCAACGCCACCCTCAAAACTTGGAGTAATGCCGGATGTGCTTTTGATAGACTGTCTATTCTCACCAAGCATCTGATAGTGCTGATCGGTCAACTGATAATCACGGATGATCTCAAAACGTGCGCCAGGCTTTGCCATGTGAGCTTGATCAAGAACAATATCAGCGTCAGGACGTGCGGCTTGCTTACGTACTTGTGCGTCTGTCATATCAACAGCGCCTTTGGTACGCTCCATACGTGTGACACTCATACCCCAACGTAGCTTTGATAACGCACTGTTCAAGCTGTCTTGTGGGTACTTCATATCACGTACATAACCATACGGAATGCCAGTCGCGTCTTCTCTGAATCCCCAAAACGGCACATATGGGAAATGAGTGTGAGCATAAGGACTTGGTGCGTCATGAAGTAAGTGTGGTCCTAGCCAATATGCGCGGCGCATTCGCGTGACGGTTGCCATGATTGGCTTGGTCAAGCCAGCGGCCACAGCCATGACGTGATTTTGATTATTCTCATCATACTCAACGACGCGGCCATCAGGTGTCTTAATAACCGTTGCTTGCTCCCAGCGTCTATACCACAGCTCAAACACGCACAGCTCTTTATTAGTCGGATTGTACCAGCGTTCCTCATGCAGCGTACTGCCACGTCCAAAACCATGCGAGCCTTCAAGCCCAGTCGAACCACCGCCATCATAGCTCTGTGACATATACCATGAGTTTAATCCGTAGCGACCTAAATCCATGATCATATCTTTATGCTCAGGGAATGATAGCGCGATACGCTCAGGACGTAACCACTTGGCACGACGCAACCATCTGGCATCTGACAAGTCTGCTTCAGTCGCTCGCATGTCCCAGTGGATTTCATTGCGATGAATCTTACGGCAGCGATATGGGTACTTGAATGGGTCAGTCTCTTTACTCACTTCAACCCAACCAATGCCGCATTTAATCTGCGTCTCGAACGCATCACTACACGCTTTATCGGCTTTAGAATTACGCTCAGCTTGATTGACCTTATAATTCAAAGCATCTGCTACATCTTGCCCGCCAACTTCGCCGTTTGGTGTCACGCGCCAATCGGTACGAACTGTCGCTTCATAGCCTTGAATCGCTCTAAGCGCGGGACCAATCAAGTTTTCAACGGCAGGCGGCAGTCCTAACTCTCGCTGCTTCTTTAGCAACTCACCGTCTAACTGATTGCCGTCAGCATAATCCATCTCTGAATCTGCAATAGCTCGCCAGCGCGGTTGCTGTTCAATCTCATGAATAATCTCTTGATACTCAATCAAGCTAAGCGTTTGGTCATCAGCTGGCACGTCGTTCACTATATCAGTCACTACGCCTGCGCTTATGTCTGTTGCTACGTTAATCATCTTGCTCTCCATTACATGACACGCCAGTCGTCAGCGTCTTGTTCTTCGTAAGTGTTTGTGTTGTCTGACCTATCTAACATGCCAGCCTCTTTTGCTTGTGCGTGTTGGCGCAAGGCATCAGCGCCTTCTGAGCAGCCATTCGCCTTGTTCGGTCTGTTTGTGTAGCGATTGTCTTTAGTGCTAAAAACTTTCTTGTAACCTTCGATACGCTTAATCCCAAGCTGGCAATCGACTTCATCAAAGTAGTAGCCCTTCATCGCGGCGCGTGTCTGCTGAATGCCATTCATTAGCTCAGATATCATCGGCACGACTTCAAAGACTTCGCCGGGCATGAGGTCTTCTAGCATCTCGCGTGTTGATTTATTGGTATCGGATAAGCGGCGATGGTCAGCGTCATGCGGCAAGTAGTGGCGACCAAACACATAGCCGTAGGATCGTAGCTCCGCAACATAGTGCTTCAGCGTCTCGTTATGCGCTTCGTAGTACCTTATCCAGCGGTCTTGTCCATTCATGTGCTGCAAAAACCAGATAGCACAACCATCTGAATTACCAATATCCCAAAAGGTATCGACGGGAATATCTAGCTCGTCTATATGACAGATGCCACCACGTTTACGCAGCTCAAGCATATCTTTAGCGTAGTAATGGCCTTCTGTGCTGACCTGGAAGGGCTCGTCGGGAAATGATGGATACTCTTGCCACATCCGCTCTTCTGCGCCAACAAAGTCACTGTTCTTGATTGCGACATACCAAGCACGTTGGTCAGGGTCGAGTTTCATATCGATACCCATATCGCGCTTGGCTATCATCTCAACCAAGTCAAAGTATTCATGCTCTTCATCGGTCACATCGACTGTACGGGAGTTGACACGGTAGTTGTCTTCTTGCCACCAAGCATAAAAATGCAATCGATAGTCTTTACTCGAGAGCTTCTTGCGTGAATAGAAATGCTTTTGCGCGGCTTGAGTTAAGCGGAAGAAGTCACCTTCTCGACCTTCAGCGGTGGATTCAATCACCAAGATACCGCTGGCAGGAACGGCAGGGATTGAACCAGTCATTACTTCAGCGGCTTTCTCGGGGAATTTGGCACAGATTTTACCGAACTCTGATATGTGCAAGCGGTGAATCGTGCCAGAACGCATCGACGTGGCCACACGTATCGAGCTGTTATTGTGCTCAAAAAGCAATTCACTTGCGCTGTCACGCTTTAACGGAAAGCGCTCACGTATCTCAGTCGGCAGACTCTCATACGCAAACTTAACTTTGTCGCGGAAGATAACTTCACTGGCATTTTTATCTTGCGCGATGATACCGCAGCGCTGGTCAGCATTAAATAACGCATGGTCAAGCCACAGAATAGCGATAAGTGTGGTAAAACCTAGCTGGCGAGCTTTCAAGATGATGTTACGGTGCCACAATCTATCGACAAACTTCTTTTGCGCAGCATTGGGCTTAAACGGCACGACGTAGCTTTCGGCTTCTACGTCTTCCTCGTCATCACCTTTAATCATAATCTTATACAGACAGCCACTAAACACGCGCCAGTAAGGGTCAGCTAAGCATCTTGCCAGCTCAGCTGCATCGGTTGGCAGTGGATTTAAGGCGGTCGTGTGGATTACGTTAGGCATCTTTATCGCCTTCACGCTGACGTTTGCGCTTGGTATAAGCGACACGCGCAACATCAATGAGCATTAACACGACTTCGAGCAATAATTTACGTTTACGCATCGTCATCACCACTCACGCCAATACTATTGCTGGCAGGCGTGTCCTCATATTCAGGGTCGGCTTTAACTACACCGAAGGCATTGCCGTTATTATTAGCAATGCTATGAAGTAGCGTGGTGAGTGCATCGACGGGCGAGCTATCAACGTCATCGAGGCCGTAAGCCTGGCGCTCTAATGTCACAAGCTTGGTCATCGTGTCTGCCAAGTCTTTCATGACACGGACATGATTAGATAAGGATGTGACGCGCTCGTATGCTTCAAGCGCGGACTCGTCAATCGCATTGGCTTTGAGCGCTGCAATAAACAAGTCTTCTAAGCGTGCGCGGTTGTCTGCGCCAATCTGTGCTTGTAAGTCACCATACAGCGTCATCATCATGGCCTGAGCTGCGCCAATATTCTGTCTGTGCGCCAATCGGACGTTGGCAGTAAGCTGGGCGTTCTCTTCGATGGTCATATCATCACGCGCAATCTGGTCACTTGCCAGCGATTGCACAGCACGCTCTTGCACTATCTGATTAGTACGCTCTTTAATACGGCTTTTAAGATCACGTTTCCAACCGTGTTTTTTGGCTCGACGCGCAATCGTGGTTGCGTGAACACCAAATTCTTTCGCAAGTTGTGCGTTTGTACGCAAGTCTGCGCGATAAAGGCGTTCGATTTCCTCCCAATCACACTGACTTTTTTTATTTATCTTCGCCATTTCGCACTCCAAACACCTTATATGGCTTGATGTTAGCGCCTGTACGCGAAAAGTACGAACCTTATAGGGGTGATGACGCACGCTGTGCAAGCTGGCGTGTGATTAATTGCGTTTTTAATGCGATTTTGCTGCAATCAGTAAACAATAGACGTAAAAAAGCCCCGAATAATTCGAGGCTAACACTTAAAACAAGCCAGCCTGAGCTGTCTGTGTGTTTGCTGATAACTCTCTTAGCACCTTGCGCATGTTCTTTAACTCTAAATCCATCTTGGCAGTAGCAACTGCTGCATGATGACCGGATTCAATATTACTGTACTGCAACGCTTCACACATCATGAGCGACCCAAGTGTGCGAGCTTCCTTTGGGGTCAGCGTCAGCACGATAGAATCCCCAATATCAATCACTACCGTACCGTCTGGCAGTGGAATTTTACTAATCAGTCGTGCAGGTTTGTGCTCAACTGTCGGCACATAGACGCCGCGCTGCACGCGATGAATGAAACCGTCATTAGTGAGTGACGATAAATTATCATCAATAATCGTCTGCTTTAAGTCGAGTATGTCAGACAGTGTTTCGCGTGTGACTATTATGCAAATCAATAACCGCGTCCAATACTCTTTGCTTGTTCGTTATCTGCATGTGATTTATCCTCAAAATAATATATAATCGACATGCGATAACATTGCCTTGTTACTTGCCATCCAAAGCACTCATGCGACCAACATGGGTGCTTTTTATTTATTTCCAAAAATCAAGTGCCAACATAATCAAAACAGCAATAGCAGCTTTTATAGTCACTGCAATCACATCAGCCCAAGGAATAGGCCAAAAATGAATAACAAAAGCTACAAGCAGGAACACGATCACAACCCACTCTATTCGATAGTTATTACTCACTCGCCAACTCCTTTAATAAAATCACTCACCCAAGCCAGTAATAGCTTAGACGCCTTACTTTTTCTTTTCTGCATAAGCTCGATAAGGTGATACTTAGATAAAAACCCTGTGTGATAATAAAGGTCGTTACCGCGCCAAGAATCATCAGAATACTTAGTCATAAAATAAACGGTTGTTTTTGAGCCAATCCTGTCTCGAACAGACCCGATCAAAGCGTTACGAGTAATACCAAGCACATCAGCAATATCCCTTTGCCTAAAGTAAATAACATCATTCAAGTCAGTTACCACTTCTATCTCACACCCTTTGTAATTAGTGATAGCGCTGCTTTTTAAGTTGGGGTCAACAATCACTCGCTCACCTCCGCTATAAACTCACCCAAAATCGCATTACCATCAACCTGACCATGCAACCAAGCCAAGTCACGCGAGTTATCAATCACAATATCACCAGGTTTAAACTCAATAGCGTTTTCTGATACGTGACTGCCTTCAATACCGCCGCGTCCGACCAGATGAATTAGCACGCCATGCTCTCGCACCAGCGCCGCTTCATTTTCAAAACGAACATCAGGCACAATCACACACTCGCCAGCGTTCAAACGCGCAAACGCTTTTACCCAGATATCGTTGTCGATAGTTTGACGGCCCCATTCTGTGCCCAGAGTCTGCATCATGTGACGTGGCGTTACGCCATAATCATCATTTACCACTGCCTTGGCATCGTCGCTGCAATCCACTCCGATAGCTCTAAGCATCTCTTTAATTGGATCAGCAAACGATGAGCGCGACCAATCATCGCTTAAATTATCAAGCAAGTAGCTGGCGAGTGTGTCCTTGCCTGCGCGAGCTGGTCCCGCGATACCGATAAGACACATCTTATCTACCATTACGTCCATAAATTCCTGTAGCGTAATTTCATCGGTAGCAGCTCTCACCTTCTTGTCATCTCTGCGCCATAGATTTGGCACTCTAGTAAGACATACCGCTACTTTTACTGACTTTTCATCCGTACCTTCGTCCCACTGAATATCACCAAACGTCTGCGCTGGCGTGTCATCATTGAATGTGTCGTCAGCTGCTGGGGCTAACTCCTTTCCTAGTCCTGCCAGCCTATAATTCTCGGTAAAATTCTTTATATCCATGCTGTGACTGTCTGAGCTACCGTCTTCGCTGTAATAAGCGTACTTACTACCAATATGGCTAACATTGATGCAACTGTCGTCGTTTATATTTACCCAAACTTCTGACTTTTCAGCATGAGCAGGCAAGCTATCTACATACTCATCAAGTGTTCGCATACCTAGTCCTGCCAGCGTTTTTGATTTACTTGTCATTGATAGATTCCTCATATTCCTTTACAGCGTAAGATAATAAATCGACCGATTCGCTCATCATTTCACAGTAAAAAATTTCACCACTGGCGTGCTCATCTTCGTCATACTCAATTAGCGACTTTCGGACAGCTTTCGCCGCTTCGATTAGCGCCTTTAATTCTTCAGTCATAACTCGCCACCGCCTTTAGATACTATGAATAACAAGCACAATCCAAGTACCGCTATATAACCCATGCCAAACAGAAAGTCGTTCATCATCCGTTCAACTCCTTGCGTTTGCCGCAATCAATACACTCTGCATAGTGCAATCGATTACCAAAATGTATTTGCGCTCTCTTATGTTTGCAAAACAACCGTTTTATTAACTTGCGCATAAACCACTCCTTAGTAGGTTTCTAAAACTTCAATTCCGTGGAATGCCAGCATCATATGCCGTCGCATCCTATAATCTGTTAATTTTGCCGTGGCCTTAGATTTAACATCCTCAACAACCACTTCGTCCTTCTCGATATCGTAGTACCTAAAATCAGCGGTATAGCGCATGGCTGGCGTGGCTTTCTTATCGCCACTAAACTTGACGCTTTTTACCAAAATAAATACTGGCTGAACTTCTAAATCCTTAATCTCGCCAGCGCGAACTCGCATCACTAACTCTCGATAGCGCTTAGCCTCTGTCTTACTATCAAACTCAATGCCATCCACCTTTTCTTTGACCGCATTAAACTTGTTTTTAGGCTTTCCGCTGATTTCCCTGACCAACTGCTCCAGACCAGAAGGTCTTTTGCTACTTTTGCGCGCCAATTTCACACCCTCCTGCTCTTTTAAATCGTCCTGACTGACGTATGCACCGAACCGATATTAAGGTCACTCAAATCGTCATCTAGTGCGTTCCCGTCTTTATCCCAACTACACAACTTCCCGTTATCACGCACCCCGTCTATCTCAATAGCACTACACGAGTAACGCTGTAATTTACTGTGATACGACAAGCCAATAATAAAATCGCCATTTTCCGTCACCGCTGAATTTTTACGATAGATCATAGCGTTCGGCTTGCCAGCCTTGAGCGCTGCTACCAAGTCGGCAAACTTGCGCTCGCCTGGCGTGTAGTCGGATGGGTCCTTCTTCACTGCCCAACCCTTTCAATTGCGCTGTTTTGCCAGTCGGTAGCGTCGTAGCCATATCCAAGCCCACATTCGCTAGCATGCACATCGCCTTTAGTCCATATACTTGACCTGCATTTCAATGCGCTTTTGTACGAGCTAAAGCCTGTTGCAGCTCCATCGCTATCAACCGCCGCACTCTTAACCCAATCAGGTGCGTCATCAAATACCGCTTGCGTTAACTGCTTCATACCGCCACCCTCCGCAACTCTGCCAATTCCGCTGTTATCCGCTTATCCGCCTCACTACCTGCCTGCACCGGAGTATGCTCATAAGCGACTTGATGCGACTGTGGAATAACAAACGTCTTGCCAGCCTTATGCTCACTCACTACTTGCTCATAAACCTGCTTAAACGTCTTGAAGAAATACTCCGTCGCACTTGCCAGCTTTCCCCATCCAATGCGGTTTGCTGTCTCATAAACCACTTCATGCTTCCAGTCGCGCTCTATGTCACCCTTCATGCCGCAATTTTGGCAAGCTGTGTTGAAAGCGTCGTTGGCTGTGGGGTATGTATCAATCTCACCCAGTTTGCATAGCTGAATAAACTTGTAAGCGCGTTCTACGGGATAATCCTGCTGCTTGACTGCTTGCCAGCGTCCACGTTGGTACTGTTCGCCGTTAATGCCTGACTCTAGTAGCTCTACCGCCCATTCACGCGCTTTGGCTGGCGTGTAGCGATGATCTTTGGCGTCAAATAAGGCACCGTATTCTTCTTTAAGTTCTGCAAAAAGATTTAAGACTCTAGCTGTAGCAGTCTGTATGGCTGCCGGGCTGTACTTCGATTCCAAACTCTTCGTTAAACTCTCGCTGCATCCGCTGTTTGTATTCGTCTGTAGTTTCTCTGCGAGGTTTGCTGTTAGCTGACTGGTTGCTTGCATGAGTGTTCCCCTGAGTGATTGTCTTGCGTTTGCGCTCAAATACCGTTTGATAGTCGCCTGTGATTGAGTAGTCCAATGAGTCGTTAACATCAAAACCATCTTCATCCAATTTGATTATTTTATTAACCAAGCGCTTACAAGCTGTTTCTGTGAGAGGTTTTTTAATCCTCTTTCTCATTTCTACAAAATCATTCCAATTTTCTTTATCAACAAAACTAGGCACTGGGTAACTAAGAGCATCAAAAGCAGACTTATCTTTTTTTGCCCCTACTTCTTTATTGATAGGTTCATTGATAGGTTCATTGATAGGTTCGGGTGCAGCTCCTTCACTACCTAGTGAATCTCC
>NZ_DAINDI010000039.1:25870-27463 GCF_036731945.1 Psychrobacter sp.
CGACGCTCATTTGCACTAGTGCAGCATTTGCACCACCCTCTAGTGGTGAATCATTTGCACTACCCTTAGACAAGGTTAAGTGATACTTATTGCTAAAATTCTTGCCAGCATCTTTGTTGTATCGTTTCTCAATACGGAGAAACCCTTGTTTTTCTAGCTTCTGAATATGAGTAATGACTGAGCGCTTGCTGATCTCGCAAGTCTTAGCAATAGACTCATAACTAGGCCAGCACACACCTTCGTCATTAGCCTGGTCTGCAAGCTTGATAAGTATTATCTTGCGCAATGGGCTGCCGACTTTAATATCCATCACTTGTGCTACTAATTTAAAGCTCATGGCTCCAACTCCAATTTCTTAAACTCAACAGTCCATACCCACTGGTTGCTATCTTTATCACGCTGTAAGCCTATATCTGTGACCTCATACGCTGGCTGGTTACCAAGCAGTCTTAAACCCTTTTCGCTTAAGATAAACTCCAAGCGGTCGCCTATTGCTAAGCTTGGATGATCCATTCCTGAACGTGGATAAGTGCCTTTTTTTACCAGTGTAGTAAAGCCACTAGATGATCCTTTTGCAGCTGACCTTTGGAAGTGTCTGTCAGTGATAACTCGATGCAACCTTGGTCTGATACCAATGACAGCCATTACACTAGCTCCGCTTCACGGTTGCGCTCTTTCTCAAGCATTTCTGCAATCTTAGCCACGCCAGCCGGGGTAAATTTAACTCTAGGCTCTGCTCTATCACGCCCATCATGACCAACGAATGACTGTAATTTCTGCGTCATCAATCCTGTGCTGGTGCGATGTGAGTACGCATTAAGCACGCCTCTATCATCGCGGTACATAAAGCGACGGCAGACAGGTTTGGTATCATCAACACACCACGCTACAAAGTCGTTCTGACGCATACCAACGGCCTTAGCGGTATCACGAATACCAGTAGCGCCTTTTGCGCTGCTGATACGTGCCAGCGCTTCGGCCTTTGGTTTTAGCTCGATGACCTGAGCTTGTGCCGCCTCTTTAGCTTTATATTCTTCTGCCCATGCGATAGCAGCCTCATACGGATCAGTAAAATTCGGTAATGCTGGCGTGACTGGGTTGCTGGCGCTTACTGCTTTGCGCTCGCAATCTAAAAAGTAATCTCTGATCTCTTCGCCCTTTTTGGTGCGTACTTGCATGGCTAATTTTTTAGCAAAATCGATAGATAGGTAGTAATTTGTGGTCGGTCTACCACCTTGGGTATTCAACTCAGGGTTGTAAACCCCGTAGTCTATGCCCTCCAGCGCAAACGGGTTATTTGCTATATTGTTTTTGCTCCACTCTGACCATTTAGCAGGGTGCAAGCCCAATGCTTGATGAAGGTCTTTAGCGTCTACCGCTTGCTGTAAATCAGTATTTTGTTGAATAGTTGGGAATTGCATGGCATAATCTCCGTTATTGATGGTTTGGTTGCCGTTAATATTCATTTCGTAGTACTCGCTTTGTTAGACGCTCATCAACTCCCATTGATGAGCGTTTTTTATTGACTTTCTTTTACCGCTAACACTTCTTCTATAGTCGCGCCCGCATCTTTGGCAACGCGCTTAAACTCAC
>NZ_DAINDI010000040.1:0-21565 GCF_036731945.1 Psychrobacter sp.
AATGATTTGGTTTGTCAAGCTTTTTTATAATTTGTTTCAATGGGTTAGCCAGGTTTGTTATATGTAAATTCACATATAAGTTGCTCCGGTTCTCCCTAATGAGGTGCGTATTATAGACGGTTTGAACTGGGTGTCAACTGCTTTTCGATAGATTTCTTAATTAATTTTAAAATTTGATAAACAAACCATATTTTTCAATAACTTAGTAAAAAACATATATCAAACCAAAGGGTATTATTCTCTAGACAGGTCTTAATATTTAATCCTTATTTACTACAAGGCCTATTAATAAGCTCAATAAGACATTTATAAACCATGCATTATATTGCTGGGCTTATATAGATATATATTCAACACTATTGATATTGACATTAAGCGTACCTATATAGGGAAGCTGACCGCGCCGCAGCTGTCTAGTGTTAATAGACAGCGTTTGCTATAATAGCGGCTTTTATGACATTACTGCATGGCACTCTTACTTACTCTTATTAACAAGCAACTTATTCTATATTATAGCGATTTGATGATCAGTTATTAGATAGCTACTTAATTATCATAATATATAAGATAAATTTTAGCGCAGTGCTTGTGGTCAATGCCCATTTCTTACAACATATCCGACATACTATAGCGGTTAGATATAATTGACGTGGTCTTACGGTTATATGATTGATGGTTGCAATCATCACTGCCAACGGACCCAAAAAGGTGAATAGATTATGGTAGCGATTACTTTACCTGATGGTAGCGTAAAAAACTTTGAAGGCAATACAACAGTCATGGAAGTGGCGCAAAGTATTGGAGCGGGCTTGGCGAAGGCGACGGTCGCGGGACGCGTTGATGGTCATTTAGTAGATGCCCACGACCCTATCGTTGCCGATGCAAAAGTTGAAATCGTGACGCCAAAAGACGCTGACGGCGTCGATATCATTCGCCACTCATGTGCCCACTTGTTAGGTCATGCGGTAAAACAGCTTTATCCTGACGTAAAAATGGTCATCGGTCCTGTTATCGAAGATGGCTTTTATTATGACATCTATAGTGAGACGCCATTTACGCCTGAACATATGGAAAAAATTGAAAAACGCATGATGGAGCTGATTAAGCAAGATTATGACGTCATCAAAAAAATGACTCCTCGTGATGAAGTGATTAAGATTTTTGAAGAGCGCGGCGAAGATTATAAGCTGAAATTGATTAATGACATGCCGGGTGAAGAAGCCTTTGGTCTGTATCATCATCAAGAATATGTCGATATGTGCCGTGGTCCACACGTGCCAAATACGCGCTTCTTAAAAGTGTTTAAACTGACCAAAATGTCAGGTGCTTATTGGCGCGGTGATGCTAAGAATGAGCAGCTACAACGTATCTATGGTACGGCGTGGGCAGATAAAAAAGATTTAAAAGCCTATATCCAACGTATCGAAGAAGCGGAAAAACGTGACCACCGTAAGATTGGTAAGGCGTTAAATCTATTTCATATGCAAGAGCAAGCGCCGGGTATGGTGTTTTGGCATGCCAATGGTTGGACTATTTATCAAGTACTTGAGCAATATATGCGTAAAGTACAGCATGATCATGGTTATGAGGAAATCAAAACGCCGCAAATCGTCGATCGCAGCTTGTGGGAACGTTCAGGCCATTGGGGCAACTATGCCACCAATATGTTCACTACTTCGAGCGAAAACCGTGATTATGCAGTAAAACCAATGAACTGCCCATGTCACGTACAAGTATTTAACCAAGGTTTAAAATCTTACCGTGAACTGCCGCTACGTATGGCAGAGTTTGGCTCGTGCCATCGTAACGAACCCTCTGGTTCATTACATGGTTTGATGCGCGTGCGCGGATTTACCCAAGATGATGCGCATATTTTCTGTACGCAAGCGCAAATTCAACAAGAGGTCGCGGATTTTATTAAGCTTACCCTTGCGGTGTATGAAGACTTTGGTTTTGATAATATCATTATGAAGCTCTCAACCCGTCCTGAAAAACGCGTTGGTAGCGATGAATCTTGGGACTTTGCCGAAAAAGCCTTGGCAGATGCCCTTGATAGCTCAGGTCTTGATTGGGAATACCTACCGGGTGAAGGCGCATTTTATGGTCCAAAGATTGAGTTTAGTCTAAAGGATTCATTGGGTCGTGTCTGGCAGTGCGGTACGATACAGGTTGATCCAAATATGCCTGAGCGCCTTGATGCGGAATTCGTCAATGAGCAAAACGAACGCGAAACCCCTATTATGTTGCACCGTGCAATCTTAGGCTCGTTTGAGCGTTTTATCGGTATTTTGATCGAAAACTACGCCGGTTGGATGCCTGTATGGCTTGCTCCGCAACAAGTGGCGGTGATGAATATCACTGATAAACAAGCCGATGCTTGTGAAAATGTGGTTCGTGAGCTAAAAAATGCAGGTTTACGAGCGACGAGTGACTTGCGTAACGAAAAGATTGGATTTAAGATACGAGAGAAAACATTAGAACGCGTTCCCTATATGCTAGTATTAGGGGATAAAGAGGTCGAAACGGGCAGTGTCAACGTCCGAACTCGTGAAGGTGAAAACCTCGGCGTCATGAGTGTTGCAGAATTTATTAGCTTAGTACAGACTGCTGTCAGCAAAAAAGGCCGACAGACCCCAAAAACAGATGAGGAGTAATACCTATTAAACAGTCAAACCGTTTGAACATCAACGAAGATATCAATGCTAAAGAAGTCCGTTTGGTTAAAGAAGACGGCGAGCAAATGGGCGTGGTCGATATCGAAACCGCGATGAAAGCGGCGCGTGATGAAAACCTAGATTTGGTCGAATTGGTTCCTGAAGCCAAGCCGCCAGTATGCAAAATCATGGATTATAAACATTTCCTCTATGATCAAAAGCAGAAAGCGAAAGAAGCGAAGAAGAACCAAAAACAGACCCAGCTCAAAGAGATGAAGCTACGTCCTAGTACTGAAGAGGCAGATTATCAAGTTAAGCTGAAAAAAATCGTCAGCTTCTTGGAAAACCAAGATAAAGTTAAAATCAGTATCCGTTTCCGTGGTCGCGAAATGGCGCACCAAGAGATTGGACGTAAACAACTTGATCGTATCATTGAAGATACCGCTGATATCTCAAACGTCGAACAGTATCCGAAGATGGAAGGCCGTCAAATGGGTATGCTGCTTGGGCCTACTAAGAAAAAATAATCCACAGGTGGATTATAGCGAGTAGTGGCTGTAAATCGATGTGATGGTTAGTTGATATAATCAATTCACTAACACAGACAGCTCGTTATTATAGACAGTTATAATCTTAACCATCAATATACTCCGGGATATTGATGGTTTTTTCATATTTACCTCTAAATAAATGCATTAAAAGAATCTGAGTACAATGAGCCAAATTTCTCTATAAACGCTTTATCAACCTCAGTTTACAAAACCCATCTTCTCAACCTTTTCATTACCAGTTAATCTAAAGGTTATCTCATCACACATATCTCATTCGAATAAAAATTATTGGGTAATAAAAACAATTGAAACCACGACTATAAAAGCGCTTAGTAAAAACTGTTATTCATTAACAATTAATAGCTAATAAAATTAATAGCTAATAAATAGTGTCATTGATAAATAACGTCGTCGGTAAAGAATCCCATTTTTTAGATATTATAGGAAATTTTATGCAAGAATTGACCCCACCCGAAAACGCTTCAACACCAAGCATCACTTTAACCGCACCTGAACCGGTGAAAGAAATACAAAAAAGTGAAGCGGATCAAATGGTGAAACTGGATGAAAGCCAGATTCCTGAACTTGATGCTAAGGTAGATGCCTTTGTCGATCACGTGATTAATAACTCAGTACACAGCGCTGAGTTTCAGCAAAATGTGCAATCTATCCATAATTTGGGCAATAAAGAAATTCGCGAATCGGCGCAAGTGTCGAACCGTATGCTCGATTTGCCAGCAAAAAGTCTCAATGATAGCTTGTTTGATAACTCACCTATTGCCAAGTCATTGACTGAGCTGCGCGGTATTGTTGAAGATTTGGATCCGAGCAAAAAAGAGCTGACCAGCTCACGCAAGCTCTTCGGTCTGATTCCATTTGGTAACAAAGTGCAAGATTATTTCCGTCAATATGAGTCAGCGCAATCGCATATCAACGCCGTGGTGACCAGCCTTTATAACGGTAAAGATGAGCTGCTCAAAGACAATGCTATGATTGAGCAGGAAAAAGTTAACATGTGGGAGCTGATGCAATCGATTCGCCAATACATTTATGTGGGTAAAAAAATCGATGAGCAGCTTGAGCAAAAGGTGTATGCCGTCGAGGCCACTGACCCCGAAAAAGCGCGTATTATTAAAGAAGAAATGCTGTTTTATGTACGGCAAAAAAATACCGACTTTTTAACGCAATTGGCGGTAAACGTTCAGGGATATTTAGCGCTTGATACCATTCGCAAAAACAACCTAGAGCTGATTAAAGGTGTGGATCGCGCGACGACGACGACGATCTCGGCGTTACGTACGGCGGTGGTGGTTGCTCAAGCAATGACCAATCAAAAACTGGTACTCGATCAAATCACCGCACTAAATAAAACCACCAGTAGCTTGATTGAATCGACCTCTGCGATGCTCAAACGTCAATCGCTTGAGATTCATGAACAGGCAACCAGCAGCACGATTGAGCTTGATAAACTCCAAAACGCCTTCAATAACGTCTATGAGACGATGGATATGATTAGCAATTATAAAATCGAGGCGCTAGAAAATATGAAGCAAACGGTCAATACTCTGACAGCCGAGGTTGATAAAGCGCAGAAATATCTAGATAAATCGAATCAAACGACCGTGCTAGAAGTGTCGAAAGAGTTAAATACTAAAAAGATAACCAATCAATCAAATACGGTCGATATTGATATTTGATTGAGCTTACTTATTGAATGCTGTTTAGTGATATAAGCTAGCAGCTACTTGCTATCTGATACACATAAGACAATTGACCGAAGATATTACGGCGTTGTTCGTGTTAAGATAGCACTTATTAATAATTTTAAAAAATAGATACGGTAATTTATGAGTTGGAATGATCCAAACGCCTCGAGTGAGGCACAAAAATACGTCAACCCTATTCCTAGTCGCGAACTGATACTCAGTACGATTAATGAATACGGTGAAGTCACGCATCAACAATTGGCAAAAGCCTTTAATATCGATGACCCTGACCAATTTGATGCTTTAGGCAATCGTCTAAAAGCAATGGCACGCGATGGGCAAGTAAACCGCGACGGGCGTCCTTATCGCTATCGTACTGTAACCGAACACGATATCGTCACTGGCACCGTGTCAGCTCACCCTAAAGGCTTTGGCTTTGTGATATTGAGCGATATGCCTGATTTGTTTTTGCATGAAAAGCAGATGCGCTGGGTATTTAATGGCGATACCGTACAAGCGGTTGGTACCTCTACGGATAATCGTGGTCGTACTGAAGGGCGTATTGTCGATATCGTTGAGCGTCGCCAAAACAACTTTATTGGTACATTGGCGCACGATGAAGAAGGTTATTGCGTTGAGCTTGGTAGCCCAAATAACCATCAGCCGATTACCGTCACTGAAGAAAACGTGCAAGCATTGAACTCCAAACAAGGTGCGCCAGTCAAAGTCGATATTATCGATTGGCCGAACCAACACGAATTTGCCACCGGTAAAATCACTGAAGTGCTATCTGATGATAATGACCGTGAATTGATTATTGAGACGACTCTACTCAACTATGATATCCCGTCAGACTTTACTGAAGCCGCGCTACAGCAGGCCAATAGCTATCAAGAGCCGACTGAAAAAGACTTGAAAGGTCGGACAGACTTACGTGATTTACCCTTGATTACTATTGATGGTGAAGACGCGCGCGACTTTGATGATGCCGTATTTGCCGAAAAACGCTCGGGCGGTAACTATCGGGTGTTGGTGGCGATTGCTGATGTAAGCTATTACGTCACGCCAAACTCGCCACTTGATAAAGATGCTTACGAGCGCGGCACGTCAGTGTATTTCCCGCATCGCGTGATTCCGATGCTGCCAGAAGTCCTGTCTAATGGTCTATGCTCATTGAATCCTAACCTTGACCGTCTCTGTATGGTTGCCGATATCAAGATATCGCGTGCTGGTAAGGTCACAGGCTACGAGTTTTATCCGGGTGTGATGCACTCGCAAGCGCGTCTGACCTATAATCAAGTGAATGCTTACCTTGCCAATCCAAAAGATAAGAGCGTTCCTGAATCATTAACGGCTAATAAAGACGTTAAAAAATCGGTAGATACCTTACATCAATTGTATGAGCTGCTGCTAAAAAAACGTGAAGAGCGCCATGCCATGGAGTTTGAAACGGTCGAAACGTATATCAAGTTTAATGAAAAAGGTGGCATCGACGCTATCTTACCGCGTACGCGTGGCGATGCGCAAAAGCTTATCGAAGAGTGCATGCTGCTTGCCAATACCTGTGCAGCAAACTTTGCCCTAAAACATGAGTTGCCTGTCTTATATCGTAACCACGATAAGCCTGATAGCGAAAAGTCAATGCGCATTCATGAATATGCCAAAAACTTTGGCTTAAGCTTTCCAGAAGAAAGTCCAACGCAAGCAGATTATCAGCGGATTATCGAAGCAACCAAAGACCGTCCTGACGCGATTAGCATCCACAGCATGCTGCTACGCTCGATGATGCAAGCGAACTATGCGCCTGATAACATCGGTCACTTTGGTTTGGCTTATGATGAGTATAGCCACTTTACCTCGCCGATTCGCCGCTATCCTGATTTAATGCTGCATCGCGCCATTAAAGCGAAAGTGACGAATAGCCAGCAGCCAGTGATGGATTTCTCGCTTGAAGAGGCTGGCACGCAAACCTCAGATACGGAGCGCCGCGCCGAAAAAGCATCGCGTTACGTGGAATCTTGGCTCAAATGTCATTATATGAAAGATCATGTCGGCGAAGAGTTCGATGGCGTGGTGACGACTGTGACGAGCTTCGGTTTATTTGTGACTTTGACCGACTTATATATCGATGGTCTCGTGCACATCTCCAACGTTGGCGACGACTTCTTTGTCTATGATGAGCAGCAACAGCAGCTTATCGGTAAAGACAGAGGCACAGTGTTTGGGCTTGGCGACTTGGTTCGCGTAAAAGTAGCGGGCGTTAATATGGACCTGCTACAAATCGACTTTGATCTTAGAGCTAAGCTACAAGCAAGCCAAATGAATCAAACCAAACGCGATCAGCCAAAGAACAATTCGGCTGGTAAGAGTTCTGCTAACAAAACTTCGGCGAATAAAACTACTTCTAAAAGAAGCAGCAGCCGTGGTAAAGGCACCAGCAAAAAAAGCTAACGCTGCCTAAATGTTAAGATTAAAAAAAAGACTAACGTTATCGTTAGTCTTTTTTTGCTCATTAAAGGGTGATTAATCAGATGCTGTAATTAGGATGGCTCTTATTTCAGCCTTAAAATTCTAAACAATAACAACTCTAAGGTTTAAAGCTCCTATTGCGTATTAGCGATTTGCTCGCTGCGTTGTTGACTGACCTGCTCCGCTTGTTCTATCTGCGTGCTTGCTTTATCAAGAATGGCTTTTGGCTGCTGTCCTAACGGCTGACTTGCGATATCTGAAGTATTACCCTCAGCTACGTTAATGTCAGTTTGTTCTGCGACACTGCTAGCGGCTAACGCTTCTCTATTTTTTTCACGTTGACTGCCGCTGATCATATTAAACCCTGCGAGAATAACGATACCAGCCAAAGCAAAAATAATCAGATGTTTGATTTGCATAAAAAATATCTCGTCTAGGTCGATAAAAGGTAGATAGACGTTTCATTGCATTTTTTATGCCGACTTTTATAGTTAGCACTGACCTTCTAATAGGTAATCTTCAACGCCACTCTTGTGGGCTATTCTTGCGGACTATTGTTACTTAATAAGTCGGTTTCATCTGAATTTTCGGCAATTTCTTGCTCAACTTTTTCCATTAGCTTCTGGTCAGGACGCGCATCGAATACTTCCTCGGCATTGCGACCTTGTAAGATATGCTTGGCCCGCGCCTTTGCTTGTTTCTTATCTTTATCTTCAATACTAGTGCCAGTGGGAAAAGACTCATCAGACGCTTTATCAGTTGCAGAAATGTGCGGCGTTACCGTCGTTTCCGCTGGGGATTTATCATTCGTTTGACTGCTTTGAAAATGCTCAATGGCTTTTTCTAGCTTATGGTTAAAGCGCAACTGATAAATGGGCTCGGGTAAAGTAAAACCTTCATCTTCTAAGGCATGCTTGGTTTCGCGAATGGCGATACTGCGGGCTTTGGAGAAATCTGCCTCCAATTGATTGACCCATACTTGGAACTGTAAAACGATGTTTGATTCGCCGACTTCTTTGATAACCGCCGTGACTTTTGGCTTATCTAAGGCAAATCCCAACTGACAGATGGCATCGATACCTACCTTGATCGCAGCAAGCGGGTCATCGTTGGCATCAACCCCCAGCTCAAAGGTAAAACGGCGCTCGGGGTTTTTGGTGTAATTTAAAATTGTCGCTTTAAAGACTTCAGCGTTAGGAATACGTAATTGATTGCCATCTAAAGTCATCAAAATCGTCGCGCGTGAGGTTAGGCGTACCACGATGCCTTCTTGATTGTTAATCAAAATATGATCGCGGGCGCGAAACGGCTGGCGGATACTAAGCATGAGCGAGGCAATATAGTTCTCAATGGTGTCTTTGACGGCAAAACCAACGGCGATACCAATAACACCTGCGCCGCCAAGCAGCGTGCCCAAGATAGTCTCGGCACCAATCAAACTTAACGCTAAGATAAGACCGAAAACGATAAAGATGACTTTAACGGTTTGGGCAAGCAACTCTGCGACAAAGGGATTTGGCGTAAGACGTTGCCACATTTTTTGCCGATTGGATAACCAACTGCCAAACCACGTCACTAAGGCAAATAAAACAATCCCTACGAGCAGTAGCGGCAACGCTTTGACTAGGTTTTTGGTTTGCGCTTTGAGGCTCTGATAAACGGTCGAGACATTGTCTTGCACATCAAGGGTGCGATTGATTCTATCCTCTACTGTCACTACGTCGGTTAAGCGATTGGTCAGATTAATGGCTTGCTGGGCTTTTTTTTCATTAGGCGTCTCACCGGTTAAGGTCACAACCCCTTGATTAACGCTGACGTTTACTGCTTGCAAGCCGTCAATTTCTGAAAAAATGCCACTGATACGTTGCTGGATATCATTGTCTTTTAACGGCGTTGGCGTGGTTTCGATTTGGGCATTATTGGTACTTTCACCGCTGATAACCGGCGGTTTTTCAACTGGCGCGGGCGCAGTGTCAGAAGTACTTGGCGTCGCAGGGGTAATAGTGATGGCACTATTTAGACTATTATTTGGCTCATTGGCAGGTGGGGCGTTAGGTGTCTGAGCGCTGGTCTCACTGTCAGCTGTACTATCTTCAGCAGCCTCATTATTGGGTACAATATTCTCATTTATGCTGCTGTCTGTAGCCGCATAAGTTGGCATGCTTAAAAGAACGCTTAAAAAGATACTTAATAGCAATAACAGCTGAGCGTAGACGTTTATCGTTATACGCGATTGGCGCTGGCTTAACCTGCGTAGCCTACGTAATTGAGGCTGGTCAACATACGCTGCCATAAGTATCCCTTTATTATTCTAGCTTTATATCACATTTTCAATAATGCTATTTGGATATGGTGACTAAAAACTATTTGCCATCTAGATAAAGCTGCGCCTCGCCCAAGTCTAAGGTGCCTTCGTAAATCGCGCGCCCAGTGATAATTCCTTCAATACAATCACCATAAGGTTTGAGCAATTCGATGTCTTTTATATCGGTGACGCCGCCTGAGGCAATCACCGGCAAGCCGCCTTCACGCGCTAAATTAACCGTCTGTTCGACATTGACGCCTTGCATCATACCATCACGAGCGATATCGGTATAAACGATTGACGATACGCCAACATCAGCAAAACGTTTGGCAAGCTCAGTCGCTTTAGTATCGGTCACATTTGCCCAGCCATGCGTGGCAACCATGCCATCTTTGGCATCGATACCGACAATAATGTGTCCAGCAAACTCGCGGCAAGCTTCGGTCACAAACTCTGGATCTTCCACAGCTTTAGTACCAATGATAATATAGGTCAGACCAGCACTAATATACTGCTCGATGGTTTTCATATTGCGCACACCGCCGCCCAATTGAATCGGCAGCTTGGGGAAAGCTTTGGCAATGTCGTTGACCACTTGTTTGTGTACTGGGATGCCATCAAAGGCGCCATTTAAATCGACCAAATGTAAGCGACGCGCGCCTTCATTGACCCAACGCGCCGCCATAGCGACTGGATCGTCAGAAAATACCGTATCGTCTTCCATACGACCTTGTTTTAAACGCACACATTTACCATCTTTTAAATCGATAGCGGGGATAATGACAGGGACAGCACACATACAGCATTCCTTATAAAGCGATATCAGCGATTAAAAATAGTTGAATAATAACAATATGAATAAGAAAAATTCAAAATTGAAAAAAGTATCTAAGCCCATCAAAGGGCGACTACATAAAATTTATTTAGCATAGCAAATTAAAAGCAGCTATTAGGGAAAATTGATTAAATATTAAAAATGGCAGTGGTAAATCATAATACAAGTTAAAGTTTGGTTAAAAAATGGTAAAGAACCAATCACCGTAACTACAATCATAACCATAAGTTTTAGCCGAAGGAATCACTCGTAACATTAGGTAAATTCATTTACCAACTGGCAATTTTAGGTCAGTTTAGCGTATAATCCTAGGTAAATTTGTATTTGTATGATAAAACCTAATCGTCTGCTACCTATTGACGATTGCAATCAGCATAAGGTAAATATGAGCACCGCATTAGCACTAAATTAATGCTGAGCTTATCAAGAAATTGAGTTTACCCTGTAATCATAGGTCATTAACCAGCACTTAGATAGCTTTCACAAAGACAGCTTTCATAAAGTATGAACAAATCATTGATGCCTCATTTATATTCACTCGTATGAATAGCGCTGCGTAAATTTTAATAACCCTATGATTCCTGATACGACAAATTTTAAGATTTTAATAAATCGTATGGTAAAACTGTATTTTATCTACTGTCAGCCTCGTTGAGGACGCGGTTAGATTTGTGAGTTTTACGATACACCTTGGTAGCCAGTCGTCACTTTGGTCATTCGAATAAGACATTAACGTGTTGTTAAGGAGTCTAAGGTCAGCGTTAATACTCTTACTTGTAGTTATGATGATGTGTTATGTCTAGAGCACTTTTTCACGCCCTTTTTTGGGTTTGCTAAAGCACTTTATTGATGACGCTGTTATCCATGCTGCCGATATACCAAACAGGACGTCTGGTATCGTTTTAGACTATGGACTAAGTTTTCGCTTATGATTACCATCAAAAAAGGTTTGGATTTACCCATCACTGGTGAACCCTCCCGCGAGATATCTGAGCACAGACCCGCCTATGTAGCACTTGTTGGCTATGATTATGTGGGCATGAAGCCCACGATGAATGTCAAAGAAGGCGACATCGTAGCTAAAGGTCAGCCCGTTTTTGAAGACAAAAAACGGGTCGGCGTTATCTACACTGCCCCTGCTGCTGGTAAGGTCGTCGCCGTTAATCGCGGTGAGCGTCGTGTTTTTGAAAGTCTTGTGATTGCGGTCGACCCAAACGGTGAAGAAGTAGAATTTCAGCGCTACGACTCCCAGCAACTTGCTGACCTAGATTCTGAAGTCGTTGAAACCCAACTGCTTGCCTCTGGCGAATGGACTGCGTTTCGTACGCGACCTTATAGCCGCTCTCCTGATATCGGTGCCCGTCCGCACGCTATTTTTGTCACCGCCATGGATACCAATCCACTAGCGCTTGACCCGATGTTGCTGATTAATGAGCAGCTTCAAGCGTTCAATGACGGACTTGCTGTATTATCAACCCTCAGCCCCAAGACCTTTGTCTGCCATCACGGCGATGCCCAGTTGACGCCAGTTGCCAAAACGGCGGCTAATAATGTCACTGAGTATCATAGCTTTGCTGGCAAACACCCTGCTGGTCTAGCTGGCACGCACATTCACTTTTTGCATCCTATCATGCGCGGCGTGACCGTGTGGACGATTGGTTACCAAGACGTGATTGCCATTGGTAAGCTGTTTACTACTGGTCGCTTATATACGCGCCGTATGCTTAGCCTCGCTGGCCCTGCGGTTAAAAACCCGCATTTGGTGGTCACCGAGCGCGGTGCAGATATCGCAGCATTGACCAAAGGTGAGCTTACAGCTGGCGAGAACCGTATCATCTCGGGTTCTGTGTTATCGGGCCGCAAGGTGTTGGGTAACACCAATTATCTTGGTCGCTTTCATAATCAAATCAGTGCGCTAACCGAAGGTCGTGAACGTCCAGCGTTTCACTTCTTTACCGCTGGTGCCAATCGCTTTTCTAAATTGCCTATCTATATCTCGCAGTTTTTTGGTGGTAAAAAATATGACTTTACCACTTCGAGCAATGGCTCACCGCGGGCGATGGTGCCAATTGGTGTCTATGAAGAAGTCATGCCACAAGACTATCTACCAACGCAGCTATTGCGCGCTTTGATTGTCGAAGACATCGTTAGTGCCGTCGATTTGGGCGTACTTGAATTGGACGAAGAAGATTTGGCATTATGCACCTTTGTATCTCCTGGCAAATATGAATTCGGCGATATTTTGCGTGACAACTTAACGCGCATTGAGCTGGAGGGCTAACCACGATGAAATTTTTACACAATATGTTCGATCGTATGGAGCCGTCTTTCACCAAGGGTGGCAAACACGAAAAGTACTACGCTATCTTTGAGATGTTTGATACGTTTTTACGTCAACCTGGCTCAACGACATACGCATCCTCACACGTACGCGACGGTATTGACCTTAAGCGTATTATGATTACCGTTTGGTTATGTACTTTCCCTGCGATGTTTTGGGGTATGTACAATATCGGTCATCAAGCATTAACAGCGATTGCGCAGCTTGGCTTACAGCCTGAAGGCTGGCGTACCGTTATCACCAGTATGGCAGGCTACAATCCAGACAGTATCTGGGCAAGCTTTGTCTACGGGGCCATGCAGTTCCTCCCGATTTATATCGTCACCTTTGCGGTCGGTATTCTCTGTGAGATTATCTTTGCTGTGGTGCGCGGTCATGAAGTTAACGAAGGTTTCTTTGTGACTTCTGTTCTATTTGCGCTGTGTCTACCACCAGATATTCCTTTATGGCAAGTTGCCTTAGGTATTATCTTTGGTGTGGTCGTGGCAAAAGAAGTCTTTGGCGGTACGGGCAAAAACTTCTTGAACCCTGCCCTATCAGGTCGTGCGTTCTTGTACTTTGCTTACCCTGCTTATATGTCAGGCGACTCAGTATGGACGGCGGTTGATGGTTTCTCAGGAGCCACGCCACTTGGACTTGCTGCGCTTGGCGTCGTCCCAGAAGACTTCGTTGATGTTTATGGCAATGCCATCACGTGGACAGATGCTTTCTTGGGTAATATGCAAGGCAGTATCGGTGAAGTATCGACGCTGGCTATCTTGCTAGGTGCAGTGGTTCTACTTTGGACGCGCATTGCCTCATGGCGCATCATGGCAGGCTGTGTGGTGGGGCTAATTGCCACATCGCTCGTCTTTAACATGGTTGGTTCTGAAGACAATATGATGATGAGCTTGCCGTTTTATTGGCATTTAGTCATCGGCGGTTTTGCCTTTGGTGCGGTGTTTATGGCAACCGATCCTGTATCAGCTGCGCACACCAATAAAGGCCGCTGGGCTTATGGTATCTTGATTGGTTTTATGACCGTACTCATTCGCGTCGTCAACCCAGCCTTCCCAGAAGGCATCATGCTTGCCATTTTATTCGCCAACTTATTTGCGCCATTATTTGATTACTTTGTGACGCAAGCCAATATCAAGCGCCAAACAGCACGGAGGGTTCGTTATGTCCAAGCCCAAAAGTAATAATGCAAAAACCATCAGCGTGGCGTTGACGCTATGCTTGGTGTGTTCTGTATTGGTCTCAGCGGCGGCTGTTGGTTTAAAACCAGCGCAAGTTGAAAACGCGCGCTTAGACCGTAATAAAAACATCTTAGTCGCCGCTGGTATGTTTGATCCGGCGTCCGATACCAATGAAGATGTGGCTGAGCGTTTTAAAGACTTTGAGGTAAAAATCGTTGACCTTAATAAAGGCAATTACCTCGATGACGACGCGCTAAAAGCCGCTGGCATTCCTGATCGCAATGCATACGATGCCAGTCAAGCAACTAAAAACAAAGCCTTGAGTGAAGATTTGGGCGGTAATGACCCTGCTGGTATCGGCCGTGTTCCTAAATACGCCAAAGTCTATGTCAAAAGTGATGACGCTGGACAACCTGAAATGGTGGTGCTGCCGATTCAAGGCTATGGTCTATGGGGTACGATTTATGGTTTCTTAACGCTTGAAAGTGATATGAATACCATCAAAGGTATCAGTTTTTATGAGCATAAAGAAACCCCAGGTCTAGGTGCTCGTATCGAGGAGCCTGAGTGGCGCGCCATGTGGAGCGGCATTCATTCTTATGATGAAAACGGCGCAGTAGCAACGGGTGTGACCAAAGCCGGTAATCCAAAAGACAACTGGGTAGATGGCATCAGTGGTGCTACTTTGACCAGTCGCGGCGTCAGTAACATGATTCAGTTTTGGCTCGGTGAGCAAGGTTATAAACCTTATCTAGATCATCTGCGTGAAGAGAGCGGTAAAACATTGGCGGATGCAGAAGTCAAAGCCAATCAAAGTCCGTATAAAAAACTGGGTCAGAACTTACATCAACAGCAGACGCATCCCGCAACCGAACTGGTCGCAGTAGTGCCAGCAGCACACGGCAAGGAGGCATAACATGGCTGATACAAAAACGATTTTAACCTCGCCTATTTTTGATAATAACCCGATTGCTCTACAAATCTTAGGTATTTGTTCGGCGTTGGCGGTTACTACCAGTGTGGCGAATGCGCTGGTGATGAGTGTGGCGTTGACCTTGGTCACGGCATTCTCAAGCTTTTTTATCTCTATTATCCGTAAGCAAATCCCATCAAGCATTCGTATTATTGTGCAGATGACGATTATTGCGTCACTAGTTATCGTGGTTGACCAGATTTTAAAAGCGGTCGCTTATGACGTCAGTAAAGGCTTGTCAGTATTCGTTGGTTTGATTATCACCAACTGTATCGTGATGGGCCGTGCCGAAGCATTTGCCATGAGCAATCCACCAGTACCAAGCTTTTTAGACGGTATTGGTAACGGTCTTGGTTACTCGGCGGTACTGTTATTTGTCGCGAGTGTGCGTGAGATTTTGGGCGCAGGCAGCTGGTTCGGTATTACCATTTTGCAAACTGCAAACGATGGTGGTTGGTACGTACCAAATGGTCTATTACTATTGCCACCGTCAGCATTCTTTATTATCGCTCTGTTCATTGTGATTATCCGTACTTGGAAACCTGAACAGGTCGAAGAAGCTGAATTTGTAATGAAGCCGCAATCTAAAGGCATGGCACAAGGAGGCGGTCACTAATGGGACACTATGTCAGTTTATTTATAACCTCGGTCTTTATCGAGAATATGGCGTTGGCCTACTTCTTAGGCATGTGTACCTTTTTGGCGGTATCAAAAAAGGTCTCTACCGCTATTGGTCTTGGGGTCGCTGTGGTCGTCGTGATGGCGATTACCGTACCGCTAAATAACCTTTTGTTTCAGTTCATCTTAAAAAATGGTGCGCTGGCATGGGCAGGTTTCCCTGATATCGACTTAAGCTTTTTGGGTCTACTCAGTTATATTGGTTTGATCGCCGCTGTGGTACAGATTTTAGAGATGTTCTTAGATAAGTTCGTCCCGAGTCTGTATAACGCCCTTGGGGTGTTCTTACCGCTGATTACCGTCAACTGTGCCATCTTAGGTGGCGTATTGTTTATGGTTGAGCGTGATTATAACTTCGGTGAATCGATGGTATACGGCGTCGGCGCAGGCTTCGGTTGGGCATTGGCGATTACCGCCTTGGCGGGTATCCGTGAAAAGCTAAAATACTCAGACATTCCAGCGCCGCTGCGTGGTCTTGGTATTACCTTTATCACGGTTGGTCTGATGTCACTTGGCTTTATGTCTTTCGGCGGTATGTCAATTTAAACCGCTAAGCTTAAACCCTATTTAGCACTTTGACCTATTTAATTCATTTATTCGGTAGGGGTTCAAAAAACGCAAAGACGTTTTTTCGCTCCCCTACTCCATAGATTAAGGATACCTACCATGGATTACGCTACGGCGATTGGTGGCGTTGCTATGTTTACCGTGATCATCATGGGTCTCGTTGCCATTATTTTGGCGGCGCGCTCAAGATTGGTCAGTTCAGGCGATGTTACTATCCATATCAACGATAATCCCGATAATGACGTCGTGACACCCGCGGGCGGGAAACTGCTACAAACACTGGCAAGCGAAGGTATTTTCTTATCTTCAGCCTGTGGTGGCGGTGGTACGTGCGCGCAGTGTCGTTGCCGCGTTATCGAAGGGGGCGGCTCTATTCTGCCCACCGAAACTGGGTATTTTACCCAAGGCGAAATCCGTAACCACATGCGCCTTGCCTGTCAGGTTGCGGTAAAGCAAGACATGAAAATCGAGATTGATCCTGAGTTTTTTGATGTACAAAAGTGGGAATGTGAAGTTGTCTCGAACGATAACGTTGCCACCTTTATTAAAGAATTGGTGCTTAAAATTCCAGAAGGCGAGGAAGTCAATTTCCGTGCGGGTGGTTATGTACAGTTAGAAGCGCCGCCGCATGAAGTGCATTATAAAGATTTTGTGATTGACGAAGAATACCGCGAAGACTGGGAAAAATTCGACATTTTCAAATATGTATCGAAAGTTGATGAGCCCGTGATTCGTGCTTACTCAATGGCCAACTACCCAGACGAAAAAGGCATTATCAAATTCAATATCCGTATCGCCAGTCCACCGCCTCGCGGCCCTGACGGTATACCACCGGGCAAAATGTCCTCTTGGGTATTTAGCCTCGTCCCTGGCGATAAAGTGACGGTTTCTGGTCCTTATGGTGAGTTTTTTGCCAAAGACACCGAAGCTGAAATGATTTTCGTTGGTGGTGGTGCAGGTATGGCGCCGATGCGCTCGCACATTTTCGATCAGCTCAAACGCTTAAATACCAAGCGTAAGATTAGCTTTTGGTATGGCGCGCGCTCGATTCGTGAGATGTTCTACGTTGAAGATTATGACCAACTAGAAGAAGAGTTTGATAACTTCGAGTGGCATGTGGCCTTGTCTGATCCTCTCCCTGAGGACAATTGGGAAGGTCCAACCGGCTTTATCCATAACGTGCTGCTTGAAAATTATCTTAAAGACCATCCAAACCCAGAAGACTGTGAATACTATATGTGCGGGCCACCGATGATGAACGCGGCGGTAATCGACATGCTACACAGTTTGGGCGTGGAAGATGAAAACATCATGCTTGATGATTTTGGTGGTTAAGCGAGTTATTTAAATCGGTTGATAAAACCTATTTATTCAACAAGTATCGTTAAGCTAAAAATATATGATAAATTAAGAGTCTCAATGGAGGCTCTTTTTTTGTGCGCTAAATCAACCATTTTCAATCAGAAAGGATTCTTATGAAAACCAAAGCGAAAGATTTGACCATTTGGATTACCGGCGCGTCTAGCGGTATCGGCGAAGCATTATCAATTGCCTTTGCCAAACGTGGTGCTACTATTATTTTAAGTGGCCGTGATAAAGATAAGTTAGAAACCGTCAAAAACCGCTGCAAAAATAGCAAAAAACATATCGTCGTTCCCTTCGATATCGCCGATGCCAAGCAAACAAAAGCTGCCTATGACACTGCTAAAACTCAAGCTGGAAAAATTGATTGGTTGATTAATAATGCAGGTATCAGTCAACGGGCGCTTATCATGGAAACGACCGAGGAAGTTGAGCGGAAGCTGATGGAGATAGATTATTTCGCGCAAACGCGGCTGACCAGACTGGTATTACCAGATATGATTGCGCAAGGCGGCGGCAAAGTGGTCATGGTATCGAGCGTGGCAGGTTTACTGGGTACCCAATATCGCGGCGCGTATGGTGCTGCCAAAGCCGCAATTCATATGTGGGCAAACAGCTTACGCGCAGAATTGCATGACCAAGGTATCGAGGTGGCGACCATATTCCCAGGATTTATTCAAACCAATATCTCTATCAATGCTTTAACCGGTGATGGTAGTGCGCAAGGGACGATGGACGATGCCACCAATAAAGGTCTTACTGCGACCGCCTTTGCAAAGCAGGTCGTCAAAGCCCTGACTAAGGGTGAAGAATATATCATCATTGCTGGCAATAAAGAAAAGCTTGCCACTAGAGTCAATCGTTTATCGCCGCCAAAGCTGTATAAACTTATCCGTGAGTCACAGGTTAAATAAACGAACAGATTGGGTTCTAGTTTCTCAAGTCGTACGTTAGTCGTAAATTGGCCTTATCGGTAACAAGGGGTGTAAAATAGGCGACGCTTAGCTTAGTTAGTTATGAGTTATTTATAAACCATTATTTACTGACCACTCGATACTAGCTAACGCCCCACTCACCCCTTTGCTTTATCAAGCTGTGATGATTTATATGACAAATTTAACCGCATTTTCTGCCGCTAACAAACCCCTAAAGTCCGCCTCTTTAACCATCATTGCTATCAGCTCTGTACTCACGCTTAGCGCCTGCCAGCAAAAGCCCGATTATAACAACCTCAGCGGCGAGACCATGGGCACCAGCTATCATATCAGTTATCAACTGCCCAAAGGCGCTGATGAATCTACCATACAAGCCGCCATCGATAAGCGCTTGCAAGATATCAATGACAGCATGTCAACCTATCAAGCAGACTCTACTATTTCTAAATTCAATCAATTAGGCAAAGATACGCCGATTGCTATCGACGCTGATTTTAGCCATGTATTAAAGGCCTCAAGGCAAGTTTATGAGCTGTCGGGCGGTGCTTTTGACCCAACGGTAATGCCCTTGATAGAAACTTGGGGCTTTGGCAGCACCATGACGGTTGAGCGCTTGCAAAGTCCGCCAAGCGCGCTTGAGATTGCCCAAGCGAAAGCCTTGGTCGATTTTGACAGTGTCATTCAAAAAGATGACAACATTTATAAAACCAAAGACGGTGTTGGCCTTGATTTTTCGGCGGTGGCTAAAGGTTATGGCGTCGACGTCATTGCCGATGTGCTTAAGAACACTTATCAAATTCGCAACTATATGGTTGAGATTGGCGGCGAAGTGGCGACCTCGGGCGTCAGCGCGCAGCAGCAGCCGTGGCAAATCGCTATTGATGCACCCATTGAGGGCAGTACGGTAAGTACTCGGCAAGCAATGGCGGTGATTCGCCAGCCTATCAATAATGGCTCTAGCATGGCGCTTGCTACTTCTGGCAACTATCGCAACTCCGTCGTTTTCGATGGTAAGCACTATAGCCACACCATTGACCCAACCACAGGTGAGCCAATCGTAGGTGGCGCGCCATCAGTAACGGTCGCTGCAGCAACGGTGGCGCTGGCGGATGCGTGGGCAACGGCCTTGACCGCCATGCCTTATGAAAAAGCACTGGCTACGGCAAAAGAGCATGATATCGCAGCTTTATTTGTGATTTTGGCAAAAGGTGTTGCAGCAGACACGGCGACCGACAACGTTGATGATTGGCAAGTGGTCGAAACGCCGGCGATGAAAACCTTGCGCGCCGATAAAAAGTCTTAGTATCAAACGTCTAGACTGTAATAACCTGCTAAGCACAAACGAGCAAGGCAAATTTTTGCTATACTATAAGTAAGTCATTACTTAGATGGCTGCTTCATATTTTAAACGAGAGGTTATCTCTATGCTTAACCAATTGCTTCCCATGCTTGCTGTCACCTTTACCGTCTTTATGCTGTTTTTTATCTTTATGGGCATCGGTTATATGGTCAAAAAAAAGCCGCTTAGAGGCTCGTGCGGTGGTGTGGCAAAGTTGATGGGTGACGAGTTTTGCTCATTTTGTGGTAACGACCCCAATAAATGCGATTCGCTGGTCGATCAACAGCAAGAAACCGCGCTAAAGGCTGCGCAATTAGGCAAGTCGGTATAAACCTGCTATTTGTTACCATACGCTGGTAGTATTTAGCCGCCCTCTATTCTTATAATAGCGTCGAGTCCTTTGCAATTAACCTTGCAAACTAACAGTGACTGACGCTATTTTTGCTTTAGCGTTTATATAAAAGCTTTTTTATCATAACCGCTATCAGCAAAGCCAAAACTTCACTATTCATATACTAAGTTTACCCTGATAAATGGGGTAGCAAGTTCATATGACTTGCTTTCTGCAAGTGTTTTTATACTCTATATTCTAATATGTGGTCTTGAGCGCCGTCTTATCGACGGGCTTTGGGGTTATTTATAAGTGCTGCTGCGTCAGTGCTTATAAATGACGTGTCCTTTTTTTATTTTAATAGTCGTGCTGCTATGTCTACCTCTCCTAATTTGCAATCTGATATACCGTCCCAGTCTCAACCAGATGCGCCAGCAAACCTAAAGCTGCCCTCATCGCGCTTTATTTTTTGGCTCGTGCTATGTGCTATGGTTTTATTGGCGTCCAATATGCGCGCGCCGATTGTGGCGCTGGGTTCTATTGCGCCGGTGGTACAAGGGGCGCTTGATATCTCCGAAACCCAAATTGGTTGGCTTGGTGCAGTGCCGATGCTGACATTTGCGCTTGGGGCTTTTATTTCGCCTACGATTGGGAAGCGTTTTGGCCTTGAAAATACGCTGATCACGATGATTGCGTTATTAACTGCAGGTATGGTTATTCGTAGCGTCATTCCGACTTGGATTGGCTTTTTAAGCGGCACGTTATTACTAACATTGGCGATTGGTTTTGCCAATACCCTTGCTGCTCCGGTGATTAAGCAGCGCACACCGAATCATATTCCGCTGATTACTGGTTTATTTAGTCTTACCATGACCGTCTCGGCAGGGATTGTCGCAGGCGTGGTTTTGCCGTTATCTGAGCAATTTGGCTGGCAATGGGCGCTGGGTGGTTGGTCGATTTTAGGCTTGTTTGCCTTAATCATTTGGGTATTATTACGGCTGCGTTTGGGCTCATCAAATCATCAGCCTATCAAACCGCTTGCCGCAGGCGAGAAAGCCCCATCGCACATTTCAATGTGGCGCACGCCGTTTGCTTGGCAAATTGCGGTATTTATGGGTTTACAGTCCTTGCTTTTTTATACCGTCGCCAGTTTCTTACCGTCGATATGGCTAAGTAAAGGGTTGTCAGCGGTGAGCGCGGGACAAATGGCTTCCGTCTTTCAATTTATGGCACCGGTCGCTATTTTAAGCTTAACGTGGCTCGTCAACCGCGGGCGTCCTATACAAGCGCTAGCCATCTTTGCTGCGTCACTAAACGTGCTCGGCGTCTTGGGTCTTACTT
>NZ_DAINDI010000040.1:21589-27335 GCF_036731945.1 Psychrobacter sp.
GGACTAATGGGCATGGGCTGCTCGGCGATTTTCACTTTAAGTATGATGCTGTTTTCGATGCGTACTTATACCGCCAATCAATCAAGCGAGCTGTCGGGCATGGCGCAAGCCATTGGTTATCTGATTGCGTTTTTTGGTCCACTTGGCACTGGTTGGTTGCATGAAGCAACGGACAACTGGGATTTGCCGTTATTCATTATGCTGGTATTGATGATTATCAACGTGGGGTTTGCTTGGCTGGTTAGCCGCCCACTAATGGTTGATGGTAAAAAGATTTAATTTTTATCTTCAAGCAATTAACCTTCGTCGTCAATCAATTAACTTTTGTACCATATTGCTACTTACCTGATTCTGCTAGACTGACTTTATTGTATTTAGGACAGCAGAATCATGATAAACACTCCCTCTCGCCTACCGCAGCGTTTGCTCACGGTCGCCGCCTTGAGCCTTGCAATCGCTATTAGCGGTTGTCAACAGCAGCCTGACACAAACACGGCTGACAATACTCAAAATAATAATCCGGCCGTCAATACGACAATGGCTGAAGCTCAAACACCAGAATCTACGCAATCTTATGAGTCAACGAATTCAGCTGAGCAGCAAGCACCTTTAACCATCTTGGCATTGGGCGATTCGTTAACTGAAGGGCTTGGCGTTGATAATGATGCCAATTACCCCGCGCAGCTAGAAGCGCGCTTAAAAGAGATGGGCTACAAGGATGTCAAAGTAATCAATTCAGGATTAAGCGGTGAGACCAGTACCGGGCTTGTCAATCGACTCGATTGGGTATTGCAAACCAAACCTGATATTACTATTTTGACCATCGGTGCCAATGATGCCATCCGTGGTATTGATGTGGCAACGGTCGAAGCCAATATTCGCACTGCTATTAAACGCCTTCAAGATGGCGGTAGCGAAGTGATTTTGGGTGGTATGCAGATTTATGACAATCTTGGCGCTGATTACGTCGAATCGTTTGCTGCGATATATCCAAGGGTGGCGAAAGATATGAATGTGACGCTGATTCCGTTCTTTTTAGACGGTGTGGGTGGCGACCCTAAGCTCAACCAAGCCGATGCCATTCATCCAACCCGCGAGGGCTATACTATTATCGTCAACGACAATATTTTGCCAGTTCTGCAACCTGAAATCGAAAAGCTAGAAGCAGCCCATACCGATACGGCAACAAAATCTAGCACGCCTACTGAGACCACCCAATGACTGCTACAGCCAATAACAAAACACTACTTACCGCCTCCAAGCTGAATAAAACCGTTCAAGTCGGTGACCAATCATTATCCATCATTAAAGACGTCGACATTCATGTCGATGCGGGCGAGTTCGTAGTCATCATGGGTAAATCCGGCTCAGGCAAATCGACTTTGCTCGGATTACTAGCAGCGTTAGATTATCCTGATAGTGGCTCAGTTGAGTTAGCGGGACAAACCTTAAGCAGCCTTGATGAAGATACGCTGGCGGTCATTCGCCAACGTGAGATGGGATTTGTCTTTCAATCGTTTCATCTACTGCCGACATTAACTGTCAGCGAGAATATTGCCTTTCCGCTGGATATTGCCCGCCGTCCGAATAAAGCACGTGTAAATAAGCTGATTGAAGCAGTTGATTTAGGGCATCGGCGTGATAGCTTGCCTAACCAATTATCAGGCGGTGAGCAGCAGCGTACTGCCGTTGCCCGCGCCTTGGTATCGCAGCCAAAAATCGTCTTTGCCGATGAACCAACTGGTAACTTAGATGAGCAAAATGCCCGTCAAGTCATGCAGCTGTTATTAGATTTACGCCAGCAAGTTGGCTCCGCACTAGTCGTCGTCACTCATGATGCCGCACTAGCGGAGATGGCAGATCGCGTCATTACCATGCATGACGGTATGATAGATGGATCAAAAACCAATGGATAACATGGATAATGAGTCAAATGATTCGCGTGGCATCATAAGCCAACTATTTAATCGCCTGTTAATTTCGAAAAGCTTGGGCGCGCAAGCCTTAAGTCGTAGCTGGTGGCAGCGCTGGATCTATCCCGTCTTATTCTTAATCACGCTAGTTCTTTCGCTTGCCACTTACCTGACTTTAGATTCTATCCAGCAATCGGTTGATACCTATATCAATGACAATCAGCGCGCCCTCGTTGGCGGGGATTTGATTCTAAACAGTAAGCAAGACTGGCCAAGCGAGGTATTAGCGCAGGTAGAGACGGTCGCTGATACGCAAATAGTATATGACTATCAGTTTAGCGCCATGGTAGTGACCGATGAGCAAACCTTACTTGCCAGCGTTAAAGCGGTTTCGCCAGCTTATCCATTATATGGAGACGCTGAGCTTGCCTCAGGGCAGCCTCTTTGGACACAATTAAGCGCTGCGAATGTCGTCGTCGCGCCCGAAGTATTGAACAGCTTAAACGCCAGTGTTGGTGACCAAATTACCATTGGTGATGCTGAGTTCATTATTAGCGACGTGCTGACCAAAGAGCCTGACCGTCCACTGACTGCCTTTGGTTTTGGCGGACGCGTTTTGATGCATGAGGATGCGCTCGCGGCGACCAACTTATTAGGACAGCGTAGCCGCATTAATTATCGTATTGAGCTGGCCGGCGCGCCTGAATTAATGGCCGTGCAACGAGAAAAGCTGACGCAAATACTTAGCAAGTATCCTGATATTGAGCTCTCTGATGCCGAGTCAGCAGATACTTCTGTCTCGCGTATCTCCGACAATGTCTTGATGTTTTTAAAGCTGCTCGTCATTGCCGTACTGTTATTATCTGCGGTGGCGATGTATGGCGTGATTACGGCTTTTGTGACCAAGCAGCAGTCTAGTAATGCGATTCGTTTGGCATTAGGTGAGCCGCTTAAATCTTTAAAACGCAGCTACTATCAGCTATTGATTGTTACCACTATCATTGCTTGTATTGCCGCGGTTATCGTGAGTTTCGGCTTACTGAAGGTCGGTCAGCCGTATCTCATTGCTATCTTGCCAACTGATGTTGGACTAGCAATCAACCCGATTAGCGCCATTAAAACTATTATTATCGCGCTAGTGCTGACCTTGCTTATCGCTCAGCGTGGTTTAAGCACACTAAGTACGACCAAACCTGCGACTTTACTCAATCAAGGAGCAAGTACAAACTTACAAAATCTACCGTGGTATCAACGTTTGCCGTTACTTTGGTATGGGATGATGCTAGTTGGTCTCTATGTGTTTTTTGCTTATGAAGTAGATTCTCTGATACTAGGTGCGCAGCTGTTAATAGGCTTAACTGCTTTTGTCGCGATATTTTGGCTATTGGCACGCGGTTGGTTATGGCTGCTGACTAAGTTTGCCAAGCATTCTAATATCAGCTGGATGCAGCGTATCGCTATTCATAACCTTGCGCGTAAAGGCAATCAGTCGGCATTGTTTTTTGTCACCTTATCGCTGTCAGTGGCTGTCTTAACTTTGATTACCACGCTCAATCATAGTATCAATGCCCAGTTTATTAATGCCTACCCTGAAGATGCGCCCAATTTATTTTTGCTCGATATTCAAAGTGACCAGCATGATGCGATTAATAACATCATTGCTGCACCTGTCAGCTATTATCCTGTCATTCGTGCCCGCGTCGTCACGGCTAATAATGTACCCGTACAAGATATCGAACCTACGGACGGCTTTGATGACCCGATGCGGGTTTTTAATTTAAGCTATACCGATACAGTGATGGACACTGAGTTTATTACTGATTCACTAGTAAAAAACGAGCTTTATGCCCCTATTGATACTGTAGATAGTGACTCAGCGCAAACCGTTGCGCCATTATCGATTTTGGATACGGCAACCAGTTTGCTAAATGTTGGCATGGGTGATCAAGTGCGCTTTAATATTCAAGGGATTGAGATCGTCGGGCAAATCACCAGTATCCGCTCGCGCTATGAGAAAGGACCCAGTCCTTATTTTTACTTCTTATTTGAGCCTGAAGTGTTAGCAGCTGCGCCGCAAATCCAATTTGCTACCGCCCACGTCGCAGCAGAAGAGATTCCAAAGCTCCAAGGTCAGCTAGTTCGCGAGTTTCCTGCGATAACGACCATCGACGGCACAGCAATCGCGCAGCAAGTCCAAGAGCTAGTGGTACAAATGAGCCGTTTGGTTTATGTCTTCACCTTTCTGGCATTATTGACGGGTATTATGGTTTTGATTAGCTCGCTACTCTCTACCTCGCAAGACCGCATGAAAGACAGCGCATCATTTAGGCTGCTCGGAATGCAAAAGCGTGACCTATATATGCTCAATATCTTAGAGCTTGGCATACTTGGTATTAGTGCCGCTTTATTTGCGGTCATTATCGCTAATATCGGGGCATGGGCTGCTATTACCCAATGGTTCAATCTGCGCTTTAGTGTGCCCTGGGCAAGCTTGGCTATTGGCGGTGTGGCGTTAGTCGCACTGTTATTTGCCATTGCCATTATTTATGTGAGACTGGTGATTGGGCGTGGGATTATGGCTAGGGTAAGGGCGATGATTTAGGGCATGAGTTTGAAGGTTTAATAAGAGTTGATGGCGGGTTAGTAGTAGCTAATCCTGCTATCCGCTATTATCAGGGCTATACCGCGCCTCTGATTTAGACTAAGTATTTAAAATTAGCATCTCAGCACCAAAAAACAGTCTTGATAAAAATGCACATTTGCTTTTCATACTATTAATATCATCAACGTAATTGTTAATATTCTCTTTACTTAATGAACTATTACCTGAATGCTTATTAATAATATAGACCATCTGATTAAACAAACCTTCCCAAGTATCTTTGTGATACTTCTCATAACTAGATGACATTTTAAAATAGTCAAGATAAGCATTAAAACCATTCAAATCATCTGAAATATTATTAATGCTGCTAAACTTACTATTTATCTGCCTAGGTTCAGAAAACAAATAAACCAATGTATTATCTTCATTGAAACAAACTGAATGAGGGTCGTCATCAGGTAAAGCACCTATTTCTTTGGCTGTAATCCAAATAGATTCTGAGACCATATTACTATTTCTAAAATTCACATTTAAGTCATTGTGCTTATAAAACCTAGGCGCAACGTAAAATACTGGATTACCACTATTCTCAAGATGAAGTAACAGGTCATGTTGTTTAGATTTTTTACGTGCATGTAAATGAAATTGATAGTAAGAGCTATTAAAGACCTTATAGTTTTTTGCGTTAAATCTTGATAGAAAATTTGATAGCTTAAACTGAAAGAAGAATGGAACTCCATGTATGCTTACTTCAGTATCATAACCACCTGTTTTCCCTTCTTCATACAATGAAGGAAATATTGGTGCTAGATTAAATGAATACATTCTATTCATTTCGTTTACTAGAGAGAATGCATAAGTAGACTCTGAAAAATCTGGTTTCATTAAAAGGTTTCCTATGACTAAAATAGAAGATGTATATCAAGTGGGTTTGTAATGACTATTCACTTACAAATAGAAAGCTCATATAGCCATATATTGACCTTGCAAAAATCTATTTATTTTTAGTCTTATTAGGTGAAATAACTTATTAATATCAAAGCATTTGGAGTAGCCAAAAGTTGCCAATCATATCACCGCGTATTTGATAATTTTTGATATCACCTTCGTTAAGAATAACATCAATCACGTCTATAGCCGATGGAAAAAGCGTTTTGAAATATTGAACGAAAGGAGACCATCCCACATTCTGTGTAACTGCCGTTTAGATTAAATGCCTGCTTATACG
>NZ_DAINDI010000041.1:0-351 GCF_036731945.1 Psychrobacter sp.
AATATCGCCACTTTAGAAAGCGAAATTATGAAAGATTATTTTATTCAGGTTAATCGCAGTCAAGTACAACAGCAGATTCGCACATGTTTTGATAGTCATTTGGCAGATGAGTATTTGCGCCAAATTGAAGCTCATGAAATTTATGTACATGACGAAACCAGCCTAAAACCTTACTGCGTCTCAGTATCGTTATATCCATTTTTGCTCGATGGCCTAAAGAAGTTGGGAGGTGAGGCAGGTCCACCGCAGCACTTAGCGTCGTTTTGTGGCTCTTTTATTAACTTAATATTTGCCATTAGCTCACAGTTTGCGGGCGCAGTGGCGACGGTTGAGTTTCTTGCCTATTTCGAT
>NZ_DAINDI010000041.1:361-2778 GCF_036731945.1 Psychrobacter sp.
CGTAAAGACCATGGTAGTGATTATTTAACCACTCATAAATCATTGATTGAAAACTGTTTCCAGCAAGTGGTTTATTCCATTAATCAACCTGCTGCGGCGCGTGGTTATCAGAGCGCGTTTTGGAATATCTCTTTATACGACGAACATTATTTTGATGCCATGTTTGCCAACTTTGTGTTTCCTGATGGTGAAAGACCATGCTGGGAAACGATTAAACAGCTACAGGCGTATTTTTTAACCTGGTTTAATGAAGAGCGTAAACGTGCAATCTTAACTTTCCCAGTCGTTACCTGCGCCATGCTAACCGAAAACGGTAAATGTAAAGATGAAGAATATGCCGATATGCTAGCGACCGAGTTGGCAGAAAAAAACAGCTTCTTTATTTATCAAAGCGACAATCCGGACTCTTTAGCTTCTTGTTGTCGTCTACGCAATGAAATCACTGATCACAGTTTCTCTTATACTTTGGGCGCAGGTGGTGTGGCTACTGGCTCAATCAATGTTATTACCCTTAATCTAAATCGTATGATTCAAAATGGACAAGATTTGGCTGCAGAGGTACAAAAAATTCATAAGTATCAGGTCAGTTATCGTAAGCTGATGGAACAATATCAAGCATCTGGCATGTTACCTGTTTATGATGCAGGGTTTATTCAACTAGATAAGCAGTTTTTGACGCTCGGTATCAATGGCATGGCAGAAGCGGCGGAGAGTCAAGGCATAGTAGTCGGTAATAATCCGCAATATCATACTTTCGTTAACGACATCCTAAAAACCATTTATGATGAAAATCGTAAAGCCAGTATCCAGTATGGTTTGAAATTTAATACTGAGTTTGTACCTGCAGAAAACTTAGGCGTTAAAAATGCCAAATGGGACAAACGAGATGGCTATGAAGTGCAGCGTGAGTGCTATAACTCTTATCTGTATCTGGTAGAAGATGAAACAACCAATACCTTGGATAAGTTTATGCTGCATGGACGTGAGCTTACGCAGTGGCTCGATGGTGGCTCTGCCTTGCATTTGAATTTGGATGAAACTCTCGATAAGCAGCAGTATCGTAAATTGCTTGATATTGCGGCAACCACAGGGTGCCAATACTTTTGTATTAACGTGCGTATCACCATTTGCAATGAGTGTCAGCATATTGATAAGCGCACCCTCTATCACTGTGAGGCTTGTGGCTCAAACGATGTCGATCATGCCACGCGTATCATTGGCTATTTAAAGCGGATATCCGCTTTTAGTGAGGGTCGGCGCTTAGAACATCAATTGCGCCACTATCGCCGTGAAAGCCAAGTTGATGTGGCCTAAGTTTGCCAATAAATCATTCTAGGTGATGAGAGCGGTTACTCCGTGCGACTAGATAGCTGGTTAAATAGATTTGCTTTTCTTATGATTAAAAAGGCCCGTATTAGCGAACTAATACGGGCTTTGATATTCAATAGAGTATTTAAGTAAATAAGGCTAATGCTTAGCTAATAGCTAAACCTTAAGCGCCTTCACCAAACTTGCCGCTTTGGAAATCGGTGACCGCTTGCATGATTTCTTGCTGACTGTTCATGACAAAAGGACCATATTGTACAATAGGTTCGCGTAGTGGGCGACCAGTGATTAAAATCACTTTGGTATCCTCACTACTATCGGCTGTAATGGTAACGCCATCTGCACTTTCATCATTCTCAAGAATAGCCATGGTCTTGGTTGGTACCGTTTCGCCTGCAATCTCTATGGTACCGCGATAGACAAAAGCAAAAGCATTATGGTCAGCCGGAATCTCCTGACTAAAACTCGTTCCTGCTGGTAGATGGATATCCAAATAAGTCGGCTCAGTGATGTCGCGTGTGACCGCACCTTCAATACCATGCGATTGACCTGCAATTACCGTGACGTCTACGCCATCTTCCGTGCTATATTTTGGCAAATCGTCACTTTGGAAATCTTTATACCAAGGGTCATTCATTTTATCTTTGGCAGGTAGGTTAAGCCAAAGCTGAAAACCTTCCATTGCGCCGTTTTCTTGTTCAGGCAATTCTGAATGAATCACACCGCTAGCCGCCGTCATCCATTGGACGCCGCCATTTTGTAATAGCCCTTCGTTACCGGCGCTGTCGCGGTGGCGCATGCGGCCAGTAATCATATAGGTAATGGTTTCAAAACCACGATGCGGATGATTGGGGAAACCGGCAACATAGTCGTCTGGATTATCGCTTTTAAAGTTGTCTAACATCAAATACGGGTCAAGGCGCTCTTGTAGCTGCTGGGTCAGTACCCGTGTCAGCTTAACCCCAGCACCGTCTTGGGTATCGACGCCAGCGTAAAGGTGTTCAATTTGGCGCGAGTTTTTCACTGTGTCTTTTATATCAGGCGTGACAGTATGATTCATTATATTATCCTTAAAAACCATTTGGTTTATC
>NZ_DAINDI010000041.1:2788-13237 GCF_036731945.1 Psychrobacter sp.
ATCAATATTCATTTACTTATATATAGTGATAATAAAATAAATTTCAATAGGATACTATGTAGTTTTTTTACATTATTACCTGTTAAGGTTAAGTATATATTAACTTGCCTCTTTGTTAAAACAATTTTCCTGTCTCTATTGTCTCATCAAAATCAAAGCCCAATTGTTCGCCTTTACGCTGTCGCAGCTGCTCGATACGTTGCCGACGTCCTGCTATAAGCCTTAGTACTTCGCGGCGCTGTTCGGTGGTCATATCATGCCATAGCTGGCGCTCAGGACGGCTACGCAGGCAGCCAAAGCAGTAGCCCTTTTTATTGTTTTGGCAAACACCAATGCATGGATTGGCAATCTCGAACAGTTCAAACTGCTGATTCATGGCGGCTCCATCGCTATTACGTTATTCCTTTAACTTGCCCGATTGCTTGTCTCGTCTCATCGTAAATACTATTATGGCGCAAATAGCGAATAATACTGTGCCATTTTATCGTTACTGTTTTTGTGGCGTCAGTGCTATGCTAAGTTTTACACCGCCATATACAGCAATCATAACAAAACCAATCAGTGAGATTCTACGTGAATATTATTTATATCCATGGCTTAGACAATGATGCCAACTCTACAAAAGGCAAATTATTGGAGGATTATTGCCAAAAGTATCATCCCGATATCAAGGTATTACGACCAGATTTGAACAAGACCCCTGAGCAAGTTTTTAAGCAAATCCTGTCGTTAATTGAACGTTTAGACGGTCAAAATAAAACAGCGCAAGATAAGCCAAATAAATCTTCTCATACCGTACTGGTCGGTAGCTCGTTGGGTGGTTATTTTTCTACGGTGGTTAGCAATCATACCGGTTGTCCAGCGCTATTATTAAATCCCAGCATCCAGCCCCATATTACTTTGCAGCGGTTTGCCAAAGATTTTGCGCTAAAAAACAATGTTAAAGACGAGGATTTGGGCAAGCAGGTTATTCATTCGACAGCGGGCGGTTGGGATATTACTCAAACAGATTTGCAGTGGTTTGCAGCGCACCAACTATCAACCGTTAATTATCCTAATAAAATTGCTGTCCTCATTAAGGAAGGAGATGAGCTGCTTAATCCTGAACTGTCTAAACAGTTTTATCAAACACAAGGCGCAAGCGTAACGATGCAAACGGGCGGCGATCATCGCTTTAGTGATTTTATTGAGCAATTACCTACGGTGATTGAGATGCTGCAGAGTCTCACACGGATTTAACTAAACGACATTATCTGACGTAAGCAAATGAGTATTGACCTTAAGGCCACTGTTTTTCGTTATAATGGGTTAATAGAATTAATCGCACATGAATAATTAAGGATGCATTTGTGAGTCAATATAATGCGCAATCGTTAGAAGTTTTAGAAGGGCTGGAGCCTGTCCGTCGTCGTCCTGGGATGTACACTGACACCACGCGCCCCAATCATTTAGCCCAAGAGGTCATTGATAACTCAGTCGACGAAGCGTTGGCGGGCTATGCAAAAACCATCAAGGTGCAGCTGCATAGTGACGGCTCGCTATCGGTCGAAGATGATGGCCGCGGTATGCCAACCGATATCCATCCTGAATTTGGTCAATCAGGGATTGAGCTGATTTTGACCCGTCTACATGCGGGTGGTAAGTTTTCGACATCTAACTATGAGGTATCGGGTGGTTTGCATGGTGTGGGTATCTCTGTCGTTAACGCACTCTCAACGCGAGTTGAAGTAACGGTTTGGCGCGATAGTACGCAGTTCGAGATGGCGTTTGAGAATGGCGCAGCGGTCACCTCTTTAACCGAAACGGTTAGCTCCAATAAACGTAAACGTGGCACTAGAGTTAAGTTTTGGGCCGATGGTAGTTTTTTTGATACGCCAAAGTTTAACGTTAAACAGCTGAAACACAATCTAAAAGCCAAAGCGGTATTAGCCGCTGGATTGACGATTGAATTTATCGATGATATCAATAATGAAAAAGTCATTTGGCAATTTACCGATGGGGTGGTTGAGTATTTAAACGAGCAGCTAGATGGGTTAGAAACCTTACCGGAAGCACCATTTTATTATAATCATGAAGCCAAAGCTGGTGAGCGTGCGGCTATCACCTTTGCCTTGTCTTGGTTGCCGGATGGTGGCACGCCGATTCAAGAAAGCTATGTCAATCTTATCCCAACCGCACAGGGCGGTACGCATGTTAATGGCTTACGTACCGGTATTTTAGAGGCATTACGTGAGTTTTGCGATATTCATAATCTACTGCCTCGTAATGTTAAATTAACAGCCGAAGATGTCTGGGATGGCGTCAACTATATCTTGTCGCTGAAGTTTTCTGAACCGCAGTTTTCTGGCCAAACCAAAGAGCGGCTTTCTAGCCGTGAAGCGGCGGGCGCGGTGCAAACATTGGCAAAAGATGCCTTTAGCTTGTGGCTCAATCAGCATGCCGATATGGGCACACAGATTGCCGAATTGGCGATTAATAAAGCCGGTCGCCGCCTAAAATCAGCCAAAAAAGTGGCGCGTAAAAAAATCACTCAAGGGCCAGCATTACCGGGGAAGTTAGCGGATTGTCGTGGGGATTTACGTGACGGCGCAGAGCTATTCTTGGTAGAAGGCGATTCCGCGGGTGGTAGTGCCAAGCAAGCACGTGACCGTCATTATCAGGCAATATTACCCCTTCGCGGTAAGATATTAAATACGTGGGAAGTGTCGTCAGATACGGTATTATCAAGCCAAGAAATTCATGATATTGCCATTGCCATTGGCGTTGATCCAGCGTCGGATGATTTATCTGAGCTGCGCTATGACAAAATATGTATTTTGGCTGATGCTGACTCTGATGGTCTACATATTGCCACGCTTATCTGTGCGTTGTTTGTTAAGCATTTTCCCGCTTTAGTCGATGCAGGTCATTTATTCGTCGCGATGCCGCCGCTGTACCGCGTTGATGTCGGTAAAGAGGTACATTATGCGTTAGATGAGTCAGAACTTGAGCACATATTGGCCAATGTACCTGGCAATAAAAAAGCCCAAATTACGCGCTTTAAAGGACTCGGTGAAATGAGTGCCGAACAGCTGCGCGAGACCACCATGAACCGTGATACTCGCCGTTTGGTACAGCTGGACATGGACGATATGATACTGACCAATAGCGTGATGGATATGCTGCTCGCCAAAAAACGTGCGTCTGACCGTAAGTCATGGCTTGAAAATAAAGGCAATTTGGCGATTATCTAGGAAAGGTTGTATAGGTTTGCGCACTTTACTTTTCATTTCTATAGTTTAGTTATATCAGTATAGGAAAAAGTGAGCTGGCAGGTAATAAAAGCCTATAAAATTCAATCTAGTAGCATACGCTTAATGGTATTATAGAGGTATCTTTTACTATCTGGTGCCGTCATGACATCAAAATTTTTTAAGCGTTCTAAAGTGGCTGTTTCTAATCCTACGCGCTCAAAAGTACTACCAAGTTTGAGCAAAAACCAGCTGGGTAATTTAGTACCAAAACGTGGTAATAAATTTGCGCCAAAGATTGGGTCCGCATTGTTAAAAGCAGCAGGCTGGCGCACCGTTGGCGAGATTCCAAATATCCCGCAGGCGGTGGTTTTGGCACTGCCGCATACCTCCAACGTTGACGGTATTTATGCGATACCAAGCTTATTTGCCCTAGATTTGAAAATCAGCATCATGGGCAAACATACGCTATTTAAAGTGCCGTTGTTTGCGCAGCTGTTAAAGTGGATTGGCGTCATTCCTATTGACCGTGGTAATAAAGGCTCGGTGCTGCAAGCGAGTATCGATAAATTTAAGACTGGCAAACCGCTATTTTTAGGCCTAGCACCAGAAGGTACGCGCCAATATACCAAAGACTGGAAAACAGGTTTTTATTATTTGGCATTAGGTGCCGGCGTGCCAATTTTGCCCGTAGCCATGGATTATAAAACCAAGGAAATACGCTTTATGTCGCCCGTCTATCCGACCGGTAATATCGACGTCGATTTGCCAAAAATTTATGCGCAGTATCGCGGGGTAGTACCACGATATCCTGAGCGCTTATCGCAGCCATTACAAGATATCAATCATTTAGCTGAGTAACGCTTTTATGATTTCTAATAACGGTTGCAACCAAAAAGCCTCTGATATTTGAGCTATCAGAGGCTTTTTTAATCTTGAGCAATTATGATTGTTATCAAATAGTTTTTTAGGCGATAGATTATTGGCTACTAAAAATGCGGTTGCCCATTAGAGGCACTGACTCCGCCATCAACGGGCAAATTAACACCGGTAATCATAGCGGCGTCGTCACTGGCTAAAAAAGTGATGGCGGCGGCGATATCTTCTGGTTTCGCCATCCGCTTAAGGGGGCAGCGGTCCAAAAACTTATTGCTTCTGCTATCGTTGTCTTGAATGGCGGTGGTCATCTCGGTTGCCGTCACGCTTGGATTGACGGCGTTGACACGCACGCCATCAGCACCGTGGTCTAGCGCGAGCGTACGAGTCAGATTGCTGATACCGGCTTTGGCCGCATTATAAGCCGCCATATTCCAATCGCCACCGACGCCAGACAGCGACGAGACATTGATAATATTGCCTTTACTCGCAATTAGATGCGGCATGGCAGCCTGACAGACATAAAAAGTACCATTTAAATTGACATCGATGGCTAATTTCCAATCTTCAGAAGACAGCTCAGTAATTTTGCCTTGCATGGCTTTGCCGGCATTGTTTACCAAGACATCGATTTTGCCAAATTTATCGACGACTCTTTTGATCATCTCTTTTACTTGAGCTTCTACGCTGATATCGCAAATGATGGTCAAAAAATTGTCGGTATGAATCCAAGTGCGATCTTGTGGAAACGCTTTAGCCGTTTCTTCTAGGGTGGCCGCGGTACGTCCGACTAACACCACATTAGCGCCTTCTTGAGCAAAACGAATGGCGGTTGCGCGGCCGATACCTGAACCTGCGCCTGTGACGATGACGGTTTTTTCTTTAAAGCGTTTCATGATGTTCAGTCCTTGTTATTATACGAGTGTTATTGTATAAATAAAAATATTAAGCAAGCCCACAAGTGCTGTGGCAATTGATAGCTCAGCAAACGAGGCGTAAACGTGCTAGCTTTTGTGTCATCATAACAACTCACTGCGATGAATGCGACTAGGTATAATGGCGTTTATGTTGTTCAATTTATCGCTAAAAGTTATGACAAGGCATACATTGCTATATTTATTTAATAAGAAAAGGTTGCGGCTGTGTCCAATTTGACTACGGTGATATCTGATGAAGGTTATCTTGGCGATGAGTTGGCTTGTTACCTGCAATCTGAGATATCGACGCTTGTATTGCCTGATTTGCAAGCGCTTGCGACTGGCTATAACGGCCAATATAAGGCGCAAAAATACGACTATCAATTGCCCTCAGGTCAATTGCGACTATTAAATCTAAGCATTTATTTACCTGAGGATATAGGTGCAGGACATATTGGAAACGTACGTAAAACGGCTATTGAATCGATTTCGGCATGGCGCAACGGCTATTTAACTAGGTACAAAGATAAGATAGATGCGACGACCTATGCTGTGGTTTTTGATATTCAATTTAGAAACACTTATCAGAACACAAGTAAACGTGTAAAAAATAACCTTATTGGCAATGGGTTTATAGACGGTTTAAGTTCAGAAATCAAAGCAAGCGAACCGCCATTACAGGTGTTTGGCTGGCATGATTGGCAATTGATATTAAGGGCATTACATACGCCATGCGAGCTATGGCGATTTTTACAATACCGTTTAGAGCAATGGCAACATACTGATAACAGACGTATAGATAGTCTTAAGTCTGAAGAGGCGATGATTGCTGATTTCCTAAATGACCCTGCCGTATTTGCGCAAGCTATCGCTATAGACAACGCGCTGATTAAATATAAGATGCAAGATAAACCAAATTCCGCCTTGATTGCGATGGCGCTAGCGCAAAAAAGTCATAGTACGACAGGCGAAATGTATCAGCAGCATATGGCGCAAGCGGCTGTGTTATGGTCGCAAATGATTAGCCAAATGTTAAAGCGGTATAGCGATAATGGGCAAAAAAAGAATAAGCAAGATTTCTCGGCAATAAATCTTGCATATTGGCAGCAGCAAATACTCGATGAGTCTTTATTTTCACGGCATGAGCTGATTCGTACCTTGTATCGCCATCCCAAACAACAACAACCATTACGAGAACAAGGCTATGTCGTCCATCAACATTCCTATGAGTCTTTAGGTCGGCACTATGTGCTGATATTTTATGGACAAGATGCCAAAGGGCAACATAGTAAACAGGCTATTCAACCAAATCTTACGAAAATCGCTTTGGATGTGGCCACGCGCTTACCGATAGCGGAGCTGCATCACGTGATTGTACTCGGTATAGATTTCATTAAGGAGGCAAATGACACCTTTATCGATATTGATTTATGGATACAGCCAGTTGCTGCCATGAGCCAACGCGAGCGCCAGCTGACCAAGCAAATACAGCAGTTGCAACAGCAAAATCTAAACCGATAGTGGGAGCAGAACCGAACATAAAATGTGCTTTGTTCTAGCTATAGTCAAAATATCCTAAAAACGCTAAGGTGTTGCTAATGTGAATTTTTTGTAGCATCTGTCTACGCCGGCACAGCAAGCAAGAAAAGTTGATATCAGCAGTGTGTGATGTATCGATATTGCTTTTCACTCACTATACCTCGTTAGAAATATTTATAAACGCGTATAAAAAAAGACAGCCTAGGCTGTCTTTTTTGTCCTTAAAATATAACCACTGCTTATTTATTATTGGTATCGTCGTATAAACCGCTACCAGGCAGGATGTTGTTGTTAGTAATATCTTCATCAGTGATACTACCATCGTTAACGTTGTTGTTTACACCTGCATTGTTTACGTTAGTATTGGCAGTATTGTTGATGTCAGAAGTATTGATAGTGTCCGTATTCACCCGTGTTGTATCAACGATATCGGTATGAATATCAGGAGTTGATGTAGTCGCAGGCTTAGCCGTTGGCGTATTCTCACGCACTGACGCGGCAACTTTATCTTGCGTCGATGAGTTTGGCGTCAGAGCAGATTTCGCTTTTGCTTCGTCACGTTCTCTGTCCATCTTATCTTGCATTTTACGGAGGAAGCGAGCAGCTGCTTCTTGACCGCCAAGACCAAATGATAGGGCAAATGCAACCGCAACCGCACCTAAGGTTAGACCGAATGCTAAGTTAACGATAGAATCAGCGATACCCATCGCTTTTAGACCCATCGCCAATACTAGGCCCATGATTAAGACACGTACAATGTTTGCTAAGAACTGTGAACCTTGTTCAGAGCGCTCAACGACACCAGCGATGATGTTGGCAAGCCAAAAACCAATGAACAGAATGATTGCGCCCAAAATGATATTGGCACCAAAAGCAATAAACATAGCAATGATGGCTGAGATAGGCTCGAAACCTAATAGATCAGCGGCGGCAATCGCAGCAAATAGCATGGCAAAGAAGATAATTGCATAACTAACTAAGTCAGAAATCTTCTTATCACCCATAGTTTCTTGCAGACCAACTTTCGCAGGTAATTGGTTGATTTGAGTGTTTTCGATCAAACCTTTGATGATGTTAGCAACCATACGTACCACATAGAAGGTCACGATTAAAATCGCTGCTGCCATAAATATATTTGGCAACGCTTCCATGATTTTGTTCAGCATGTTAGTTGCAGGGCGCGCAATCACATCGATTTTTAGCGCATTTAAAGCGGCAATAATCGTTGGGATGATAACCACTAAAAACGCTAATGAACCTGCGATATTAGGCAAGCTGTTTTGTTCGCTTAGACCTGCTTTTGATGCAAGCTTCTGTACATCGAAAGTAGAAACTAAGTTGGTCACAATGCCGCGTACGACTTTGGCGATGATATAACCCACCACAAAGACCACACCAGCAATAAGAATATTAGGAATAAAGCTAAAGATTTTATCAACCATATTGGTCAATGGCGCAAATAAACCATCAAGCTCTAACTGACCAAGTACCATGGTCAATACAACCAAAAGGATGAACCAGTAAACCATATCAGCAATGGTGCTGCTCATTGGTTTTACGCCTGCCTTGGCACTTAAACGCTCATCCATTGAGGTTTTTGCTAATGCTGCGTTAATGGCAGTACGCGCAACGGTCGCAATGACCCAACCAATCACACCAACAGCAATCGCGGCGATAAGGTTTGGAATAAAGGTCAAGACTTGATTGACCATATTAGCGAATGGCGCTGAGATAGAATTTAGATTCAGCTGACTTAGCGCGCCTGAAATCGCAATGATGAAAATAAACCAAAAGACGATTTTTGAGATAATACCTTCTAAATCGTAGCTTTTACCGGTTGAAGAATTCATGCGTTGGTTAAGATTCACTTTTGACAACACACCACGTACAAGGGCAGCGATACCCAGTGCCACAAGCCAACCAATGATAAAAATTAAAATAGCGCCGATGATGGAACCAATAGGGCCACCCAGATAACCGTTGAACGATGTATACATTGGATTCATCCTGTCCTCCTTTAATGATCATGCATTCCTTATCGAATAATCTCTGCTCTACAATATAAGCCTGATTATTGGTAACGAACCCATACCTAATTATTAATATTTTTAATTGATATTATTCAAGAAGTGTTTTTTATAAGACCCCAACTAACATTCTGTGCAGATTGTTAACAAAATCTACGTTCTGTTACTTCTTACCTTAACCAATTTAGCTTAGCTGATGTAATGAGGTATTTAAAGACAGAAAGCTTAACGGCTTACTATAGTTGTGTGATAAGTTGTTAATTTGGCGGCAGATATTAACACAGACTGTACATTTGACCGATAATTTCAAGGGAATCGTAGCTCCTAAAACTAAGATTTGCTATGATAGAAGAATGTGACATCTCGCCACTATCCTTACAATTTGAGAGTATTCTATGAAAAAAATTACTACCTTAAGCATTAGTGCCCTTGCTAGTGCGATGTTATTAGTTACCGGCTGTAATGCTAGTAATGGCAATAAAGAAAGCGCCAGCAAAAGCGTTTCAGTGACTGAAAAAAGCCCAGCCAATGAAAAAGTGGGTTACAGCTTGGGTTATATGATGGCAGAAGGTAATAAAGAAGCGGTCGGCGATCTGAACCTTGATACCTTTGAAAAAGGCTTCCGCGATGGCTACGAAGGTAAAGATTCAGCATTGACGCAAGAGCAAATGCAAGAAGTGTTGATGACTTATCAAAAAGAACAAGAAGAAAAGTTCGTCAAAGAGATGGAAGGCAAAGCTGAAGATAACAAAACCAAAGGTGCGGCATTCTTAGCAGAAAATGGTAAAAAAGAAGGCGTGAAAACCACCGCTTCTGGTTTGCAATATAAAGTATTGACCGCTGTTACTGGCAAATCGCCAAAAGCGACTGACGTGGTCGAAGTCAACTACGAAGGTAAATTGCTTGATGGCACGGTATTTGATAGCTCGTATGAACGCGGTGAGCCAATTGAATTCCCACTCAACCAAGTCATTGCTGGCTGGACAGAAGGTCTACAGTTGATGAAAGAGGGCGGCAAATACGAATTCTATATCCCATCTGATATCGCTTATGGCGAAGCGGGTAATGCTGGTATCGAGCCAAACAGCACGCTTATCTTTACCGTTGAGCTATTAAAAGTAAAATAAGGCGTTACCAGATTTTTCACCCTTTGAACTTAAAGCGGTTAAAGACAATAAAAAAGCCCTCATCATATATGAGGGCTTTTTGCTGTACGCTAATTCGGCTAGTCGATGATTAATCGCTAATTACTTAAAGTGTTTCTTAAATTAAAGTGTTTTTTAAATTAAAGTGTTTTTTGGAAGACTTTAGAATTACGACCATTATTGTATTTTTCACGGCGCGCCTCCGGTAAAGCAGCAGCATCAACTTCCGCAAAACCTTGCTCGACAAACCAGTGTGCAGTACGAGTGGTCAGGACGAACAACTTATGCAAACCATGGCTGCGCGCTTGTTGCTCCAAAAACGCCAGAAGGTCAGCACCGCGGTTGCCACTACGATATTCAGGATGAACCGCCACACAAGCCACTTCCGCTGAATCTGCATCCAGTGGATAAAGCGCGGCACAGCCTAGAATCATACCATCACGCTCAATGACGCTATAGTGGTCAATTTCTTGTTCTAAGCGCTCGCGCGAGCGGCTGACTAAGATACCTTGTTGTTCTAGCGGGGTTAGTAGTTCAAGCAGTCCAACCACATCGTCGATATCAGCACGGCGAATCTCTTCGTAAGGGTCATGGCTAATCAAGGTGCCAGAACCATCACGGGTAAATAGCTCTTCGAGTAACGCGCCATCTTTGGCATAAGAGATGATATGGGTGCGATGTACGCCTTGACGGCAGGCATTACTGGCGCAGCTTA
>NZ_DAINDI010000041.1:13247-19467 GCF_036731945.1 Psychrobacter sp.
CTCGCAATTTAAATCACGATCGCGTAAAAAGCGGTCGACTTCATTTGGAATCATCTCACGCAACAAGCGGTCGTCATGATTGATGCCGGCTTCTTCGCCTAAGAATATCAGCTTATCAGCACCGAGCGCCACAGCCGCACTAAGCGCCACATCTTCCGCCAATAAATTGAAAACTTCACCCGTTGCTGAATAACCCATCGACCCTAAAATCACAATATGGTCATGTAACAGGTTATTTTTAATGGCTTCGACATCGATTGAGCGCACCTCACCAGTCATCTGATAATCAACGCCGTCACGAATCCCGTAAGGACGGGCGGTGACAAAGTTGCCCGAAACTGCGTCAATACGCGAGCCGTACATGGGTGAGTTTGCTAAGCCCATCGACAGTTGGGCTTCGATTTGCAAACGAATCGCACCAACCGCTTGTAAGATAGCCGGCATAGCAACGCGCGGGGTCACGCGAATATCTTTATGCAAGGGGGAGGTAATCTGCGCATCTTTCAAGTTTTTTTCGATTTGCGGTCGCGCGCCGTGTACCAGTACCAGTTTGATACCCAAGCTGTGCAATAAAGCAAAGTCATGAATCAAGGTACTGAAATTGGGATGGTTGACCGCCTCACCGCCAAACATAATCACGAAAGTCTTACCGCGATGGGTGTTAATGTAAGGGGCAGAGTTGCGGAACCAGTGTACGTATTCAGGATTAATTTGTGGCATGGCGCTAGTAGTCATAATGGGTGCAATAGTTGTTAGAATAAGAAAAAGAGCGTGACAGCAAAAGCGTGTCGCTAATGAATTACCATAGCAAAAAACACCGTTATGAGCTATCTTTTATTTTAGCCACTTTAATGAATCTTGGTAGCAAATAGATGATATACACAACCTCAACACGGGATTGGTGTACCGCCAAACGCTTTTTGTTATGCTAAGCGCTATTGCTTTAGCACCAGCTTACGCAGATAATTGATAAAAATAACCATGTTGTTGACCGACGCTTTATCAACAAATTGTTTTACCGCTATACTGTTTTACCGATACATTAACTAGGGATAATGAATGTCATGAAGAAAAGTAACCATTTTGCAAATCCATTCAGTGCGTGGAGCGGCCACCGCTTATTTCATGTTGTCGCTGGTACGCTCGTTGGCGTGATGGCAGTGACGCAGGCTTCAGCAATGTTGCCAACGCCAGAGCAAGCCGTTGATAATTCAGTGGCAATCCAGTCAAATGCCAACCCAGCCAGCACTTCAACGGCGCAAGCGGTCAATAGCAAAATCACCGCTTCATTGATTAGTGTTGATGCAAATGGTCAGGAAGTGCTGGTGCCAGTCAATGCTAATACGCGCCTGCAGTCAGGTAATGTCTTAGAATATCAAGGCTACTTTACCAATACCAATGCTGATCGCGTACGTAAAATGACCGTCACTATGAGTATTCCTGAGCAAGTAGAATTGCTACGTGCGGTATCTCCTGACTTTCCTTATGGTAGTGCGGACGGCAACACCTTTGCCCGTATGCCATTACGCGGCAAGGTTGATAATCAATTGCAAGAAATTCCGTTAAAATACTATAAAGCGGTACGTTGGGCTTTAGAAGGCGTTGGTTTGAATGATACCGTTGTGGTTAAATATCGTGCACGCGTTAAATAAGTCTGTTTTTTGATATTTATCTAATGTTTGCCGAATCGAAAAGCACCACAGTCTAAGGTCTAGGCTGCGGTGCTTTTTTATAAACAACTTACTCACTCAGATTTGGTAAAATGGCTTTTACCAGCTGAATGTACTTTTGAAATTAAAGCGTGGCATATTTACTTGGCAGCTTTTCTACAAGACCTTTTTCTTTCAGGGCTTTGTCTTTTATAAGCTGTTTAATGGCGGCAATCTGCGGGGTGGTGGCTTGCATGCCAGCCGTCATTAGCGCGCGTCGTTGGCTGGTATCTAGCGAGCTAATATGACCGATATCGGGGATAATGATAATATCAGCGCGCTCACGTTCACGGCGCATTGCTGTCGAGCGCTTGGTGTTTGCTTGGCTAACACTCGAAACATTGGTTGCGTTAGAAACATTGGTGATGACATTACTTTCAAGAAAACCCCAAAAACTGCTTAATGAATTGATAGTCGGTATCTTATTATTAGCGGAACTATTAGCATTCGCCGCCGTCACATCAACGGCGATGATAATATCAGCCCCTAAATCACGGGCGGTGTCGACTGGTACTAAGCTGACCACGCCACCATCAACATATTTTTTACCTACCTTTTCAGGGATACGCGGGGCGATAAAAATATTGGGTACGCTGCATGATGCTTGTACTGCAAGTCCGGCATCGCCACTGCTAAAAACGGCCTTTTTTAGCGTGTGTTTTTCGGCAGCAACCGCGGCAAAAGATATTGGAAAATTTTCTATAGCGCGTCCGCCAACTTTTGCATTAATAAAGTTTAATACCTTCGATAAAGCCTTGGTTTGATAAGGTGAAATCTGTCAATTCGCTATCAGAAGTATTTAACGCTAATTGTTCAAGCTGTTTGGCGTTATAACCACTGGCATATAAGCTGCCAATCAGACTGCCGATACTGGTGCCGACCACTAGCGTTGGCGTGATACCATTCTCTTCTAAGGCCTTAATGACACCAATATGGGCAAAGCCCTTGGCACCGCCGCCGCCTAAAACTAAGGCGACCTTTGGCTGGTTTTCTATAGGTGCGACGGCTTTAGTAACTGGCGTCAGACTCTGACAAGCACTAATAAACACGCCCAATATGCCAAGCATACTAAATCGCAGCAAGCGTGCTAAATGATGATAGCCATTATAATGAGTAGATAAAAACATACGCGAAAATCACCATAGAGCAATAAAGAGGTATACGATAAGCCATTCATCAGTCGCTTACTGAGAAATCAGCTAGACGCCATATCATTAAATAGCTTAGCATAAGCAGGTAGCTTGTCAGTTATAATCATCTTGATTAAATATTTTATAGAGGTTGATGATTATAGCTTTTATAAGACCAAATATACGTTAAATCATAACCATCATTAGGATTATTGATGCCCACATCGGTTAGCCGCACTACTACCTTGAACTCAGCAGAAGCTATAAGGCCTGAGATGCCCGTTTCGGCGCTTGATATGCCGGTGACGGCGCTGGCGGGTGTGGGGTCAAAAGTGGCGGAGCAGTTGTCCCAGTTAGGTATCGAGCGCATTTTTGATTTGCTGCTGCATCTACCGCGTGATTATGAAGATCGTAGCCGACTGGTATCGATAGCTAATGTGGCGCATGGGCAAGCCGCCTTAATTACAGGGCGGGTGGTGCATGTGGATACCAAGCGCAGTGGCATGACGGTGGTGGTCGATGATGAGACTGGCACCCTATCGCTGCGTTTCTTTAAAGTGTATCGCGGCCTTGCGCAAACGATGAGTCTTGGCACGCAGCTGCAATTATTTGGTGAAGTAAAAGTCAGTCGTTACGGTAAGCAGATACATCATCCTGAATATCAAGTGATCAGTAGTAATGAAGCCATCGTCAATACAGGCTTACAGCCGATTTATCCGAGCGTTAAAGGCTTGCATCAAAATAAGCTGCGTACGCTAATCAAGCTTGCGCTGCAAACTGTGCGCACCCAAGGTCTACCGATGACCTTGTTTACGCCTGCCGACTTTGCGGTGGTTGCTGATTTACCGTTAGCACCTTTTGAGCCTGCTAAATTGGCAATGGCAGACGATGATTTTCCAGACGATATATTCTCAACCCTTGCGCGTCGTGTGCCTGACAATTCAATAAGCAATATTGGCAACACAACTGCAGTTAATGACATGGCTAATCAAAATGTTTATAACCTAACGATATTTGAAGCCTTAGTATTGCTGCATACGCCGCCAACTTATACCGATGCAGGACGACAATATCAGCTACTCACGCAATTAAGTGCTCGCACTCATGCGGCCTGTCAGCGATTAATCATTGAAGAATTAACCGCGCATCAACTGAGCCTATTATACCGCCGTCAGCAATTGCATCAGCATAAAGCCCCCAAGTGTACGATGAATAGCCCGCTTGCCGATCAGTTATTTGGCGCATTGCCGTTTGATTTAACCGGTGCGCAGCAACGCGTCATGAAAGACATCACGGCTGATATGGCGACTTCTATTCCGATGCTAAGACTGGTACAAGGCGATGTGGGCGCAGGCAAAACCTTGGTCGCGGCGGGGGCGGCGGGCTATGCGCTCGATAGTGGCTGGCAAGTGGCGGTCATGGCACCGACAGAAATCTTAGCCGAGCAGCATTTGGTCAATTTTAAAAACTGGTTTGAGCCATTGGGTATCGGCGTTGGCTGGCTGGCTGGCAAACAAACCGCCAAGCAGCGCCGCGAAGCGTTAGAAGCAGTGGCAGAAAATACGGTGCAAATCGTCGTCGGGACGCATGCTTTATTTCAAGAGCAGGTGCAATTTGCTAAACTAGGCTTGGTCATTATTGATGAACAGCACCGCTTTGGCGTTGAGCAGCGCATGGCCTTGACCAATAAGGGCGTGGCCAATAGCACCCCGCATCAGCTGATTATGACGGCAACCCCGATTCCGCGTACGCTCGCCATGAGTGTGTATGGCGATATGGATACGTCCATCATTGATGAGTTGCCTCCGGGGCGTACGCCAATTACTACGGTGACGATTGACCGCAACCGTCGCGACGAAGTGATTGAGCGTATTGCGGTCAATTGTGAAGCGGGCAGACAGGCGTATTGGGTTTGCTCATTGGTAGAAGAATCAAGCGTGCTTGATGCGCAAGCAGCAGAAGCGACTTATGAAGACTTAAATGAGCGCTTAGATATTCGCATTGGCTTGGTACATGGCAAAATGAAGTCTGCTGACAAGCAAGCCATTATGCAAGAGTTTAAAGCGGGCAACTTAGATTTATTGATTGCGACAACGGTTATCGAAGTTGGGGTTGATGTACCTAATGCTTCACTCATGGTGATTGAGAATGCTGAACGTTTGGGTTTATCGCAACTACATCAGTTGCGCGGGCGGGTTGGGCGTGGTTCGACCAAAAGTTTCTGCGTACTGTTATACCAAAAGCCGCTGTCGGAGACGGGTACGGAGCGCTTAAATGTGCTGCGTGACAGCACCGACGGTTTTGTGATTGCGCAAAAAGACTTGGAGCTACGCGGCCCCGGTGAGCTGTTAGGCAAACGTCAAACCGGTAACGTCGGTTATTATTTGGCCGACCTTATCCGCGATGAGCAACTATTTGCCATTGCGCAGCGCCTAGCGAAACATCTTATCTCTGACCCAACACGTAAAGCGGACGTCAGCCAACTTATCCATCGCTGGATGCCAGAAGCCAGTCGCTATACCAATGCTTGATAATTAACGCTTGCTTAGTAACTGAGCCAATTCTCTGTCATCAACTCTCCTAAAAAGCCATTATTTTGTTAAAGATAATGGCTTTTTTTTATGGGTTTTATAAGGTATATAAACGATAAAATAGAATATCTGCCCACTCAACCTTATTAACGAGCTGTTCTGATTGTTTATCACTTTTATCATGTTGCTCTGCAAGTTTTTACGCCCATCCTATTATTAATAGAAGCAGACTTACGAAGCTAAAACACGATATATAAAAATAAGATGATGACTTAATATATGCTATCCTCAATAAATTTATGGACTATTGTAATCATAGATAGGGCCTTTTTTAGCTATAATTTTTCTAACTTTATACCCTTTCTAATTGCCTGTATTGACAGAGAGTTATCATGAGCGATGTTGAAGACAACAAGCTGCCAGTTGAGTCTGAGCTACCACCTTACCGCCAAGCGGACGCACGTGCGCCCAAATCATCATCGAAATATCCTTGGTGGTTATTGCCAGTATTAGCCGTAGTCCTTGTGATTGGGGTTTTGGTCGGTAAGTATTGGGGCGGCGATAAAGATGCGAGTGTTGATTCACCAGCGGCTAACAAGGCACAAAGCGCAAATACTGACCCAAAGGAGAGCAGTAATCAACAGGCAGTGCTTTCGGTCGAAACGGTGATGCCAAGCCAAGACAGTATTGGCAATACCTTAAGCGCTGACGGCACCATCAGTGCCAAAGATGTCGCCAATGTCAGCCCTAAAGTAAATGGTGTGGCTATCGAGCAGGTGTTGGTTGAAGAAGGCGATCGGGTCAAAGCGGGGCAAGTCTTGGCAATATTTGATACCGATGCCATGCAGCA
>NZ_DAINDI010000041.1:19477-20468 GCF_036731945.1 Psychrobacter sp.
AAGTCTTGCAAGCGGAAGCCGATGTTGCCGAAGCCGAAGCAACGCTTGCCAATGCAACTGCCGATGCCGCTCGTGTCCTGCCATTAATTGAGATAGATGCCATTAGTAGGCAAGAAGCGGATCGCTATCGTACCTCAAAGCTACAGGCAGAGGCGGCCTTGCAAGCGTCGAAAGCGCGTCTTAGTACCCAACGCTTGAGTGTGAAAAACGCCAATGTGGTCGCGCCGGTCAGCGGTGTTATCAGTGAAAAAATGGCGGAAGTCGGTATGGTGGCTGGCGGCGAGCCATTATTTACCATTATCAAAGGTGGTATTTTAGAGTGGCGTGCGGATATCGATCCTAAGCTGCTCGGCGAAGTCAGTGTCGGAACGCCAGTGCGTGTCAGCTTGCCAGCCGGCGATTCGGTTATGGGTAAGGTTAATCGTATTGCGCCAACGGCCGATGATAATCGCCAAATCACCATTTATGCGAGCCTTGCGCCAAACTCAAAAGTACGCGCGGGCATGTATCAAACGGGCGAGTTTTTATTGGGTAGTACCAGCGCGCAAACGGTGCCCAATAGCGCTATCGTCAGCAATGACGGTTATGATTACGTGATGCTCGTGACTAATGTTAAAAGTCAAGACGGTCAAAATATTGGCCGTATCAAGCAACAACGCGTGAGTTTGGGTGAGCGCTTTGGTGATAACGTGGCGCTGACAGAGCCACTGCCGGCAGACAGCCGACTTGTAAAGCAAGGCGGTAGCTTTTTAAATGATGGCGACTTGGTACGTATCGTTGATGGTCTAAATACCGCCAATGATAAATCAGGCAGCCAAACTGGTAAATTTGCAAACACTGCAAGTACGGGCACAGCCACGCAGGCACGCTCATGAGTTTAAATGTCTCCGCTTACTCGATTAGAAATCCTTTAGTTGCCATCTTGCTGTTTGTGCTGCTGACCTTGGGCGGCATCTACGGTTTTATGCAAATGAAGGTGCAGCAATTCCCT
>NZ_DAINDI010000041.1:20478-25338 GCF_036731945.1 Psychrobacter sp.
CCTGATATTGACCTGCCAGCGGTGGTGGTGACGGTGACCTTGCCGGGAGCCGCGCCCTCGCAGCTCGAAAACGACATTGCCAAAAAGATAGAAAATAAGCTCACCAGTATTGAGGGCGTTAAGCATATTCGTACCACCTTACAAACGGGTGCCGCGACTATGGTTACTGAGTTTGTCTTAGAAAAAGACATTCAAGAGGCGGTCGACGATGTGCGTTCGGCAGTCGGAGAAGTACGTGGCGATTTGCCAGCCGCGGCTAATGACCCTATTATTACCAAAGTCTCAACGGCCGGATTTCCCGTCGTTACCTATTCTGTTGCCTCTGAAAACATGAACGTCGAGGACTTATCTTGGTTCGTTGATGATACGGTCACCAAGCGTTTATCGGATATTCCAGGGGTCAGTACCGTCAGCCGTATCGGTGGTTTGCAGCGTGAAATTACCGTGGCCGCCGACCCAATTGCATTGAGCGGTTTGAAATATCCCATCGCCCAGTTATCGGAACAAATCACTGGTATTCAACAAGACAGCTCAGGCGGTGAAGCGGAAGTAGGCAAAACCACCCAGACCATTCGTGTGCTTGGGGCGGTTGAACGTGCCAGTGATTTGAACAATTTACAAGTCGCGGTGCCGACAGGTGGTACGCAAGCGCTTGGACGTATGGCGCAAATTACCGATGGCGCTGCTGACCCAAGCTCGATTGCTAAGCTTGATGGGCAAACAGTGGTCGCATTTAATATCACCCGTTCGCGCGGTGCCAGTGAGGTTGAGGTGATGGAGCTGGTTGACGCCGAGCTTGCCAAGCTGTCCGCCGATGTTGGTAATATCGATATTGAAAAAGTCTATGATCGTGCCACGCCAATCGCCGAGGATTATCAAGCGTCGTTACGCATGCTAATAGAAGGCGGTTTGCTTGCCGTCGTCGTGGTGTTTTTATTTTTACGCAATATCCGCGCGACTTTTGTGGCGGCTGTAGCGTTGCCGTTGTCCGTCATTCCTACTTTTTTAGGTATGTACTTATTTGGCTTTAGTCTTAATATTATCTCGTTATTAGCATTGTCATTGGTCATCGGCGTCTTAGTCGATGATGCGATTGTAGAAGTCGAAAATATTATCCGCCATTTGCGCATGGGCAAGACGCCTTATGAAGCGGCGATGGAAGCAGCTGATGAGATTGGTTTAGCAGTCGTCGCGACCACATTTACTCTCATTGCGGTATTTTTACCAACGGCCTTTATGGGCGGGATTGTCGGGCAGTTCTTTCGTCAGTTCGGGTGGACTGCAGCATTATCGATATTTGCGTCGTTAATGGTCGCGCGTCTAATCACCCCGATGATGGCCGCTTATATATTGCGACCAGAAAAAAAGCACGTTGAAAAACAAAGCGCGCTCATGGATTGGTATTTAAAAGTGGTCTCTTGGACGCTGCATCATCGCTGGATTACCATGGGTGCGACATTACTCTTGTTTGTAGCATCACTTGCCTTGGTGAAATTACTACCAACGTCCTTTATTCCTGATAATGATATTGACCAGACGCGGGTTGAGATTGAGCTGACCCCTGATGTAGCGCTTGAAGATACTGAGCGTGTCGCTGCACTGGCAAGTGAGCGTATTTTAGCCATGCCTGAAGTGAGCCATATTTTTACCTCAGTAGGCGAAGCACAAGAATCTATGGGTCCTAGTTCTGGCTCAGGTAGCGGCAAAACTGAAAATATCGCAGGCTTAGATATCGTACTTGCCCCGCGTGCAGAGCGTGCCTCTAAGCAAGAGATTGAACGCCAGATAAGTAGTATGCTCTCAGAAGTACCGGGCGCACGCTTTACGGTTGGTTTATCGAGTGGCGGTGAGACCGGTTATAATTTTTCTTTGACCAGTACCGACCCGCGCTTGCTCGAGCAAACCGCGCAGCAAATAATGACAGAGATTCGCGCGTTACCTAGTGCTGGTGCTGTCACCAGTGATCGCAGTCTACCGCGCCAAGAGCTGACGGTAACTCCAGACAGACTGGCGATGGCGGATAAAGGCGTGACCACGCAAGATATCGCCACCACCTTACGTGTAGCGACCGTTGGTGACTATGAGCAGCGGTTATCTAAGCTCAATCTCGATACACGCCAGATTCCTATCGTGGTGCGTCTGCCAGATGTTGCCAAACAAAATGTCAGCCAATTAGAAGGCTTATATGTGCCAAGCGCCTTACCGCCGGGACAAGGTGTACGTGTTGGTGAGGTGGCATCGTTAAACTTTGGTACCGGACCTGCGCAAATCAGCCGCCTCGATCGTGAGCGGGCGATTAGTATCACGGTTCAGCCTGCCAATGGTGAGCTTGGGGACTTGGTGCAAGCGGTTAAAGCCATACCCAGTATGCAGCAGCTGCCGGCCTCTATTACCATTATTGACCAAGGACAAGCCGAGAATATGGCTGAGCTATTTAGTGGCTTTGTTATTGCGATGTCGGTTGGTGTGGTTTGTATCTTAGGTGTGCTGATTTTATTATTTGGTCGTATATTGCAGCCCTTTACCATTTTGATGGCTCTGCCGCTGTCTATCGGTGGCGCTTTTGTCGGCTTAGTGATTACCAAAAGTAGTCTGTCGATGCCATCGATGATTGGTTTTATCATGTTGATGGGCATCGCCACCAAAAACTCTATCTTATTAGTCGATTACGCTTTGATTGCTCAGCGCCGAGGTTTGGCGCGTTTTGATGCCATTATCGATTCTTGTCGTAAGCGTGCGCGGCCGATTATCATGACCACCATTGCGATGGGCGCTGGCATGTTGCCATTGGTCTTTGGTTGGGGCGATGCCGATCCTACCTTCCGTCGTCCGATGGCTGCAGCGGTACTGGGTGGTTTGGTCACCTCAACCCTATTAAGCCTCGTAGTCATTCCCGTGGTTTATACTTTGATGGACGACTTATCAGGATGGTTTGGCAAATGGTTGATACCGCATGGTAAAGAGAAGGAAAGCGTCGTTGTTGAAAAGTAGTCAATGCTGGTAAAGCTGCTGGGTCAATCAAATAGGAATTGGTTGATCTAGGGGTTTGCACCCTGTTAATCATAAGGATTAGGATTAGGATTACTATCGACTATTTTAGAATATTGCCTAAACTTAAGGCATAGCACAAGTTAAAGCCATGCTGACTACAACATATCTAAAAACCTAACCGCAAGCATGGCTGTTAATATAAAAATTAGAGTGCTCACGCATAATGCCTGCCAGAGAAATTTTTTATCATCCATAATTAACTACCTTACATTCTTTTATGTGAATATAACACGTTAATTATTTTCTAATGCAAAAAAATCACTCAAAATATCATTATTCATAAAACCTTCTGCCACGCTCCTAGTTATCAAGTCCTATTCCATAACCTTGTCTTATCAACGTGAATTTAACTCATCTTAAATTTAAATAGTATCATTTTTATTCATGATTGCGTTCGGGTATGATTTATCTCATACACAAATTTGGTTTTATCTCACACTATAAGAATAGGGTAGCGGATTATCATGAGTAAACAATTTACATATTCCATCTCGAGCATTCGTTTTGATGAAAACTATCATCCGGCAGATAGCACACGTCTGACCACGAACTTTGCCAATTTGGCGCGCGGTGAGCAGCGTAAAGAAAATCTGCAAAAAACGTTAACAATGATCAATAATCGTTTTAACGCCTTGGCGCATTGGGATAACCCGACCGCCGACCGTTACTCTGTTGAAGTTGATATTATTTCAGCAGATTTAGATATCGAAGGTAATGGCGATACTTTTCCGGTCATCGAAACGCTAAAAACCACGATCGTCGACCATAAAGACAATACCCGTATCGACGGTATGATTGGTAACAGTTTCTCCTCTTACGTGCGCGATTATGACTTTAGCGTTGTCCTATTAGAGCATTTTGATAAAAACCCTACATTGCCACCGCCGACAGATTTTGGTGACTTACATGGCAAACTTTTTCAGTATTTATTGAATTCAGAAGCCTATCAAGCCAACTTTACCAAACAGCCGGTGATTTGCCTGAGTGTATCGACCAGTAAAACCTATCATCGTACGATTAACCAACATCCGGTGTTAGGGGTTGAATACCGACAAGACGAATATTCTTTAACTGACGATTATTTTCATAAAATGGGCTTAGCCGTGCGCTATTTTATGCCGGCCGGTAGTGTCGCACCTTTAGCCTTTTATTTTGCCGGTGATTTGCTGAGTGATTACACCGACCTTGAGCTTATCAGTGCGATTGCGACCATGGAAACTTTTCAAAAGATTTATCGCCCTGAAATTTATAATGCCAACTCGACGGCAGGTCAGGTATATCAGCCCAGTTTAAACTATCAAGATTATTCCCTCACGCAAATCGTTTATGACCGCGAAGAGCGTAGCCAAATGGCCGTGAAGCAAGGTAAGTTTACGGAAGAACACTTTATCAAGCCTTACCAAGCGATTCTTGAAGAGTGGGCGGCAAGCTATGAGGTGAATGAGAATGTGGTAGACGCATGTGCGGATAAAGAATACGCCGCCTAACTATTTTCAACCTAGATGCGTTCAACCTAGATGCGTTTAACCTAGATGCGTTCAATTTAGCCGAAATGAGAACACCAAAAAATAAGAAGACAAATCCTATGACACTATTATTACCGACACAAAGATTATTACCGACATCAACCGCGGGCAGCTTGCCAAAACCGTCTTGGCTCGCTGAACCTGAAAAAATTTGGTCACCTTGGGCTTTAGAAGGCGAGCAACTGCTTGAAGCCAAACAAGATGCGCTACGGGTGTCATTGCAAGAGCAATTGCAGGCAGGGATTGATATTGTCAGTGATGGTGAACAGACGCGTCAGCATTT
>NZ_DAINDI010000041.1:25348-26720 GCF_036731945.1 Psychrobacter sp.
GTCACCACCTTTATTGAACATCTTGATGGCGTCGATTTCGAAAAGCGTGAAACGGTTAAAATCCGCAATCGCTATGAGGCCAGTGTGCCGTCAGTCGTTGGGGCGGTGAGCCGCCAAAAACCTGTATTTGTTGACGATGCGAAGTTTTTACGCTCGCAAACCGATCAGCCAATCAAATGGGCGTTGCCCGGCCCGATGACGATGATTGATACTTTATATGATGGTCATTATAAAAGCCGTGAAAAATTGGCTTGGGAATTTGCTAAAATTCTCAATCAAGAAGCGAAAGACTTAGAGGCGGCTGGTGTCGATATTATCCAATTTGATGAGCCGGCGTTTAACGTGTTCTTCGATGATGTCAACGACTGGGGTATCGCCACTTTAGAGCGTGCTATCGAAGGGTTAAAGTGTGAGACGGCGGTGCATATTTGCTACGGCTACGGTATCAAAGCCAATACCGATTGGAAAAAAACCTTAGGGTCAGAGTGGCGTCAATATGAGCAAGCTTTTCCAAAATTGCAGCAGTCAAATATCGATATTGTCTCGCTGGAATGTCAAAACTCACACGTACCGATGGATTTGATTGAACTGATTCGCGGTAAAAAGGTGATGGTCGGCGCCATTGATGTGGCAACCAATAGCATTGAAACCCCAGAAGAAGTAGCAGATACGTTACGCAAAGCCCTGCAGTTTGTCGATGCGGATAAGCTTTACCCTTCGACCAACTGCGGCATGGCACCGTTATCTCGCCAAGTGGCACGCGGCAAATTGCAAGCCTTGAGCGCGGGTGCAGCTATTGTACGCAAAGAGCTTAGCGTTTAGCATATCTTAACAAAGATTGCCTTGTTTAAACCCATGAGTGACCTCAGTTATCAATGTACTTAAAGAGTAAAGTACTTAAAGATTAAAATTTAGGAGTTAAGTCATGATTGAAGCAACTGATTTTAGAGATGCCATGTCTCTATTACCGACAGCGGTCAATGTGATCACCACAAGAGGCAACTCTGGCTGTCATGGGTTTACCGCTTCTGCGGTCTGTAGCGTGACCGATACACCGCCAACCTTGCTGGTCTGCATGAATCAGAGCTCGCGCTCACACGAACATTTTCTTGAAAACAAAACGCTAAGTGTCAATGTCTTAGGTACGCAGCATGAACCCATATCCAATGCTTTTGCCTCCAAACTATGCTCAGAAGAGCGTTTTTGTCACGGTGCTTGGACGACATTAGCCACAGGTGCACCTGTTTTAGAGGACGCGCTGGTCAGTTTTGATTGTGAAATTGATGACATTCAACAAGTCGGCACACACAGTATTTTTATGTGCCGCGTGGTCGCCATCAAACAAGGCGAGAGTGATGAAAGTTTGGTGTAT
>NZ_DAINDI010000042.1:0-3531 GCF_036731945.1 Psychrobacter sp.
GCGGCTTTTCAGGCGTTGTCACTGGTGGCTTTTCAGGCGTCGTCACTGGCGGCTTTTCAGGCGTTGTCACTGGTGGCTTTTCAGGCGTCGTCACTGGCGGCTTTTCAGGCGTTGTCACTGGTGGCTTTTCAGGCGTCGTCACTGGCGGCTTTTCAGGCGTTGTCACTGGTGGCTTTTCAGGCGTCGTCACTGGCGGCTTAGCTGGCTGATTCATTGCTGGCGGAATATGGTCAGTCTCTTCACCACAAGCTGCAAGCATAAGAGAGATGACCCCAATACTTAAAGCTTTTACTGGAAACATTATTGAATTTTCCAACTTAATACCCTCATTGATATAATTTGAGGGTAATATAACAGGTATGTTAATATCATGTACGACATTTGTTCTATAGATTAAGATATTTTAGCTATTTTAAGGATTTAGCAAAAATATAGTTATATATAATATATTGGTTTGTATCTACAGTTATACGTCATCTCACTATAGGCTTATCCGCTTCTGTAATAATATCGTCTCTCTTCCCAGTTCTGTGGTCGAGTGTAGAAGGTTTATTATCGCCAATATCTTTAGGAATGAGAATTTCATTGTTATTCTCATCGCATTCTACGTCGCTGTCTTTATCATAAGCGATAGGATCAAAGTCCGGCGTGACGTTATCCCTATCTTTGTCTTTTTTAGATAGGTGGTTAGGAGTTGCCTCGTTAGATTTTCTAAAGAGTTTAGAGCGAGTGTTTTTAGTTGAATTTGCTGCATTTTCCTCTGATTTTTTACGGGGTTCACTATGAGCAAAAATAGCATTTAACGGCATGTTTAATTGTTGTTTTGCATAGGCTTCTGTATTTTCAAAGCGATCAACCAATAAGCTCAGCCATGGTTTTTGGTCCTCAATGCTCATCTCATCAAGCTCATCTTTGATAGGCAAAGGATAAGGCAGAGTACGATAAAAATCCCACAAGGTCATTTTGCTCAAATCTTTTTTCAGCACATAATCTTCTTCTTCGGTCATGGTGATAAGATTACTGTCTTGTAGATAGTTAATATAGGTATACCATTTCGGCAGCTCTTTGCGCCCTAAAACATTGCGTAGCGCTTGCTCGCTCACCGCTTCGCCTTTTAAATGATGGGTATAAACGAGATTTAACATATCGAGCAAACTTAGGAGTGGATGGCGCGGATAGACTTCTTCGGTCTCAAAAATCGTCAAGGTATAGCTAATCTCGACGCCGAGCAAAATCAAATTCCATGATAGATATATCCATAATAAAAAGATTGGCAGCGCGGCAAACGCCCCATAAATAGCCTCATAGCTGGTAAAATTCGCCATGACCGTACCAAAAAGGTTCTTCATTAACTCAAAAATAATCGCCACAAAGACACCAGCAATCGCCGCATTTTTTGCAGGGACACGCGCTTTAGGGATAAACCAGTACATACTAATAAAGCCCGCTACCGTGACCGCAATAGAAACGATTTGAATCCAAAACGACCAGTCGATACCGTAGCCGGCGATTTGTCGATTTAAGAAACTTAAGCTTTGTACCGTACTTGAGACGATAAATGCCGTGCCTAAAATCAGCGGTCCTAATGTCACAATCGTCCAGTAGCGCAGAATGCTTTTCATACCGCCTGAACGATTCTCTACTCGCCAGATTTGGTTAAAGGCGCGCTCAATGGTCGTCAAAGTCATGATGGTGGTAAAAAACAGTACCATCGAACCGATGATGGTCAGATTAGATGACTTTTCAGCGAAGTTATTGATATATTTGCTGACTTGCAAGCTCGATTGCGGCAGCAAGTTGCTATATATCACTTCATAAATCTGCGCTCTGACCGACGCAAGCGCTGGCACTGACGACAAAATCATCAAGAGTACCGTTAAGATCGGCACTATTGACAATAGCGTCGTATACGTTAGCGACGCCGCTTTTTGTTGGCAGTTGTCTTCAAAAAAGTGCCGCGTCAAAAAACGTAGAAACTGAAACCAACGTTGGTGTAAAAAAGGGATTTTTTTTAATAAATTTTCCATGACAACCATTTAACGGCAATAAGAGTGCGAATAGTGTAACAAAAGTAAGCGTGCAGAATCTGCCACTGAATTGTGTCAAAATGCACTGAATCAGCGTTGGTTTACATGCTTGTCTATAGCATCTACAAAATGTCATTGCTAAATTCGCTTTATGGGCTTTGTTTGCTGTCAGTGCATGACTCGGGCATAATGTGCACATCTATTATTCATGCGGGTCATTTATAGTGTGATTGACGCGCCTTTGACACTTTATTTTAACGATTTTGTAAGGATGTTTTGCTAATGAGTCAGACCGCCCCTTATGTTTTGGTGCTTTATTATTCAAATTATGGTACGACGAAGACATTAGCATATGCCATTGCTCAAGGTATTGAAGACGCTGGCATGACGGCACGTATTCGTACGGTACCGACCGTCGCGCCTGAAACCACTGCAACTAAGCCTGCCATTCCTGATGAGGGCGACCTTTATTGCACCATGGACGATTTAAAAGACTGTAGCGGGCTTGCGCTTGGTAGTCCGACGCACTTTGGTAATATGGCCGCACCGATGAAGTATTTTTGGGACAATACCGTCACCCTATGGCTGGCAGGAAATCTACAGAATAAACCTGCTGCGGTATTTACGGCTACCGGTTCGATGCATGGTGGACAAGAAACGACCTTGCTGACCATGATGATGCCGCTATTGCACCATGGCATGATGATTGTGGGTGTCCCTTATGCTGAGCCTGCGTTAAATAGAACGCAGCGTGGCGGCTCGCCTTATGGTGCAAGTCATGTGAGCGGCGCGTTACATGATCAGCCAGTAACGGCAGATGAGCGCGAGCTGGCGATTGCCCAAGGTCGGCGTTTGGCAATTACCGCGTCTGCCTTAGCGCAAGCCAATTGGAAGCGTTGATTAACCTTTATAGGTTGCCGCTTGCTGTTATCAATTAGGAAATACATATCTCTCATGGTCACTAACCAATCCAAGCATGACAGTAATATCGACACGCCCGTAGCAAAAACACCTGAAATAGTTAACGCGCAAAAGCCGATAGCGCCTATACGTCAGCGTTTGATGGTGACGTGGTTGGTTTGGCTGGCGTTTAGATTATTGGCATTGCCGATTTTAATCAGCGTCTTTAATCCTAGTCGTCCCGATATCGTTGGTGGTATCGCTTGGCAAGCGTTATGGTTGCTACCGGCGCTGGTTTTAACGCCATCGATATTACGCGGGCGTTCGCCGTATGCGCTATTGATAGACAGTATGTTTACCTTGGTTTATCTTGGCGCGAGTGGGGTGGTGTTATTTACCCGTGTTTATGGCAACAGTTGGGCGGAGATAATGGTCTATCTGCTTGATTTTGTATTATTACTTACCATCAACGTCTGGTTATTTATCTTGCTAAAACGTCTACCGTCAATGAATAATGTCGTTAGGCAGCCACGTTCTCGCTAGATGAGTCTTGGCATCTTGTATTGTTGCAACCTATATTGATAGCAAAAAAGCGGCGCTCCAT
>NZ_DAINDI010000042.1:3541-7172 GCF_036731945.1 Psychrobacter sp.
CCGCTTTTTTACGTTAACCATTTATACAAAGATAATGGCTTAATTGACTTTGGTTAATTCTAAATCCATCTTTTTACCATCGTTAATCTGACTGACCTTAACGGGTAGATAATCTAAGCTTGGCGCCAACCAAAAACTGGTCGAACGGCTATTGTCATCGTGCACGCGGTCGACACGCACGGTATCAAATGTTCCAGCTGGCACGGTGATTTTAGTATTGCCTGATTTTTTAAAGGGTGTTTTCTCAATTTTGTCTTTTTTCACCATGTAGTAGTTGCCAGAGAATTTACCATTTAATAAATCTTGGCGAATTTGCACCTCAAGGCTCAAATCATCAAAGGCTTGCTGCGCCATATTTAAAGTCGTCGATTTGCCGCGATAGTTACTCACCACCTTTTTACTGCTTGGATTAAAGTCCAACTTATGGGTACGACCAACGCCCAATAGCTTATAAGTGGTGCTGGCTTGGGTCGGTACCACATTATTACCGTTAATAGTAAAGGTACTATTTTGCGCGGCGGTGGCGACACCAGCAACGCGAGCATTGACATTGTATTTCCAGGTATTACCAGATTTATTCAAAGTACGAGTGGCTGTGCCTTTATATTTATCTTCAATGGGAAAGCTATAGTTTGCGCTTGAGGGCTCAACGCTCTTGGCGCTGGCAAGGGTAGGTGCGGTCATACTTAAAGCTCCAATCGCAGCAATGCTCACGCCAGTCGTTAAGGCGGTTAAAATTTTAGAATTGCTGCGTTTCGGGTTATTAGAATGGATTGATAGGGATGGTTTATTTTGTGATAAAAAACTCATGGATATTCCTTAATTTGGTTTCAAGCTGTATTGGCCGCTTCTATTAAAGCTACTGTATTTTATTTAACTATTATCTTTTATTTATAGGGCTTGTTATGCGCTCAGTCTTATATATTGTCATACTCTGTTACATTTTCAAGGGCAATGACAGAGGTAAAAGTTAGGCTATTGTAGTCAATGTTGCTGGTTTAGCTAAAGTGAGCTTACGCCGTAACTTGCTGTAAGCTTGGTAAGAAATGAGGAAGTTAATTGTCTGATACTGCTAAAAGCTGCACTTATAGGTGCTTATTTTCCCAGCTATTAGTTCGTAGTGATTAGATTGTTTTAGAATAATGCCCAAGCCTTTAATAGCGTGCAATTTAATCAATGGACTATTTATCACTAGCACTACTGCTTACATAGGCAATGATGTGCAAAATTCTTGTAAATTTTTGGGCTTTACACTTGAAGCAAACTTGCCTTGCCCCCACTTTCTGATACAAGCTCAAAGCTTATCTAAAGAATGCTGTTTTTAAGCAGACATTCTGCTAGATCTTGGTATTGAGATCATTCATTCAAATAAACCTTTATGTTAACTAACCAAATTTTGGAGTCGTATCGATGAATATTCGTCCTTTACATGACCGTATTGTCGTCCGCCGTATCGAAGAAGAAACAAAAACGGCTGGTGGTATCTTGCTTCCTGGTTCAGCTCAAGAAAAACCGTCTCAAGGTGAAGTGCTAGCAACCGGTAACGGTCAGATTCGTGACAACGGTGAAACTCGCGCGTTAGATGTAAAAGTTGGCGATAAAGTCTTGTTCGGTCAATATGCGGGTCAAACGGTAAAAGTTGACGGCGAAGAGCTATTGATTATGAAAGAATCAGACGTCTTGGGTGTGCTAGAAGGCTAATTGCCAATAAGGCAATGTTGGCTAACAGTTTTTTTGGCTAACGATTTTTAGCCAACAACAGTTATACCCAAGAGCATTTATAAAAAATATTATTGAAACCTTTCATTGTATTCTCATACTTATAATAGTGGAGTAATTTAACATGGCAAAAGACGTAAAATTCGGCATTGATGCCCGTAAACAAATGATGGACGGCGTAAACGTTCTAGCAAATGCGGTAAAAGTCACGCTTGGCCCGAAAGGTCGTAACGTGGTTATCGATAAATCTTTTGGCGCCCCTACCATCACGAAAGATGGGGTTTCGGTTGCCAAAGAGATCGAGCTTGAAAACAAATTTGAAAACATGGGCGCACAATTGGTGCGTGAAGTGGCTAGCCGTACCAACGATGTTGCTGGTGATGGTACAACGACTGCAACCGTATTGGCGCAATCGATCTTGGTTGAAGGCATGAAGTCGGTCGCTGCTGGCATGAACCCAATGGATCTTAAGCGCGGTATCGATAAAGCGGTACGTGCAGCGGTTGAGCAAATCCATGAGCTATCAACCCCAGCTGACGATTCAAAAGCGATTGCCCAAGTGGGTTCTATCTCTGCCAACTCAGATACCAAAATTGGTGAGCTGATTGCCCAAGCGATGGAAAAAGTGGGTAAGCAAGGCGTTATCACCGTTGAAGAAGGTTCAAGCTTTGAAGATACCTTGGAAGTGGTTGAAGGTATGCAGTTTGACCGTGGTTATATCAGCCCATACTTTGCCAATAAGCAAGACAGCTTAACCGCAGAATTTGAAAATCCTTACATCTTGCTTGTTGACAAAAAAATTAGCAATATCCGTGAAATCGTGCCATTACTTGAACAAGTCATGCAGCAAAGCAAGCCGTTGCTAATCATTGCTGAAGACGTAGAAAACGAAGCACTAGCAACACTAGTTGTAAACAACATGCGTGGCGGCTTAAAAACTTGTGCCGTTAAAGCACCAGGTTTCGGCGATCGCCGTAAAGCCATGCTAGAAGATATCGCAACGCTAACTGGCGGTACGGTTATCTCTGAAGAGATTGGTCTAAGTTTAGAGACTGCTACTCTAGAGCAACTTGGTACAGCCAAGAAAGTCACTGTCGGTAAAGAAAATACTGTGATTGTTGATGGCGCTGGTAACAAAGCTGACATCGAAAACCGTGTTGAATCTATCAAACGTCAAGTTGAAGAATCAACGTCTGACTACGATAAAGAGAAGCTGCAAGAGCGTATGGCAAAACTTGCTGGCGGCGTTGCCGTTATCAAAGTTGGTGCTGCGACTGAAACTGAAATGAAAGAGAAAAAAGACCGTGTTGATGATGCGCTACATGCGACTCGTGCAGCGGTTGAAGAAGGCGTTGTCCCTGGTGGCGGCGTTGCCCTAGTTCGTGCGATGAATGCATTGTCTGAGCTACGTGGCGATAACGATGACCAAAACGCGGGTATTAGAATCCTTCGCCGTGCGATGGAAGCGCCATTACGTCAAATCGTGACCAACTCAGGTGAAGAAGCGTCAGTGGTGGTTAACGAAGTGAAAAGCGGTAGCGGTAACTATGGTTACAACGCCGCGAGTGGCGAATACGGCGATATGCTAGAGATGGGTATCCTTGATCCAGCAAAAGTATCACGTTCAGCTCTAGAAAATGCCGCTTCTGTAGCAGGCCTTATGCTTACAACTGAAGTCATGATTACTGATTTACCGCAAGTTGATGATGGTATGGCTGGCATGGGCGCTGCTGGTGGAATGGGCGGTATGGGTGGCATGGGCGGTATGATGTAAGCTGCGCTAACACAAATATTCCCATTAGCTAAAAATCATCAGTGATAGATCTTGATGATAACTGCTAAGAAAAAGCCCCAGCTCATTGAGTTGGGGCTTTTTTAATGTTCTATTACTAATCGATCTAATCTCCAAATA
>NZ_DAINDI010000042.1:7182-12022 GCF_036731945.1 Psychrobacter sp.
TCCAAATAAGTAGAACGTTGGTTGAAATTGGTCAAGGAAAAAGCCTATAGTACAACTACTAAAAAAGCGAACCAATTTTAAGATATTAAAGTTTTATCGTGCAAATTCGAATGTTTTAATTTTTAGATTTAACTTAAAGAAAGCAATAACTAGAGACTATTAAATGACACAGAAACTTACCTTATCGCGCCTTGAATATCTGTTACTTACCGCCTGTGATGATTTACGTGGAAGCATGGATGCTAGTGAATATAAAGAATATATCTTTGGTATGCTGTTTTTGAAGCGGGCTAGTGATTTGTTTGATCAGCGTAGAGTTGAACTCAGAGCAGTATATAAGACGCAAGGCATGTCTGATGAAGACATTGAGATTGAACTCAATGATCCAGATAATTACGCGGGCAAGTATTTTTTTGTACCATCGCGTGCGCGTTGGAATGAAGGCTGGACAGAAGAAATCGTTCAAAAAGATCAAGAGGGTGTTGTTCTTTTGGATGAAGAAGGTAATCCAAAAAAAGAAATCATCAGACATCCTGCGTTAAAGCATGTGAAAGAAAATGTTGGCACTACTTTAAACAAAGCGCTTGAAGCTATAGAGGATGCCAATCCTGAAGCACTACAAGACGTTTTAAAAAGTATTAACTTTAACCGTAAGATTGGTTCACGCACATTAGACGACGATACTCTTGCCGATTTCGTACAGAATTTCGAAAATATACCTTTAAAAGACGAGGACTTTGAGTTTCCTGATTTATTAGGGGCTGCCTATGAGTGGCTAATCAAATACTTCGCTGACTCGGCAGGCAAAAAGGCAGGCGAATTTTATACGCCAGCTGAAGTAGTACGACTTTGTGTCGAAATATGTGATCCCAAAGAAGGAATGAGTGTTTACGATCCAACGGTGGGCTCTGGCGGTATGTTGATTCAGATGCGTGATTATCTGCGCGAAAATGGTGGCAGTGCAGACGAAGTTACTCTTAACGGTCAAGAAAAGATCGGCACTACGTGGTCAATTTGCAAGATGAATATGCTGTTGCATGGTATTTCTCATGCTGATATTCGTCAGGAAGATACGTTGCGTGAACCTCAGCATTTAGGCGAAGACAATGAGCTAAAACGCTTTGATCGGGTGGTTGCCAACCCTCCTTTTAGTCAAAACTATATCAAAAAGAATCTTAAATTCCCTGGTCGATTTCCTGTCATGTTGCCTGAAAAAGGCAAGAAAGCAGACTTAATGTTCGTGCAGCATATGATTGCAGTTCTCAAGCATGATGGTCGTGTGGCTACGGTCATGCCGCATGGTGTACTGTTTAGAGGTGCTGAGGAACGTGAGGCTCGCAAGCATTTTATTAATAACGGCTATTTAGAGGCTGTCATCGGTTTGCCGAGTAATTTGTTTTATGGTACAGGTATTCCGGCCTGTATTTTGGTGATAAATAAAGCGGGTGCAGCAGATCGTGATCAAGTGCTATTTATCAATGCTGATCGTGAGTATCGTGAAGGCAAAGCTCAGAACCATCTGCGTCCTGAAGACATCGATAAAATCATTCATGCTTATCGCTCGGGTAATGACATTCCTGCTTATGCGCGCTTGGTGCCTCATACAGAAATCGCAGCGGAGGATTATAACTGTAATATTCGTCGCTATGTCGATAACGCGCCAGCTCCTGAGCCTCACGATGTGCGCGCGCATTTGCATGGTGGCGTCCCAATAGCTGAGGTAGATAGCTTAGAGCACTATTGGTCTAACTATACCCAGCTCAGAGATGATATTTTTATTCCGCGTGATGAGGTTTATGTCGATCTAGCGCCAGTGATAGCCGATAAGCGTGAAATAGCTGATGTCATTACCACGCATCAGGGTGTCACTGCCAAGCATAATGAGTTTATGGCACAATTAGAGGCGTGGTGGCAGGTCAATCTGCCAGTAGTCGAGGCGCTCGCGCCTGATCCTGAGAATCAGCATGATGTACAAGGCAATAATGTCTATGTGATGCGTAGCCAGCTATTAGAGAGCATCGAAAAGGAGCTTGCCAATCAAGATCTGTTAACGACTTTCCAAGTACGCGGCGCTTTTGCTAAGTATGTCGATGAGTTAAAAGCAGACTTTAAGTCCATTGCTGCCAGTGGCTGGAGTGCTGAGCTGATCCCAGATCAAGAGATTCTGCAAAGCCAATTCCCTGAAGTATTAGAAGAGTTAGAGACCTCGCAATCTCGGCTAGCGGAGCTGCAAGCACTGTTCGCTGCGGCTGATGAGGAAGACTTTGAAGATACGGACGATAGCGGTGTGCTGCCATCCGATGAGGTCAAAGAGAAAAAAGAAGATCTAAAAACAATCAATGCAGAATGGAAGGCGCATCTAAAAGAGCTCAAAGCGCTGGCGGGTAATATGTACAATGAATTAAAAGCCGCTGGTCTAACGCCCAAAGGGGTAAAAAAAGGCTACTACAATAGCGAAGGGATGACGCAATCTGATCCAGTATTTGCTAATGGTCAGCGTATTGTAGATTTAGCGACTGAGGTCGGTCATGAGTCAGAGTATACGCCATTATTAATTGATGCAATGAAGCAAGGGCAGTTTGCTTATGAGCGCAGTCAGCAGATGACGATAAGCCTTGAGCGTCATAAGGCGCTAGAGGATGAGGTGCGTGAGATACGAGCCAATATCAAAGGCATAGAGGCCAATCGTGATGAGCTGGTCAATAGTGCCCGCGCCAAAATCTTAGCAGACGAGGCGCGGATAGTGATCATTGAGCGCTTACGTCGGACGCTAATGAATACTTACGAGGCGTATCTAAAAGCGGATCAGCGTGCTTGTGTCAAAGCAATTGAGAATCTATGGTCGAAGTACGCAACGACGGCGAAGACTATCGAGCAAGAGCGTGATGCGGCATCTGAGCAATTGCAGGAGTTTTTGATGGAGTTGGGTTATGAGTGATTGGGTAAATACTTCACTAGGAAAATTAGGTAAGTTTTCTACAAGTAGTGTAGATAAGAAAGTTTTGCTTAATCAGAAAATAGTGCGATTAGTTAATTATATGGATGTATATAATTCTAATAGTATAGATTCAACTATTGACTTCATGTATGTAAGCGCATCAGAAGTAGAAAGAACACGTTCTCAAGTAAAAGTTGGAGACATTTTATTTACTCCATCTTCAGAAACACCAGATGATATTGGGTATTCGGCGGTAGTATGTGAAGATTTAGAAAACACCCTTCATAGTTATCATACCGTTAGGTACAGACCACATAACGATCAGACTTTTGATATTAGGTTTTCAGCTTGGTTTTGTAATTCAGTGAATATAAGAAAGCAATTTGAACAAAAATGTGCGGGTTCCACAAGATATACCTTATCAATACCTTCATTTACGTCAGTACAGATAAGTATTCCTGAATCAAAAAAAGAACAGGGTAAAATTGCAAAATATTTAGATATGATTCAACAAACCATCGAAAAAACCGAAGCGTTAATTGCTAAGTATCAACTGATCAAAGCAGGATTGATGCAGGATTTGTTTACGCGCGGTATTGGATCTGATGGCAAATTGCGGCCTACTCGTGAGCAAGCGCCTGAGCTTTATCAGGAAACTCAGATTGGTTGGATTCCTAAGGATTGGGATTTATCACATTTAAAATCAATGTCTAAAGATAGTGTTCAGCACCTTCGTACAGGCCCCTTCGGTTCAGCACTGAAAGGTGAGCATTGGAGAGAAGAAGGGCATCCAGTAATTACCATAGGCTCGCTTGGTGAAGGTGAGTTTAATGAATCAGAGTTGCTTTATATTGGGAATAAAGATGTTAATAGATTAATAGATTTCAAACTTAAACTTGATGACGTTGTTTTTTCTAGAGTTGCAGATGTAGGGCGCTCGAGCGTAATTAAAGACGAGCAAGTAGGATGGATTATGTCATCCAATTTAATGAGGATTTCATTAGATTCCAAAAAAATGATAGCAGATTTTCTTCAGTACCAACTTTCTTCTAATGACCTTATTAGAAGGCAAATCAGGTGTAAGGTTAATGCTGGTGGCAGAGATGTCGCTAACAGTGAGGTTTTAAATAGTCTATGGTTCATTCAACCTGATTATGATGAGCAACTTGCCATAGTAAAACGTGCAGAGAAAATTGAAGCTAAATTAAAAACAGAAAGATATCTAGTTCGTAAACTTGAGCAGCAAAAACAAGGCCTAATGCACGACCTACTAACAGGTAAAAAACGAGTGACGGTTGACGAAAGTGAGGCTGAGCATGTCTGAATATAGCGAAGTGGAACAGCCTTTTCTCGCGCAATTGACTGAGCTAGGTTGGACAGGTATCGACCAAGGCGAGGGCGTCCCGCAAGATCCTATCAAGAGTTTGCGCCATAACTTTCGTGAGTGGCTATTGCCCGATATCTTTGCCAAGAGCGTCGCTGCTATCAACACCACTGCCGATGGTCAGCCTTGGCTTACCGACAAGCAGCTACAAGACTTGCAAGATCAGATACTGCGCCAGCCCAATCGGACCTTGCTCGAGGCCAATGAAGCCATTCAAAAGCTGCTATTCAAATCACAAGTCGATGTCAACGAGATAACGGGTGAGCAAGACCCAATCGTTAAGCTCATTGATTTTGCTTATCCAGAGAATAATACCTTTCATGCTATCAATCAGTTTCGTATCGATACTCCAGGCTGCGTAAAGCAATTTATCGTTCCTGATCTCGTGCTATTCGTCAACGGTATTCCGCTGATCGTCGTTGAATGCAAAAAAGGCGGGCCGACCTGCGCCAATCCCATGGCAGAAGCCTTTGTACAGCTACAGCGCTATATGAATAAACGTAAAGCGACAAAGGATC
>NZ_DAINDI010000042.1:12143-23310 GCF_036731945.1 Psychrobacter sp.
AACCCAATGGCCGCAACCTGATAAAGTCGCCCAAGGTTGGAATCAACAGCAGCAACTGATCAATGGTATGCTCAATAAAACGAACTTACTTGAGATGCTGCGTACCTGCTGCGTGTTTATGGACACTGATGCAGGCCCGCGTATCAAAGTCGTCAGTCGTTATCAGCAGTTTCGCGCTGCCCATAAGATTATGGCGCGTTTGCGTAATGGAGAGACGCCTGAAGATAAAAGTGGCGTGGTTTGGCATACCCAAGGTTCAGGTAAGAGTTTGACTATGGTGTTCGTGGCACGCATGCTCAGAGCGTCGCGTGATATGAACGACTACAAAATACTCTTGATCAATGATCGTGTGGATCTTGAAGATCAGCTTGCCGTCACCGCGACGCTGATCGGTGGCCGAGTAAATACTATAGAGAACAACAAAGCCCTACGCATGCAGCTAGCGACGGATAGCTCAGACATCAATATGGTCATGGTACACAAATTTCAGCTGCGGGATACCGCCATGCCTAACTCTGTATCAGAGGCGCTCAGCACTTACCAAGCCATCCCAACTAGCCAGACTTTTGGCGTAGTCAACGACTCATCACGTATTTTATTGATGATAGATGAAGCCCATCGTACCCAAGGATCAGATCTAGGCGATAACGTATTTGAAGCTTTTCCCAACGCCGTACGCATTGCTTTTACTGGCACGCCGCTAATCACAGACCGACATGGTGCCAAAAAAACCCATAAGCGTTTTGGCAGTTATATTGACGAGTATAAACTCATGGATGCGGTCAGAGACGGCACCACCTTACAAATACTCTATGAAGGCCGTACCTCTGATGATGCGCTTAATGATAAGCACGGGTTTGAGAGCAGCTTTGAGAACCTATTCAAAGATCGTAGTGACGAGGAACTACTGGCCATTAAGAAAAAATATGGCGCGACAGGCGACATACTAGAAGCTGAAAACCGTATCAATGCCATTGCTAAAGATATGGTGAAACATTATCTTGAGCATATTTACCCTAACCAATTCAAAGCGCAAGTCGTCTGTTCCTCAAAGCTTGCCGCCGTGCGTTATCAAGAGGCAATTCATGCTGCACTCAAAGCCCATATAGAAATGCTAAAAGCGCAAGAGGAGCCTGATTTTAAGCAGATTAAACGAGTTGAGTTTTTGCAGGCTGCGGTCATCATTTCAGGTAATGGCACTAATGAAGCCGCTTATATTACTAAAGTACGCAAACAAGCACGCGCAATGAATGCCGTTGAAAACTTCTGTAAGCCATTTAATATGGAAGATCCTGATAAAGCTAATACGGGTATCGCCTTCTTAATTGTCTGTGACATGCTACTGACTGGATTTGATGCCCCGATTGAGCAAGTCATGTATATCGACAAAAAGCTCAGAGAGCATACTTTATTACAGGCTATCGCTCGTACTAACCGCGTGAAAAAAGGAAAAAGTAGAGGTTATGTTGTTGACTACATTGGTCTGACAGAGAATTTAACAGATGCTTTAACTTTGTATGCAGCAGCTGGCGAGGAACAAGAGTTAACTGATGGCTTAAAAAGTATTACCTCTGAGATGCCTATATTAGAAGAGCGTTATCTGCGACTACTGCAACTGTTTGAGCAGCATAAAGTAAAAAGAATTCGTGAGTTTATTGAAGGTGAATTACCGGATGTACAAACAGATGCCGCAGTGGTACATGAGGCAGTAAAATTATTAAAAGACGAGAAAATTCGTGCTGACTTTGAAGTGTACTTAAAGAAGTTTTTGCTGAGCTTAGATATTATTTTGCCTCATAAATCGGCTCATAAATACCGCGTACCTGCCAAGCGTTTAGGGTATATATTGAATGTCACCAAGGAGCGCTATAAAGATACTAGTCTAAGCTTAGGTGATGCGGGTGCCAAAGTAAAAGATTTAATAAACAAGCATTTAGTGAATCTAGGCATAAATCCTAAAGTAGCACCGGTTGAGTTATTTGCAGATGACTTTATTGAAAAGCTTAATAAGAATGCAGGTGATAATGCTGAAGCTAAAGCCAGTGAGATGGAGCATGCTATTCGTAAGCACTGCACCGTGCACCATGATGAAGATCCTAGTTTTTATAAAAGCTTATCTGAAAAAGTTGAGCGCTTAATTGATCAATATCAAGAGCACTGGGAAAAGCTTGCTGAAGAGCTTGAAAAATTGCGTACTGAAACAATGCAAGGACGCAAGCAAGGTGAAGAGGGTATGAGCCGAGAGGCGACTACTTTCTATGAGCATGTTGCCAATCAAGCTTTTATAGATGGTGAAGTTCCCAATGATGACAAAGCTAAGATGAGAGTAGTGATGGAAGCTATCGTAGAAACCTTACAATCGAGTGTCGGTAGTATCGATTATTGGAATAATCCCAATAAACAAAAAAATACACGTAGTAAAATCAAAACGGCATTAACACTAACTGGTATCCAAGAACTAAAGGAAAACCGTGAACGCCTTGCTATCGAAATCATGAAGCTGGCTAAAAATAGACATGATTCTTTAGTCAATAGTACTAAGGAGGAGGTGAATAGTGAATGCTAGAAGAGTCCGAGATATAGATTATCAGTTACTACCTGGAGCAGATAGAAAAACCACAGATATCGTGATTGAGCGCAATGGTATTATTGTGGTTCGTCCTCCGCTCAATTACAGCCCTGAGCAAGTCGATGCGATTGTCGAAAGCAAACGCCTATGGATTTATCGCAACCTTGCAGAATGGCGTGATCTAAATGCGACATCTGTTATTCGTGAATGGGTTAATGGTGAGACATTTCTATACTTGGGTCGCTCTTACCGTTTATCACTAATAAATCAGCAAACTGAGTCATTAAAGCTTAAAGAAGGTCGTTTTTGCTTAAATCGAAAAATAGTCGATAAAGGCGGAGCAGATGCCGCTAAAAAAGCATTCGAAGCTTACTACATAGAGAAAGGCTTACAGCGTATATCCGATCGAGTAAAGTACTATGCACCTAAAACTGGCGTAAAAGCCACTTCAGTCAAAGTAAAAGATATGGGTTTTCGGTGGGCCAGTTGTAGTGCGTCAGGTGTACTTAACTTTCATTGGAAGTGCATGATGGCACCAGCAAAAATTATCGACTACATAATCGTCCATGAGCTATGCCACATGCACTATCGTAACCACTCGGAAGCATTTTGGAATGAAGTTGATAAAGTAATGCCAGATTACCAAGAGCGTAAAGAGTGGTTAAGAAAGAATGGTGCAGGACTGACATTATAATAATTTAAAGCCTTCTATAGTTGATTCAGTTTAAAAGAGATACAAGGTAACCAAATGCAGATATAGATGTGATACTTCAAGCGAGGTTAACGCTGTAACTCTTTTATAGAGGATTGACTATATAAGTATTCAGTTTAATAACATAAAGCTGAATACTTCTTTATTTATAAATTCATTTGTAAATAATAAAAACTACCTATTGAGCCGCCTCATCCCGTCTAAACACCCACGTCTTATCATCCGACACATCTGCACAGTAATAATAGCCTGCCAAATCAAACTGCTTTAACTGCTCCGCATTGGTCACCTTATTATCAGCAGCATATTTCACCATTAGTCCACGGGCTTTTTTGGCATAAAAACTAATCACTTTATATTGACCATTTTTCTCGTCTTCAAATCTTGGCGTGATAATTTGCGCATTTATTGTTTTCTTTTTTATTACCTTAAAATATTCATTAGAAGCTAGGTTAATCAAAACTTTGTCCTCACTATCTGCCATGCGCGCATTGATAGTGTCAGTAACTTCTTCGCCCCAAAACTTGTAAAGATTATCCCCGCGCTCATTTTTTAGCTTGGTGCCCATCTCTAGGCGATATGGCTGAATCAAATCGAGCGGTTTCAGCACGCCATAAAGACCTGACAAAATACCCAAGTGTTCGTTAACGTAAATAGCAGTATCTTTGTCCATCTGATACATATCAAGCCCAGTATAAACATCGCCGTCAAATAAATAACCCGCTGGTTTGGCGTTGTCACCTGTAAAGGGAGTATTTGCACTCCAAGCCCAGTCTTGATTACGTCTGGCATTAAGCTGCGCCAAATCGTCAGAGATACTCATCAGCTCTTGTAAATCAATTGGCTCTTTTGCTTTTAGGTCTTTCATGAGCACCTGCGCATGCTCAATTAGCTCGGGCTGACTATAGTAGTTGCCAAGATTGACTGGCACAGTGTCTTTTTCATTAAGCGATTTGGCAGGGGAAAGTAAAAAATACATGGTTATTCCTTATTTATAGTAGGTCAATGGGTGTTCTATTGAGCGGTCAAGTTTTCTTATTATACGTTAGGCCGTATTTTATCTTGACTTAGTCGTAGCGGTTTTGTATTTTTAAGCGTCATCGTAGACATATGTCAAACCTTAAGCCAATTTTTATATTTATCGTGAGCTAATAGCTTACAGGCTTTGCGCGCTTTTAGAAAAAATAAAAGTTTTTAATATAACAATAAAAGTTATGATGATGGTGTAAATGCCTAACTTTTTATTTTACTTGTGGGTCATCATTAGGCAATGAAAGTTTGCAGATGTTATCTCTATAATAAAAAGGCATGATGGCAAAGGAGCTATCATTTATTAAATTGATAATCTTTGGTCTTAAGTTCTTAACCAACCGTGACCAAAGATTTTTTTGTCCCCTGTGCTTTTTAAAGATGCGTTGCGGGTGTTAAGAGATAGTCATTAAACGTGAGTATAGTCATTTGACGTAAGTAAGGAGACGGTATGAAGATTGGTGTTATTAGTGCAGATAGCGCGAGTGAAAAACGGGTAGCGCTAACCCCAGACGCGGTAAAAAAATTACGTAAACTAGGGTTTGAAGTCGTCATTCAGTCAGGTGCAGGTCAAGCGGCGTATTACGCTGATGAATTGTATCAGGCAGCGGGTGCTGATATTGCCAACAGTAGTACCGAGGTCATCAACCAAGCGCAAATTATTACTACCGTCAATGATTTGCCAGCAGCGGTGACTGAGCATTTAACAGCCGGTCAAGTGGTCATTGGTATGCTTGACCCATATCGCAATAGCCAGCTAGATACTTATGCGGCCAAAGGTGCAACCGTCTTTGCTATGGAGTTATTGCCACGTACTTTGTCACGTGCGCAAAATATGGACGTCTTATCGTCACAAGCCAACCTTGCCGGTTATAAAGCGGTATTGCTTGCTGCTAATGAATACTCGCGTCCATTTCCGATGTTTATGACCTCAGCGGGTACGGTTAAACCTGCCAAAGTGGTTATCTTAGGCGTTGGGGTTGCAGGTTTGCAGGCGATTGCGACGGCGAAGCGTTTAGGCGCTGTCGTTGAAGCCAGTGATTTGCGACCTGCTGCCAAAGAACAGGTAGAATCGCTTGGTGGTAAATGGCTTGACGTGCCAATGAGCGAAGACGAAGCGCAAAAAGCCAAAGCCACGGGCGGCTATGCATGGACGCCCTCTGAGCAATATATCAAAGATCAGGCTGCCGTGGTAGATAAAGCCTTGAGCAACGCAGATATCGTCATTACCACCGCGCAGATTCCTGGACGTAACGCGCCGCGCTTGGTGCACGGGGCAACGCTTGCCAAAATGAAAGCTGGTTCAGTACTGATTGATATGGCCGCTGGCACTGGCGGCAACGTCGAAGGCAGTGTGCCTGATGAAACCATTACCACGGCAAATGGCGTGCGTATCGTCGGGGCAGCCAATATCCCATCACAACTGGCGGCGCAGTCTTCAGATTTATATGCCAATAACCTTGTTAATTTTATCACTACTTTAATGGCTCCTGCAGCTAAAGACGACGCTTCAGAGAAAACGCTGGCACTTAATTTAGACATGAATGATGAGATTCAAGGGGCGTTAGCAGTGACGCATGACAATCAAGTACGTCTTGCTAAACGCTAAGCCTTAAACATCCAGTCTCGAATTTCATTACCTTACATTTGCCAGACACGAACAAATTTTTAGGAGGATTAGATGATTGCCACTATTTTAGCGGCAGCGCCAGCGGGTGCGGCCATGAGTAGCACACCGTTTGTAGCGATTTTCACGGTATTCGTGCTCGCTATTTTCGTCGGATATTACGTCGTTTGGGGCGTCACGCCAGCACTGCACACGCCATTGATGGCAGTAACCAATGCCTTATCAAGTATCGTTATCGTCGGCGCGATGCTACAAACCGTCACCATTGACGGCGCGATGTTTACCCCGACCAGCTTGCTCGGTGCATTTGCAGTATTTTTAGCCAGTATTAATATCTTTGGTGGTTTTGCGGTGACGGAGCGTATGCTGGCGATGTTTAAACCAAAAGTAAAAAAAGCGCCAGTACTTGAAACTGCGACGACTGAAAGTGGAGGCGATGCATGAGCGATTTAACAAATATGATTGCAGCAAATGCAGATTGGTTTTATTTAATCGGTGCTATCCTTTTTGTCTTAACCTTGCGTGGTCTTTCTAGTCCAAAAACCGCCATTCGTGGTAACCGTTTTGGTATGGTGGCGATGGCAATTGCGGTCGCAACGACCTTTTTCTTAGCCGAAGGCCCTGTGCTGTGGTTAATCATTGGCGCCATGGTATTGGGTGCACTCGTTGGTATGTGGAAAGCAAAAACGGTCGCCATGACCCAAATGCCAGAAACTGTCGCTTTGATGCACTCCTTTGTTGGTTTGGCGGCGGTGGCGATTGCCTTAGCGACCGTACTGCATACTGAGCAACAGCATGGCGCTGTCGCCCGTGCTGAACTGTTTATCGGTTGCTTTATTGGTGCGATCACCTTCTCAGCGTCTGTTTTCGCCTTTGGTAAATTGGCTGCAAAAAGTTGGGCAAAAACACTCGTAGGCAGCTGGGTAAAGCCAGTACAAGCAATCTTATTTATCGCGATGATTGGTTTTGGTATCGTCTACTTTATGACCGATTCATTGCCAGCTTTTTATGCGATGGCCGTATTAGCCGTGATATTTGGTTGGATGTGGATTGCGCCAATCGGTGGCGGTGATATGCCAGTGGTTGTGTCGCTATTGAACTCATTTTCAGGTTGGGCAGCAGCGGGTATCGGTTTTACCCTTGGCAACTCGATGCTGATTATCGCAGGTTCGCTCGTTGGTTCGTCAGGCGCGATTTTATCTTACATCATGTGTAAAGCCATGAACCGCTCTCTACTAAACGTTTTATTTGGTGGTATGGGTACGACAGCTGCCGCTACAGGCGCAGATGATGGCGCACCTAAAAACTACAAAGCGGGTTCGGCAGAAGACGCAGGTTTCCTAATGTCTAATGCCAGCAGTGTGGTGATTGTACCGGGCTACGGTATGGCACAGGGCCGTGCTCAAAACGCGGTCAAAGAATTGTATGAGCTGTTAAAAGAAGAGGGCGTCAATGTGCGCTTTGCCATTCATCCGGTCGCTGGTCGTATGCCAGGCCATATGAACGTACTATTGGCGGAAGCTGACGTGCCTTATGATGACATTCTTGAGATGGATGAGATTAACTCCGACTTTGCCAGTACCGATGTGGTCTTAGTGATTGGTGCCAACGACGTCGTCAACCCGTCGGCAAAAGATGATCCATCATCACCAATCTTTGGTATGCCAATTTTAGAAGTCAATAAAGCGCAGACGGTCATGGTTATTAAACGTTCAATGAGCACAGGCTATGCAGGTCTTGATAACAGCTTGTTCTACATGGACAAAACCATGATGATCTTTGGTGATGCTAAGAAAATGGTTGAAGAGATGGTACGTAGTATTAATGGCGGCGGTCATTAATTGCTAATCATCTACTAATAATATTTTCACGAAAAAAGTCACTGAGGTGGCTTTTTTTGCGTTAAGGTAGGCAGCATTTATCAGAGCTATATTTACTCATAATTAATACAGAATAACCGTGCAGAGATTTCCTTTATGAACATGTTGATACGTTTTTTTATTATGGTCAGCTTATTAAAGCAGCAGCTGAAACAGCAAATGGTTAATGAACACCTAAGTGTCGAGACATTAACCAAACCAATTGTACGCCATTATCGCGTATTGCCACACGATATGGGCTTTCGCGACCATTTACCTAATTATCGCTACTTGTCTTTTATCGAGTTAAACATCACTAAATGGCTGATGGCCTGCTGTCATCAAAAAGGGATTAAAAATCTCGGCTGGATTATTGCCATGCAAGAAATGGTCTATCTCAAAGAAATTAAATTCCTCAATAAAATGACGGTAAGTAGTACGCTTGTCGGCTGGGATAAAAAATACGTCTATTTTGAAACCCGCTTTTTGGTAAAAAATCAGCTCATGGGTGTTGGTATGACCAAATTTGTCTTAAACGATAAAAAAGGCAAATGCGCACCAGAGATATTGGATATGACAGGTGAGCAGACAAATGGGGTCATTGATTCTTGGAATCAGCATCAAGTAGCGATTAAATCTGCAGAACCAAAATAAAAAGTTAAAGCAACAAAGGCGGTATAACGAACTTGTCTATAAACGGTTAGCGAAATTTGATAGGATAGGGGTTAGTAAGTTGCCAAGTAAATGGTTAGACAAACATTAGACAAACAACTGGTCAAACTAACCGCTAGTTTGGTGAAAGTATAAGATTAATAACAGTTAAGGAGCTACCATGAGCCCGCAAAAATTAAAATGGACAGACAGCTTAGATATCGCTATTGAGCTTTATGAGAAATTCCCTGAGACCGATCCGCAGTACATTCGCTTTACTGATTTGCATCGCTGGGTAACGGAATTAGAAGGTTTTGATGATGATCCGCAAAAATCAAACGAGGGTATCTTAGAAGCGATTCAAATGAATTGGATTGATGAAGCGGATTAAGGCAGTTTTGCTCATTTAATCGCACATAAAATAAAAATCACATAGCACAACAGGGCAGGCAGCATCATGACGTCACAAATTAAAGAGCTACCCGAAGCGATAGCTTGCAAGGGTATTAGCGTACGCACCACCAATCACGCTGAAATCAGCCACGAAACGGCAAAATTAGGCCGCTTATGGCAAAAGTTTTATCAAAACCACATGGGAGATTTGCCTGAAGGTCAGGATATTTATGGTATCTACCACAATTATGAAAGTGCTGATTTAGTAGGGGCGTTTGATGTTGTCGCTGGTTGGAAAATGGACAATGAGCAGGCGCAGCCGGATAATGGAGCGGTCGCTAATACGAGCAATCTTGTAACCATAACCATTCCTGCAGGGAAATACTTAGTCTTTTCAGAAACAGGCAATATGCCTAATACCGTGATGAATGCGTGGGAGAAGGCGTGGGAGTACTTTAACGACTCAAGTTGTGAGCATACTCGCACTTATAATGTCGATTTTGAGCACTATATTGATGGTAATTTAGAGTATGGACAAGTTGATGTTTATATTGGGATTGAGTGAAGCTAGTAAGTAGCTTAATTGACTTGTGTTGTTCAAGTCCTTATCGATAAAAGATCATAATAAAAAAGCGCCAAATACGAAGCAGATGGCGCTTTTTTTGTTTCTATAAATTATGTCTAATCAAGCAGCAGATTCTCCAAAATCCCCTCATATATCTGCGCCAATCTGCCTAAGTCATCTATTTCTACCTTTTCATCGACCTGATGAATCGTGGCGTTACGTACGCCAAGCTCAACCACTTGCGCACCGGTTGGCGCGATAAAGCGTCCATCTGAGGTGCCACCAGAGGTTGATAACGTAGTGTCGATATCAGCAACTGTTTTAATCGCTTGCTGACAGGCCGATACGAGTTTGCCTTCAGGGGTTAAAAATGGCTGACCGGATAATTTCCAGTTAATATCATAACTGGCTTTATTGTTTTCAAAATATTTATCAAAGATAGCATGAGTTCTCGCTTTTAATTCTTCTTCCGTCGTTTCTGTGGAAAAGCGGAAGTTAAAGATAACGGTTAGCTTTTCAGGGATGACATTGGTTGCGCCCGTACCGCTATTTATATTGGAGATTTGCAAAGAAGTCGCAGGGAAATACTCGTTGCCGTTATCCCAAGTGGCGTTGGTTAATTCTGCTAATGCCGCCATTGTTGCATGAATCGGATTGCAAGCCAGATACGGATAGGCAACATGACCTTGTTTGCCAGTGACGGTAAGCTGTGCGCCCAATGAGCCGCGGCGACCGTTTTTAATGATATCGCCAAGCGTGTTGGTACTTGATGGTTCACCAACCAAGCAATAGGTGATTTTCTCATTACGCGCTTCTAAAGTTTCAATGACTTTGACCGTGCCATTGATGGACGGGCCTTCTTCATCTGCGGTGATTAAAAAAGCAATAGAGCCATTGTGCGTAGGATGATTAGTGACAAAACGCTCAGCGGCAACGGTAAAAGCAGCAATGCCAGTTTTCATATCAGCGGCACCGCGTGCCCATAGATAGCCATCGGCAATGGTTGGCGTAAATGGCGGATAAGTCCAATTGTTCTCGTCGCCTGTAGGAACGACGTCGGTATGACCAGCAAAACAAATAACCGGATCAGTGGTGCCACGGCGCGCCCAAAGGTTTTTGACTTCCGCTTGCTCGCCTTTTGCCTGTCTATCACCGTAATACATAAATTCGCAATCAAACCCAGCCTGCGTCAGACGCTCTGACAATATATCTTGGCAGCCATAATCATCTGGGGTGACGGATGGACGTTCAAGTAGGGCGATGCTTAGCTCTAGCGTTTGCTGTTGATGGGTTTTACTATTATTTTCTGAACTCATGACAGTCCTAGATATGTTGTTTTGATGTTTATAATTTGAGGTCTGAAAAAATTTAGTTTTTATCCAAGTCAATTTTTTCATAATCGCCGTAATATATTGCTAGATACTCTGTAATGCACTTTTCGGCTGGGCTATTACTATAATTTTTAACTTTGTCACTGTTGTAAGCATGCACGTAGCCAGCTGCAGAAATCACATCACCCATTTTATAACTCGTTCCTAATAGTCTTAAAGTCTTATGATGACTATTAAAAGTTGCATGTCCTTCGGGAAATACAGGTGTCATCCATCTGCTTCCATCAAATGCAAGTAGACACCCATTCTCATATTTGAATTCAGTAGTAATAGCAGTCGGATTAATTATGAGAGGTTCTTCAGGCGTGGATTTTGGCAAATAATAGGTAAAAAATAACTCATTGTTTTTTTGAGTAGCGGCTTGATGATTA
>NZ_DAINDI010000042.1:23320-24293 GCF_036731945.1 Psychrobacter sp.
GTGTCTCGCAGCTCACAGTCAGAGGGAGTATAACAAGTAAGAGCAAGCTTCTATATAAGGTTTTATGCATTGTCATTATCCTTAATTAACGAGGCTTATTTAAAGTAATAGCTAATGGACTTTAAATATTATCCTCAACAAAAGGCACTAGACCATCACGGCGCATCCAAGTCGCGATAGAATAGCGCTGCCGATGGGCAATTTGTACTTGATGTTGTAAGTCACTATCAAATATGACCAGTCGATTGGCAACAGGCATGACATTATGATTGATGCCATGTTTGTCGATTACTTCTAACGCACCGCCATCACTATCACGCCAATCATCATTGAGATAAAACACCGCCGAGATAACGCGCTCATCACGTCCAGCCGGGTTATCGCTATGCCATTGATAGCCAAAACCTACCGGATAACAAGCGTAATGTGCCTCACTATGGCGAATACCAGCAAACAAGCTTTGATTGAATAAAGCAGCAAGCGCATTGATACTTTGCAAATAATAGTAGCCTGCAAAAAAGTTTTCGGTAATCCAGCGAATGCGATCACCGCGAATATCGCTAACCCGAATGCCGGCCGTCAGCTCTGCGTCACGATAGTCAATAAAACCGCTCTCAGATTGCAGAGCCAGTAGCGCTTTATTTTCAAACACATCGTCAATAATCATCCAGCCATCGTCTACAAACTTATCTAGCTGTTTATCGGTTAGCTTATTTTGCCAATCGACATCAAAGTCGGAAAATTGTAATTCACGCTGAGTGAGCGGTGTTTGATTTTTATCATCGCTCGGTGGATATAATAATGGAGGATTATCCTGTCCAATCGGTTGATCAACGACTAACTGTGTTACCTCAAGATTGCTAATAATCTGCGTCATTTTGCCTCGCCGTTATCAATAAACATGCCATTCACTGTCAATACACAGCCAATCCATGCCTTTTTACCAAAACCATCGTTATCTTTTACTCTGCCT
>NZ_DAINDI010000042.1:24303-26282 GCF_036731945.1 Psychrobacter sp.
ACCATAGATGCAATTTTTCTTATTTAAACTTTTGATCTTATGAACTATAAACACGCCTATCATGCTGGTAACTTTGCCGATGTTGTTAAACACATTTTATTGGTACAACTGCTGAATCAATTGGGGCAAAAAAATAAACCTTTTTATGTGCTGGATGCTTACGGCGGCCGTGGACTGTATTCGCTCGGCAGTGAAGAGGCGCGCAAAACAGGTGAAGCCAAAGGCGGTATCCAAGCTTTATTAAAAGCGGATATCGAAAAAGCACCGGCGGCCGTCAAAGACTATATGGAAGGCATTAAGCAAGCGCGTTTTACGTATGACAAAAAAGTCTATCCTGGTTCACCGTGGTGGATTGCCCATCATGTTGAAAAAAATCCTGATGCTGGCGTGCGCGGTGAAGCGTTTGAAGCCAAAGCCAGTGAATACGATGCATTAAATTATCAGCTACATAAATTGCCGATTGGTATTCATCATCGCAATTCTTTTGAAGGTATCGCCGCCGTGATTCCACCAAAAGAGAAGCGCGGTCTGATTTTCCTTGATCCGCCTTACGAGCAAGAGCATAAAGACTTTACCCGCCTGATTGATTTATTGGTACATTCTTATAATAAGTGGCCACAAGGTACTTACGCGTTATGGTACCCAATTAAAAACATGGAAGCGGTTGAGCTGTTTTACAAAAAGCTAAAACGGACTGAAATGAGACGTCAATTGGTCTGCGAGCTCAATATCTATCCTAACGACATCGCTGTCGGCTTAAATGGTACAGGGTTACTCGTTATCAATCCGCCTTGGCAATTTGACAATCATGCGCGTGATATTTTGCGTTTCTTGCAGCCGGTGTTAAAAGTTGCAGATGCCCCAGACATGTCTCCCGATAGTGCCACCAATGTGCGCTGGCTGGTCGGCGAATAAGGATATCGTTATGACGACGAATCAATCATCAAGTAGTATGGGCAAAGATAGCCTTACAAAGGACAGTCTGGTAACTGACAAGGTTATGAATGACGGCTTGGTAAAAGAGCCGCTCTTACAAGATAGTGCTGCCACCCAGCCGCCTTTTGTCGATGAGCATGAGTTCAATATTCGCCTAGCGGATAATGACAATTATGATGGCTTAACCTTTGAGGTGATTGAAGCAGAAGTCGCCGAAGGCAAACGCGTGGTCAGTCGCGGTGTGTATTTAGCACCGAATCTGATTACCACTTTATCCTTGCTATCGGGTTTTTATTCTATTTTAGCCAGTACCCAAGGCGAGTTTTACAAAGCCTCATTAGCGATTTTCTTATCCGCCATTCTTGATGGCGCTGATGGGCGTGTTGCGCGTATGCTCAATGCCCAAAGCCCTTTTGGCGAGCAATATGATTCACTCGCTGATATGTTGGCTTTTGGCGTTGCGCCTGCAATCCTGATTTATAGCTTTGCTTTAGAGCCGTTAGGTCGTATCGGTCTTGGTTGTGCGTTTGTCTTTACCGCGTGCGCCGCATTTCGCTTAGCACGTTTTAACGTACAAGTTGGTATAGTCGATAAAAAGTACTTCGTCGGTTTGGCAAGTCCGCTCGCGGCTATCTTGGTTACCGCCGCTGTCATGGTTGCGGTCGATCATAACGAATGGGTCGGACAATACGATACTGGCATCATGTTCTTATTTGCGGCATGGGTGGTTATCTGCGGGTTATTGATGGTCAGTAACGTCAAATACTATAGCTTTAAAGAGTTCGATAAGAAGAAAGTGCCATTTGTTGTGCTTATTATTGGCGTATTGGTCATGAGTATCATCTTATATGATATCCCAGTGGGCATCTTAGCCATCGGTATCATCTATGCATTATCAGGTATCGTAACCACGTTAAAGAGTAAAATGTAAGACTAAAGCCAAAATCTCAGATTTAAATCCTAAGCAATCAAGGGGTTAGAAGATATACTAATTTAAATTTTCAAACCCCCTTGACCCCCTACTAAAAGCGCGTATAATGCCA
>NZ_DAINDI010000042.1:26292-26655 GCF_036731945.1 Psychrobacter sp.
TCTGCTAATGTAGAAGGGGGTTTTCTTTTGGCTGCTTTAAGCTAGATAATTATTAATCCAATGACTGTAAGTTTTTTCTTTCATAAGTCTCAACATTAGCTATTATTCGTGTATGTATATCCGGCTTAAGAATCTTATATCCTAATGAAGTAATAGCTTTATGGAGTTTTTCTAAAAAACTAATGCTCTATTCAACTTATTTAAAGTGATGTATTTCAATAAGTTATAATATATATAAAATAAAAATGGATATTAGCTTGACCCCCTACTAAAAGCGCGTATAATGCCACCCAGTCGAAAGGGAAGGGCGTTTACAAAGTGTTTTGATACTGAATAAACACCCATTAGCGAGAGAGTTTCATT
>NZ_DAINDI010000043.1:0-231 GCF_036731945.1 Psychrobacter sp.
CAATCCAATAATGATGGCGGCAATCAATAGAATAAATCAACAATATTAGGATTAACTGGTCGGAACCATTAATCCTAAGCATTTAAGCCAAATTTAGAGAATAAAACCAGCTTAGAAGCGGTAATGAGAGAATGCTTTGTTGGCATCTGCCATGCGGTGAACTTCGTCACGCTTTTTCATAGCATTACCTTTACCATCAGCAGCATCATTCAATTCGCCTGCAAGACGCAA
>NZ_DAINDI010000043.1:296-5434 GCF_036731945.1 Psychrobacter sp.
TACTTCGACCATTGGGCGGACATTTTCTAAAACTTCTTCAAAGAAAGCGACTGGATCTTCGATGTTGCGCTTTTGACCTACTGTCTCAAGAGCACCATAAACAATACGCTCAGCAGTAGATTTTTTACCATGACTCATGACATGGTTGATGAATTTTGCAACAGTTTGGCTACCAAACTTAGGATCCGGTAGGATCTCACGGGCAGCAACGACGCGACGTCTTGGCATAATAATAATCCTTTTCTTCAGGAGTGTCTGACATTCACAATCTCGCACCAATTACATATTGGATGGCGTTATATCGAGTTGTCAGTCAGCCTTACTGCATGGCGGTATGTTATAGCGTCAATTAATAACTTAAAAATACGGCTAACACCAGCCCCATGCACAGTTAATGGGTGATACAAATCAGCTTATTTAATAGCAATTAGCTATTAAACTTTAGGCTTCTTCGCACCATATTTAGAACGACCTTGCTTACGGTCTTTTACGCCTGCGCAGTCAAGTGCACCGCGGACGGTGTGATAACGTACACCTGGTAGATCTTTTACACGACCACCACGGATAAGAACAACACTGTGCTCTTGTAGGTTATGACCTTCACCACCGATGTAGCTTGATACTTCATAGCCTGAAGTCAAACGTACACGACATACTTTACGCATGGCTGAGTTAGGTTTTTTAGGGGTAGTAGTATATACACGAGTACATACACCACGGCGTTGTGGGCACGCTTCCAACGCAGGAACTTTTGACTTTTCCTTGATGGTTTTGCGACCTTTACGAATCAATTGGTTAGTTGTTGCCATAAGGCATCCTTCTCCCGTTTGGTATAAAACAAAAAAATGGGCCAATGCGCCAGCAATCTGACATTAACGACAGATTTCGGAACACCCATTTTTAGGACAGTGTATTATAAAGAGTTGTTGCTGCTATTTCAACCACTTATGAGCGGTTGTCCTTTACAACATTCGATAGATGTGCATGAGCAAAGATTGTAGCAGACTTAACGGTAAGCAACAGATTTTAAGATGAGCAATTGTTTCATTGCAAGATGGTAAAATCGATGTTTCCTATTAATGGAGTTGGTTGTTTATTTTTCAAGGCAAAATTTGAATTTTAGATACTTTTTTAGCCTTAAGATACCTTCATAAAAAAGTCATATTTATAAAAAAGGCATAAGCCGATTTATATCAGCTTCTGCCTTCATACAGTAAATTATAGTTAAACCGCTATAGACTAAAACGTTAATCTTTTTTACTTGCCTGAGCTTTTTTGTAGTTTTCATCTACTGATTCTTCATCGGTGGTTTTAGACACAGGTTCTGATGCGGCTTTTATTTCGCTTTCTGTTTGGTCAGCTTTAGATTTATCGTCGTCAGCCTTGGATTTGTTGTTTTCAGCTTTGGCCTTATCGTCTTTTGCCTTATTTGTGTCCTCTTTTTCATTGTCAGATTTAGGGCTTTGCTCTTCATTCTTACTGTCGGTGTTCTTCTTCACCTGCGCTTCGCTACTGCTATCGTCGGTAATGGCACGGTTAGCAAGTTTGGCTTCTGGTGCAAATGTCGCTTGTGCCACGCCAATCACTTCATCAATCAGCTGACTGTTGTAACGCATACCAACAATGACCGCAGTGGCCGGTAGAAAACGGCGTACCCATAATAAGTTGATGTTATCTAAGTTAATGCCAATTTGGCTGGCAATATTATCTACTTGTTCGGCATAAAAATTGACGTTTTTATTTTTTAGACCAAGGTTTTTAAGCTCGTTATGCAAACCATTGCTTTGCGCATTATCAAGCAAGCCTTTACCAATACCAATACCCGCTAATAAAGCCTGCTTCTCTTGCATTTTGCTCAAATCGGCACTTGCCAGTAATTCATAAGCCATTTTGACGCCTTGCTTACCAGTCAATGGCTTATTATAAATAGCGCCTAGCTGATAAACGGTACGTAATGAAACAAGTAACAACCACAGAGTATCAGCAAGTAAGCCTGGTAGGCCTGCTAATCCTGTTAAGCCGCCCAATGTCGCCAAAGCACGGTTTTGATTGGCAATATCCGTTGCTAGAGCATAACGTTCTTCGTCATCTAAGTTTGCGATATTGGCAAAGCGATGCTGATTTGGCAGGTCAATCTGACTCCAATTGGACGCAAGCTTGGCAATCTGCGCAAAAGCACCATCGACCGTCGAATCAAACAGACTGTTTGGCACTATTTTTTTGGCATACTTGCCATAAGTAGCAAAGCGCGTACCTAATAACTGCTGGGTGGCTTTTAAGGTTTGCTCGCGAAATAAATCCTGCTGATAGTCTTCATCGCCGAGATTGACTGCCTTAAATTGGCGAGGTTTGCCGCTTTTGGCATTGACACTATCAATCATTGCGCCCATGCGTTCTAAATTACTACGAGTAAACGAGCCAACGCTGCTGATGCCTTTATATAGAGTGCTACGCTTTGCCATCTTTATATCCTTAATATGATGAATGAATGTTTGTTATTAATATTATTTATAAGAACTTTTAATAAGAGCCTTTTATAAGAACTTTGCAAATTGATTGCCATTTTAGCCAATGCTAACGATTACTGTCAGTGCCTACAATGTTATCACTCTCGTCAATTTTGTATCTAAAAGTATCACCTATTTTAAACCGCCAACAGCCTTAGCATATATTAAACGCGCCTTAGCTAACAATGGTTTGTACTACTTTAACAAAAAACTTTACTGCCATTGCTGCTGTAGCGTGGCCAAAAAACTCAGCCAGTTGCGATAAGAAGGCTGTTTAAAAATAAAGACCATTTTGTCGTTATTTTACACTTACGCCAAGATTTTAAACCGTCGATACGTTATTATATGCCATTACTCAAAGTACAGTTGTACTTTTATTTATCGAACAGCATTTAAGCAGCCTATTGTAGGTTTTTGCGCACTAAAATGGCTGTCAAATAAGCATTTAAAAGCGATTATTAAAGGTCATTATCAAAAAATCGTTACTCATAAGGAATAGAATATGCGCCGCGTTGTTATCACTGGAGCAGGGATTGTCTCTTGTATCGGACATGATTTGGCGACTGTCACCGATGCTCTTAAACAAGGGCGCTCAGGTATTACGTTCAATGAATCGTATGCTGAGCACGACTTTAAATCACAGGTTAGCGGTAGTATTGATCAAGCAGAACTTGATACCTCGGGCATTGACCGTAAATTGAAGCGTTTTTTTAGTGATGCCAGTCTCTACGCTTATGTCAGCGCGTTAAACGCCATTGAGCAATCAGGCTTGCCCCTTGAAACCATTAACAATAACCCGCGCGTGGGTGTGGTCGCAAGCTCGGGCGGTGCATCAACTGAAAACATCGTCAATGCCGTCGATGCGATGCGTGAAAAAGGTTTGCGCGGTGTCGGTGCGATGGCAGTACCAAAAACCATGGGCAGCTCGGTATCAGCGGCACTGGCAACAGGGTTAAAAATCCAAGGTATCTCCTACTCTTTAACCTCCGCGTGCGCAACGTCGACGCATTGTATCGGTCATGCCGCCGAACTTATCCAACTTGGCAAAGCCGATGTCATACTTGCTGGCGGTAGTGAAGCGGAACATTGGACACAGTCGTGTATGTTTGATGCGATGGGTGCGGTCAGTACGCAGTATAATGACACGCCAACTCTTGCTTCTAGAGCCTACGATAAAGACCGCGATGGCTTTGTGATTGCCGCAGGCGGGGCGATGGTGGTGGTTGAAAGTCTTGAGCACGCCCAAGCGCGCGGTGCCAATATCTTGGCTGAAATCGTCGGTTATGGCGCCAGCTCTGATGGTGCTGAAATGGTCGCCCCAAGTGGTGAAGGTGCGGTCCGCTGTATGCAACTCGCCCTTGCTGAAGCAGGTTTAGAGAGCGTTGACTACATCAATAGTCACGGTACCAGTACGCCGTTAGGGGATGTGACTGAGCTTAATGCCATTGCCAAAGTGTTTGGTGATGATGTCAGTCGAGTCCCTGCTATCAGCTCAACCAAATCAATGACCGGCCATAGCTTAGGTGCCGTCGGTGCGCAAGAATTGATTTATTGCTTATTGATGCTGCAAGAAGGCTTTATTGCCCCAAGTATCAATATTACAGAATTAGACCCTGCTGCCAAAGACTTTGACATTGTCACTGAAAAGCGTGACGTTGAGCTTAAAACGCTTATGAGCAATAGCTTTGGCTTTGGCGGTACTAACGCCACTCTTATTATTAAAAAGTTTGTTGCTTAACCATGCCTCTAGCACCGCCTGTTAAAACTGAGCAGTCAGCATCTGCCCTATCGCCAGCTACTTACCCTAGCTGGCGTTTTGGTGGGCTAACTGCTGCCGAATTAATGCCCCATCTACAGCGTTACTTATATGTCCAAAATCCTAATGTAAATTGGCAGCTGGTTTGGCTGAATAACGACGGAGGACCTGTGATTGGTTTATTACCAAAAATGAACTGGTCGGTTTTTTATCCTACTGATGATGTAGCAAACTCTAATAGGCCAGCGCCTATTTATAAAGTTATAAGAACTTGCCGTGGTGGTTTAGATAGCCATGATAAAAACGATCAAGCGATTACTAGCGCCTATATGAGTTATAGCGACTGGCAAGAGGATTTAATTGCTTATAGTCAGGCTTATGAGGCAGATGATCACGGTATCTTCTCAGAGCTAGCAGCGCAGCCTTGTGCCGCCTTAGGGCATTATGATATTTATCTAACGCCAAATGCTGAACAAGCGAGCTGGCAGCTCACTATAAAAGACAGCGTCACTGATACTGATAACGAACAAAAAGGCGTACTGGTTAAAACGCTTATCTCATATTTAGATATATTGGATAAGGAATTATCTAACCAAGCTTTAGAAAAACCAGCACTTGTAACGTCCTATAAAACCACGCCTTTATTACTAAATGCACAATGGAGTAAGCGAGATTATCAGCAAGTCTTTGATAAAACGCAATCCTACCTGCAACAAGGTGATTGCTATCAAATCAATCTCACCCAAGCATGGCAAGGCGCTTTTAATACTCCCAGTGATAATGGTAGCGGAGTAAAACTGATTGATTACTTACCTGCCCTACATCGTAATACCCAAGCGCCGTTTGCAGGGTATTTAGCGGTTAATCATATTGAT
>NZ_DAINDI010000043.1:5444-15450 GCF_036731945.1 Psychrobacter sp.
AGTGAAATAAGCGTTGATACGCAAGATTATCAATTTGAATTGTTAAGCTGCTCGCCTGAACTGTTTTTTACCTTTAATAAAGACGATACTACTGGCAAACATCATATACGCACCAAGCCCATTAAAGGGACGATGCCGCGTGGGTTAAATACTGCACAAGACAACGCTTATAAACAGCAGCTTATCGATAGCGAAAAAGACCGTGCCGAAAATGTCATGATTGTTGATTTATTGCGCAATGATTTGGGTAAATATGCCAAGATTGGCAGCGTCAAAGTGCCTCAACTATTTGCGATTGAAAGCTTTAGCAATGTGCATCATATGGTCAGCACCATCACCGCTGAGCTAAAGACAGATAGTCATCCGCTTGCCGTATTGTTTGGCAGTTTACCTGCTGGCTCTATCACTGGTACACCAAAAAAACGCGCTGTTGAAATCATCTCAGAGTTAGAAGGTACCGCGCGCGGTGCGTATTGCGGCACACTGGGCTATATGAACTTTGATGGTAGCGGACAATGGAATGTATTAATTCGTACTTTGCAAGCCAATACCTTATCGAATGATAAGTCAGAACAAGAAAGACGTGTCAGCTTATGGGCAGGCGGTGGTATCACGGTTGCTTCTGATTGCAATGCTGAATATCAAGAATGTTTGGATAAAGTCGGCAACCTGTTAGGCGTTTTAGCTCAAAACAATATAAAGCAATAAACTTACGCTTTATCTAAAAGGCAAATTAAAAACCAATAAAAAGCCTGCTTAACATAACGTTAGCAGGCTCTTTTATTTATATAACTTGTTGTTTTGGCTTTACATTATTAAGGTATTACTCAGTAACGCTTTCAGCCTCTGTTTGTAGCGATTTTAAGGCATCAATCAAACGCTTATTCTGCGCTGCCGTACCAACAGTAATACGCAAGTACTCATTGATGCGCGGTTTCTCAAAATGACGCACAATGATACCTTGCTCGCGCAAATCAGCCGCCACACCTTTAGCATCACCATTTTTCGGACGCGCAAAGACAAAGTTGGCGTGCGATGGTAACACCTCATAATCGAGTGCTGTCAGCTGAGTGCTGAGCGCTTGGCGTAAGTCGATGACTTGCTGGCAGGTCTGGGTAAAATACTCCACATCTAAGACACTGGCAGTCGCTCCCGCTTGCGCCAACTTATCGAGCGGATAGCTATTAAAGCTATTTTTCATACGCGTCAACGCTTCGATTAATGACGCATTACCAAACGCCATACCGACCCGTAAACCAGCAAGCGAGCGTGATTTTGAAAAAGTTTGCGTGACAAGGATATTATCGCAGTCATTGATTAGGCTAATCGCCGACACTTCTGCCTCTGAACCATTTTCTTTTTTCTGCGCAAAATCGATATAAGCTTCATCAATTACAACCACTGAGTTTGAATGCTCGCCAGCAAGTTTACGAATATCAGCAAGCGATAACAGCATACCCGTTGGCGCATTTGGGTTAGCAATAATGATACCGCTACAAGGCTGACGATAAGCATCAGGGCTGATACTAAAATCGGCTTCTAGGGCGATTTGTACCAACTCAATACCAAAGGTATGGGCGTAAACTGGATAGAAGCTATAGCTAATATCAGGCGCTAAAACAGGGCGCTCTTTTAAGAAAAAGCTGGCAAATACCAATGCCAATACTTCATCAGAACCATTACCGACAAAGACTTGATTGATATCAAGGTTATATAACTCTGCTAATGCGGCGCGTAAATCATCCGATTCAGGCGCAGGATATAAACGCAGCTCATCGGCTTGCTGCGCTAAGACTTTTGCGATGGCCTCGCCGACTTTTGGTGACGGTGGAAATGGGTTTTCATTGGTATTTAATTTGCACAAATTTTCATGCTGAGGCTGCTCGCCAGGGACGTAAGGTGACAGATTTCGCGCTTTAGATGACCAAAGTCTGGTGTCTATCTTTAACTCACTCATAAGTTATCCTACTCATTAGCCACATAAATAATTAAACGTAAATATTAAAATTATCTTATTAAAACTGAACTACCTAACTGGATTATTAACTATCTTTTTGATAACGATAACGGGCTGAGCGCGCATGGGCGTCTAAGTCCTCGCGCTGCGCTAAAATATCCGCCGTCGCAGCCAGCGGCTTACTACCCGCTTCACTACAATAAATAATCGAGGACTTCTTTTGGAAGTCATAAACACCGAGCGGTGAAGAAAAACGTGCAGTACCAGAGGTTGGCAATACATGGTTGGGACCCGCACAGTAATCACCAATCGCTTCAGGCGTATGACGACCCATAAAGATAGCGCCCGCATGGCGAACCTCATTCAGCAGCGCATCAGGGTTATCAACTGACAATTCTAAATGCTCAGGGGCAACGCGATTAATCACCGCCATACCTTCCGCGCGGTCTTTGACCAAAATCAGCGCGCCACGGTTTTTTAGTGAATCACGGGCGATATCAGCTTTTGGCAATTCTGCTAAGGCTTTTTCAATTTCCTCTGCTACTTCTTCTAACTGCTCTCTACTTGTCGTGACAAAGATAGCTTGGGCAATACGGTCATGCTCCGCTTGTGACAATAAATCCATCGCTAACCAATCGGCGCGATCTTGCGCCTCGCCTTCTGCATAGACCAATACTTCAGAAGGACCAGCAATCATATCAATCCCAACTTGACCAAATACCGCCCGCTTTGCCGCAGCGACATATTTATTACCAGGACCCGTGATTTTATCTACGGCTGGTATGGTCTCGGTACCGTACGCCAAGGCCGCAACCGCTTGCGCACCGCCAATAGTAAAGACCCGATCAACTTGTGCCAAATGCGCTGCTGCTAAGACCAATGGATTGAGCAGGCCTTTTGGCGCTGGCACCACCATGATTACCTCGGCAACGCCAGCCACTTTGGCAGGAATCGCATTCATCAATACCGAAGACGGATAAGAGGCCAAACCGCCAGGCACATAAATACCGACACGATCAAGCGGCGTGACTTTTTGACCTAAACGATTGCCAAGCTCATCTTCATATTGCCAAGTCTCTTGCACTTGGCGCTCATGGAAGGTTTGCACGCGTGTCGCTGCCGTCATTAACGCATTTTTAACCTCATCATCAAGAGTAGCAAACGCTTCAGCAAGTGCTTCTTTAGACAGCTCTAACTCTTGTATCGCCGTCGCTGGATGCTGATCAAACTCTTGGGTCAACGCCAGTACCACGCTATCGCCGCCATGGCGTACCTTTGCAATGATATCGTCAACGGTTTTTAATAGCTCAACATCATTGACGGTTTCAAAAGCGAGAAGCTGGGTCAGTTGACTGTCAAAATCAGCATCTTGGGTACTTAGTTGGCGCATGACTGAATCCTATAGGTGAGCATAAAAATCGGCTATAAAAAATAGTTTGGATAAAAGAGCAAATAAGAAAACGTTGGTCTGTCTGCTTATTTCCGCTTATTTTCACTTATTCTTAGTTATCTCACTCAGATTATACTGAGCTTTTATTTTCTAGCAAGCAAATACAACAAAACCAGTTTAGCACGCTATATCTATCCTAGAGCGCCAAACTGGTTTAAAATTTTGTATAGTCATGCTTGATATTATCAATGATTGCTAGTGTTTAATAACAGTGCTTTATCAATACTGAATAAACGCTCATTTAAGAAGCGTTAGCAATACTATTTTTAAAACTGTCTAAAATCGGCTCAAGCAGGGCAAATTTACGTTTGTAGCTGACTTGATTGACGATAAGGCGCGACGACACATCACAAATATGGTCGCGCGCTTCAAGTCCATTGGCGCGTAGTGTATTGCCGGTATCGACGACATCAACAATCAAATCACCCAAACCAACCAATGGCGCAAGCTCCATTGAACCATATAGCTTAATCACATCGACTTGCTGTCCTTGACTGGCAAAGTAAGCGCGGGCAACATTGACGTACTTGGTCGCGATACGCAGACGACGATTTGGTAGCGGCGCACCTTTCACGCCCGCTGTCATCAGCTTACACTGAGCAATCTGCAAATCGAGCAATTCATAAACGTGATTGGCGCCATGCTCAAGCAGCCCATCTTTACCCGCCACGCCAAAATCAGCAGCGCCGTGTTCAACGTAAGTTGGCACGTCACTGGCGCGTAAAATTAACACGCGCACATTTGGGTTTGAAGTTGGAAAAATAAGCTTGCGTGACGCTTCAGGGTCTTCTAGTAATTCAACACCAGCAGCACGTAGTAGAGGCATCGTCTCTTCTAAGATACGACCCTTTGATAGCGCCAGTGTCAAACCTGAAAACGCCTCATTTACTTCGTTTAATAAACCATCATTTGGTAAGCTATTGCTTGCTTCAGTCATAATGACTCGTGTCCGTGTACAGTTAGCTGCCTTACTTAACAGGCATTATTAATTTGTTATGTGTCAATACCAATAACAATGGGTAATGAACCACGTTAGGCGTTGGTATTAATACGCTCGATATTAACCCCAAGCGCGCGCAGTTTTTCTTCGACGTGCTCATAACCGCGATCAATATGATAAATACGATCAATCAAGCTCTCGCCTTCCGCAGAAGCCGCTGCCATGACCAATGACATCGACGCGCGCAAATCTGTTGCCATCACCGGCGCCGCAGTAAAATGCTCGACGCCTTTAACCACAGCCGTATGACCGTCAACTTGAATGGAGGCGCCCAAGCGGTTGAGTTCCGGCACGTGCATATAGCGATTTTCAAAGATATTTTCGATAAAGGTGCTGGTACCGTCAGCAAGGCACGCAATCGCCATGACCTGCGCTTGCATATCGGTTGGAAAACCCGGATGTGGTTGGGTACGAATATTGACTGGTAGTGGGCGACCTTTCATTTGCGCGCGAATCCAATCATCGCCTGTGGTAATAATCGCTCCCATGTCTTCAAATTTTTCTAATACAGGCGCCAATAAAAGTGCTGAAGTGTTTTTGGTCAGCACATCACCACGCGTCATCAAAGCACCAGCAAGATAGGAGCCCGTTTCGATACGATCTGGTACGACCGAATATTCACAGCCATGCAAACGCTCAACCCCTTCGATGGTCATGGTGGCAGTACCAATGCCGCTGATTTTAGCACCCATCGCTACCAGCATATTGGCCAAATCGACCACTTCTGGCTCAAGCGCACAGTTACCAAGCACGGTAGTGCCCTTTGCCAATGCCGCGGCCATAATGACGTTTTCCGTACCGCCAACCGTCACCATGTCGAATGAAAAGTTACAACCGATAAGCTTGCCGCCTTTTGGCGCTTGGGCTTTGACATAGCCATTCTCGACGCTAATATGAGCTCCCATGGCTTCAAAGGCTTTTAGATGCTGGTCGACAGGACGTGAACCAATAGCACAGCCACCCGGCAAAGACACTTCGGCTTCACCAAAACGCGCCAGCAAAGGGCCTAAAACCAAAATCGAGGCGCGCATGGTCTTGACCAAATCATACGGCGCATAAAAATTGTCGATATTCTTGGTATCGCAAACGACAGTGTCGCCCTGCTTTTGAATATCAATGCCCATGCCAGCGATCAATTCAATCAAGGTACGCACATCTTGTAGCGATGGCACATTATGTAACGTCGTTGGGGTCTCAGCCAAAATCATAGCAGCGAGTAACGGCAGAGCGGCATTTTTGGCGCCTGAGATGGTGACTTCCCCTGCGATACGACTGCTACCGGTGATTAAAAATTGATCCATAAAGGTGACAACCTAGCGATAAGTATAAAAAATATGAAAAACCAGAAATGATAAAACCAGCAATATCCATTGCCGGCGCGACACATTCTAGTCATAAATAAAAAGTGTTAGCCTTGAGATTGGACTTCCCATTCGGCTGGCGTTAACGCCTGAATATTGAGCGCATGGATATCACCGCTCGCAATTTTGTCATTGACCAATGCGTAAACTGACTGCTGGCGTTGTACTGCGCGCTTGCCTTCAAAACTGGCATCAACCACCCGTACATCAAACTTGGTACCTTGATTGGCAGCTTGAATAAAAGCATCAGGAAAGTGAGTTTGTAAAAATGCAATCAAATCGTCAGCGTTCATGCTCATAAAATATTCTGCCTTAAGGGTTTAATAGGTGGATATAAAGTTAGCCATTATAACAAGAGTTTGACCATCTTACAGTACTGTCTTATACAACTGCCTTTAACTATTGCAGCGTTTTATCCAGATAGCTCAGCACTTGGGCACGCACGTCATTGACCCAGCGTAAAGGTGGCGCCATTGCCCCAATACTGGTGGCATGGCTGGCACCTTTGATTTCGCCTGTTTCAACCTTAACGCCCGCCGCTTTTAACGCCTGTGTCATTTTCACAGTATTGCTTATATGGACGACTTTGTCTTTTTCAGCAGTCAATAATAAATATGGCGGCTGCGCGCCTTTGATATTGCGGTCTGGCATGATGTCATCGGGTGTGGCATTTATTCCAAAAGCGCTCGCACTACTGAATTTACGAAAGTCATAACTATAAGGTCCTGCGATACCAATTACCGCAGCAATATCGTTTGGTTTCACCCCATACGGCGCTAAAAAATCTTTATTAGCGACGGCAGCAACCGCGTTAAATGCGCCAGCAGAATGCCCTATAACAGCCAAACGCTTAGGATCAGCATGCAGACTTTCAGCATTCTTATAACTCCACGCGATGGCCTGCGCCGTATCTTGCACGTAATCAGGATAAACGTGCTCAGGCGCTTTACGATAATTAATCACTGCCGTGACATAGCCTGCTTGTGCCAAACTCTGACCAACAAAGGCGTATTCATCTTTACTGCCGCTTTCCCACGAGCCGCCATGGACGAAAACCACCATTGGATAACTGTGGTTAATTGGGTTATCAGCAGTCGCTTTTTTTGACTGCATGGCTTTTGCTAAAGGTTTGGGATAATAAATATCTAAATCCTGCAAAGGCTTGTCGCCATACAAGATATTTTTACTGACACCAACGCCGCCATTTGAGGTGATGCCATTCACAATAGCGAGTGCCGATAATGCTTGTGCTTGCTGAGTCGCGAGCGCAATACCGCCGACAGCCAATGCTGCCGTCACACCGACGCTGATAGATTTAGGTAGGCGATTTTTTCTTGGTGCAGGCTGTACGGTTGCTTTACTTAAATCCTTCATCGCCAGTATTCCTATTATAAGCTTGTCGTTTGGTCATAGTTGATTAAAACTCAATAGTAGAGTCACGGCTTTTTCATTTTTTATAATTTTAGTTAGCGCGTTTTTGGCTAAAGCCACACTTCTACTTTTTACGTTTTATATCTTACTGGCAGACTGGGGATTTATCGTTCTGTTCCTGTTATGAGTGTTTAGGTTTCTTGTGTTTATTAGCGCGACAAGACTTTTGATAAAGGTAAACATAGCAACTTGATAATGACAACTTAATAACGGCTAATTAACGGGCGCGCCATTCTCGTCGACGATAATCGGCGTAGCGTTAATCGGCGGCTCTACTACACTTGTGACCTCAAGCGCTGCCCGACTATCGAGCGCCGGGCCTCTGGTAGGGTTGGCCAAATTATTTTCATACATGATATCGTCCTCACCTATCTTCACCCCTCTATCGTCAACGACGGTGGTCAGCAGCACCAGCTCTGTGATGCCGACAGTATTATTGGCAATATCAATCAGGTGGCTTTGCTGCGTCGGCGTCATGCGACCCATAATATAAACCACGCCATCATTGGTGACCGCCTTTATTTGCGAGGCTTTCACGCCATTACTAGAGGCTATTTTTGCCAGTAGTTTGGAGGTGATATAACCATCGTGAACGGTTGAGCTATAGCCCCTTGAGGCGCTCACATTCAGCTCATTATAGACGTGACGGACATCTGGCATAGAGCCAACCACTTTTTCAATTTCTGTCTTAATCTCTTGCGTTGGCACCTCACCGGTGAGCAACACCTCACTATTAAAACTATCAATGCTCATACGGCTGATTTGCTGCAAATTTTCTTGCAGACCATAGACGTTAATCTTGACGGTATGCTCGATACTGCGGTCAAGCAGGCGCTGCGGAATGGTGCGCTCGGTCATCGGTACGCCATACGTTCCTTCTGTGCTATTGGTCAGATAGTTGGTGGTACAGCCTGTGGCAACGATGCTGGTCAATAGCATAACGCCAATCGCCTTACGGCGTGATGAACCAAAAATAGCAGTACGCAAATGCATCCGTGTCATGATTTACCTCTTAGAACATGATGTGATTAACTGGTGAGTAGCTGGTAATTAATAGTGTGACGCTTGATAATAATGGTAATAGCTTTATGTAGTTAATGACTTTTTAATGGCGCTACTTTACTGAATATTTACCCGAGGCGTTTAGGCTTTTGGTAACGATAGCTTAATACGGTTATTTACTTTTAACCAGTTATCGGGCTTAATCTTTAAACCAACTTGATTTCAAACATAATCGATCTAAAGAAACATACTACCAAGCCGAGGCAATAAAAGCCCCTTGCAGCCATTCTGGTTGAGTGTTTTTTGACGGTGTTTCTTTAACGTCACTGCTGTTATTTTTAGTATTGGTATCATAAGCTATCACATCAAACCGGCACTCATAATCATTATATTCAGGATGCTGCTGCAAAAAATAGCGGGCTGCTCTGATAATTTTATACTGCTTACTTTTCGTCACGCTAAGCGCCGCATCACCAAATCCTGAACGTTGCCGTTGCCGCACTTCAATAAATACCAGTGTCGACCACGCCTGCCCTTTTTCTAGCATAATTAAGTCGAGCTCACCCACTTTTGGTTGTTGCCAATTTTGCGCAATCAATATCAAGCCTTGCGCTTGTAAAAACGCACACGCCTGCTGCTCAAAACGGCTGCCTTGACGCTGGGTCGGCGAAGTCAGGATTAGAGGTTTGTTATTTACCATCACGGGCTTTTATTATCATGGCTATCGGTCAGCGGAACATTTGAGAATTATCATAGCACATCATGCTAAACTAACCACTTTCGCGTTTTCATAATCGCTTTTCATATGCGTTTTTAATGCTATTTCTTAAGACAATTTCTTAATAATCCGAGGTTTTCATGTCTAGCCCTACCGCGATGCCAGCTTGTCTTTATATCGTTGCCACGCCGATTGGTAATTTAAGCGACATGACACCGCACGCAATCGATATTTTAAAGCAAGTTGCTATCATTGCCTGTGAAGACACCCGCACCTCAGGCAAGTTATTGTCACATTTTGGTATTAACACCAAAGGTGACAAAGATACAGATGAAGTAACCGTACACAACCATAAAAACGCTGCCGAAAACGACTCTGATGGCGCTGCCAAACAAAAAGGTCATCATAAGCTTTGGGCGTATCATGAACATAATAGCGCCATTCAAACGCCCAAAATCATTGAGATGATTCAGCAAGGTCATTCGGTTGCCTTGATTAGTGATGCTGGTACGCCGCTGATTAGCGATCCCGGTTATCAATTGGTACAAGCCGCTCATGCTGCTGGTGTTCGCGTCTCCCCTATTATTGGTGCCTCTGCTGCTATTGCTGCGCTATCGGTTGCAGGATTGCCCTCAGACCGTTTTAGCTTTATTGGTTTTTTACCAGCCAAAACCCACGGTCGCCAAAAACAATTAACAGCGCTCAATTCACGTACCGAAACTTTGATATTTTATGAAGCGCCGCATCGTATTGTCACTAGCTTAGAAGATATGGCTGCTATCTTTGGGGCAGAGCGCGAAGTGACGTTTTGCCGTGAATTGACCAAAACCTTTGAGACCGTGCACAAAAGTACGCTTAGCGAATTGGTTGAATTTGTCAAAGCCGATGACAATCAGCAACGCGGTGAAATCGTCGTGGTCGTCGCCGGGGTAAATGCAGCGCAGGACGATGATGATATCAGTATCCACGATAAATTATTACAGCGTTTATTAGAGGACTTATCAGTTAAAAAAGCTGCCGCTTTGGCCGCTGATATTACAGGTGTCAAAAAGAACGCACTTTATCAACGCCTGCTTGAACTACAAGC
>NZ_DAINDI010000043.1:15460-26588 GCF_036731945.1 Psychrobacter sp.
TCAGCTAAAAAATATAGGTTAAATACTGATAAATTCATTGAGGAGAGAAACAGTATGTACGATGTGATGGCGATAGGTAATGCCTTGGTTGACCACGAATATCTGCTGTCAGATGCAGCGCTAGAAGAAACCGACCTGACCAAAGGCAATATGACGCTTGCAGGACTCGAAGAGCAGCAGCAGTTATTGGCGTATTTTAAATTGGCCGATATTGAACCATCAAAACAAGCAGGCGGCGGCTCAGCGGCCAATGCAATGTATGCCTTTGCAAGTTTGGGCGGTAAACCTTTCTATGCTTGCCGCGTCGGCAATGACAAACAAGGCGAGTTTTACCTAAAAGACTTGCACGAAGCGGGCGTCACCACCTCCCCGCAGTCGATTCATGCAGGCGGCGTGACGGGCTCATGCGTGGTAGCAGTGACCGAAGATGGTGAGCGTACCATGCAAACTTTCCTTGGTACCTCAAGCGATATCACCGCTGATAACGTCGATTTTGAAGCATTAACCCAAGCAGGCTGGCTATACCTAGAAGGCTATTTAGCGATGTCCGAAGGGATTCAGCCTGCGATGACCAAACTACGCCAACAAGCTGGTATCCATGGTGCCAAAATTGCCGTCAGCTTTGCCGATCCTGCCGTCGTAAAGTTTGCCAAAGAAGGCTTACTTAATATGCTTGGCAATAAAGTCGCGGTGATATTTTGTAATAGTGAAGAAGCCAAATTATTCACCGATAAGAAACAGCATAAAGCTGCGGCGCGTGCCCTACTTGAGCATTGCCAAACGGCGGTGGTTACCGATGGTCCCAATGGCGCTATCATCGCCCATAAGCCAAATGATGAGTCTGATATTGAAATTTATGAGATTCCGACGCCAGTTGTTACGAATGTCATTGATACCAATGGTGCCGGTGATAACTATTCTGGCGCCTTTTTATATGCTTTATCGCAGCATTATAGCTTGCCAGAATGTGGACGACTTGCCAGCGAAATCGCCGCCCAAGTGATTCAGCAGTTTGGTCCACGTTTATCATCGCAAGAGTATCAAGATATCTCGCGCCGCGTTTTAACGGTTTAGTGGCTGGATTATTTGATTACTAAAGCGCTAAAATCTAAGTTTCTAAGTGTCTGAGATGGCGTTTCTAGTTTACTCCTAATAAAAGATAGTGCTGCTGGGATAAATTTTGCGCGGCCTCTGGAGCGACGAAGTCGCACAGCAAGCAAGAAAAATTGATATCAGCAGCGTGCGTGATGTATCGGTATCACTTTTCACTCACTATACCAGTAGCACCTTATAATATTTTCGCGCTTTTATTTAGGATTGCCTACAAAACTTTAGCATCTAATAAGCAAAAGCCCATATCATCGGATATGGGCTTTTTAGTATTTATAAAATAGAAAGAAGCAATTGCTTCATTAAACAGCAGCCAGTGCTTGCTCTAAATCAGCTTTGATATCGTCAATGTGCTCAATCCCAATTGATAGACGCACCATATCCGCACTAACACCCGCGTTTTCTAGCTCTTGCTCGTTAAGCTGACGATGAGTGGTTGTGGCTGGATGACAAGCGAGCGACTTAGCATCACCGATATTGACCAAGCGCGTAATCAGTTGCAGCGCATCAATAAAGCGCGCGCCTGCTTCGAGGCCACCTTTTACCCCAAAGGTTAAAATGGCAGATGGCGTGCCCTTCATGTATTTTTGCGCAAGCTCATGCTCAGGATGGTCAGGTAGACCAGCATATTTTACCCAAGCAACCTTGTCATGGTCGCGTAGATATTCAGCAACCGCTTGGGCGTTTTGCACATGACGCTCCATGCGCAAGCTCAATGTCTCCATCCCCTGCATGATACCAAAAGCATTGAGTGGGCTGATTGCTGCACCAGTATTACGTAGAGGCGCGACGCGAGCACGAGCGATAAAGGCCGCTGCGCCGACGTCTTTGACAAAGTTTACGCCGTGATAGCTTTCATCTGGGGTGTTTAGTAATGGGAAGCGCTCAGGATAATCGCCCCAAGGAAAAGTTCCGCTATCAACAATCGCGCCACCAATTGAGGTGCCCGTACCGCTCATGTATTTGGTCAATGAATGAATGACGATATCAGCACCAAACTCAAATGGACGGCACAGCGCCGGCGTCGCAACCGTACTATCAATCACCACTGGTACGCCATATTCATGGGCGATGTCACTCAGTGCTTGGATATCGACGATATTACCCAATGGATTACCGATACTTTCGGCAAAGACCATCTTGGTTTTATCATCAATTAAATCACGAATCGCTTCTGGGTTTTTGTGGTCAAAAAAGCGCACTTCGATACCTTGGCGCGGCAGCGCATGGGCAAATAGATTATAAGTGCCGCCGTATAGCGTTGATACGGCGACGATATTATCACCTGCTTCACAAATCGTTTGGATAGCATAAGTGATAGCCGCCATACCAGAGGCAACCGCTAGCGCCCCAATACCGCCCTCAAGTGCGGCAACACGCTCTTCTAATACCGCCGTCGTCGGATTCATGATACGGGTGTAAATGTTGCCAGCAACTTTTAAATCAAATAAATCGGCGCCATGCTGGGTATTATCAAAGGCATACGAGCTGGTATGATAAATAGGCACGGCGACCGCTTTGGTGGTTGGCTCGACGCTATAGCCGGCATGAATGGCTAAGGTTTCAAGGCGCTGGGTATTCTGCTTGGCTGGTTGTCCGTCACTCATCAGGTGCTCCTAAAATGTCATGGGATATTTAGAGGGGTAGTAATAGGTTATTAAACCCATATTTCATTTATCAAAAATGGTTATAACAAAAAGTCATAAAAAAAGCTGAGTTAATCATAACCCAGCTTCTTTATTAAAAGAATAGCAAATTTTTCATCTCTTAATGACAAATATTCATAAGCAATATTTATAAGCAATTAAACTAATAAGCATATTCCTAGATGATATCGGCGCTACTTTTATAACGACTCATCAATTTTTATTTATAGTAAGCGTTTTCTGTACGTGTGTGGTCGGTTTCATCGATGACTTGCGTCAGCTCTGGAATTTGCTGTTTTAGCTGTACCTCGACGCCTTGACGTAAGGTCATATCAACCGCTGAACAGCCTTGGCAACCACCACCGAATTTTAGTATCGCGGTCAAACCAACGCCTTCTTCATCAATCAATTCAAGCAGCTGGACATCACCGCCGTGAGCGGCCAAGCTTGGATTGATCTCCGACTGTAAGACATAATTGATACGTTCTTCGACACTGGCATCAGCACCAACTTTTGGCACTTTTGAGTTTGGCGCACGGAACGTCAACTGCCCACCAAAACGGTCTTTATTATAATCAATCACCGCATCTTCTAAATAAGGCACCGATGCCGCTTCAATAAAGGCAGAAAAATCATCATAAGTCAATTTTAAATCAGCGCTATCTTCTTCGCCCGGCTGGTTATAAGCCATACAGCATTCGGCACGCGGTGTGCCTGGATGCTCGACGAAAATACGCACGCCGATACCATCGGTATCTTGCTTAGCTAATAAATCTGCCAAATACCCTTGCGCCGCTTCAGTGATGGTGATGTTACTTTTAGCTTCGGTTTGCTCAGTATCTAACGCTGACTCGTAATCGGCAGCAGGGTTTACTTGAGTATCAGTTGGATTGTGTTCACTCATAATGCTTCCTATGTGTTATGACACAAGCGTTATATTGGCCACGTCTACTGTGTCGTCTATGTGAGGTTGGGACTAATGAAATTACCATCATTTTGGCTTATCGTTTTAATGCTTTGACCGTGATGAAAATTTCTTTATGGCTCTTTATGGTGTCTATTATAGCGCACTTAACGCATAATTCCGACTAGGCTAGTGTGAATTGGCAGTAGCGGTTTTTAAGCGCTGAGGTTTTAAGCGATGGCTATTTTTAATAAGGCTTACCTATAGTAAGCTGCCTTTATCTTCATAGTATATAAAGACGGCGTGCAGACTTATCAAGTCTAGCGGGCGTAGAATGTACTAAAGAGCTTATGAAAATTTTAAAAGAATAAATATCAGAATCTTAACTATTTTGAGAGAGCAGTATGTTGACTGAGAATCTAAACTTTGTGACCACCAAAGATGCCGTACAAATCGCTATTTGGAAAGTTTTTAATAATGAAAAAAGCCATCAATTATCTAACCTTAATGCGCATCAAGGACAAAATATCTTCTTAACCCATGGCACTTTTTCGGACAAAAAAACCTGTTTAAAAATCGCCGAATACCTAGCTGGACTTGGCCATCATTGCTATATCATGGAATGGCGCGCTCATGGTGCAAGCTCAAACCCAACAGACAAATTCAATTTCGAAACCGTTGCAACCTATGATTTTGCCGCCACTTTCGATTATTTATTTAACGAATTAAAGCTCAACAATTTACACTGCGTCACCCATAGCGGCGGCGGCGCTTGCTTAACGATGTTTCTCATTCAAAATCCGCAGTATAACGATAAAATAAATAGCATCAGCATGTTCGCTTGCCAAGTGTACGGCGCCATCGTCAATCCGAAGAACTATTTTAAAATAGTCGCCGCTAAACTATTTACGCGTCTATTTGGCTATATACCCGCCAAAAAACTCAAACTGGGACCCATCAATGAAAGCCATCACACCATGAATCAATGGTATGAGTGGAATTTGCATAAAAACTTTCACAGCAGTTTTATTAAACAAAGTGATATAGATGCGAATGGTATTAACAAAAGTGCTTTTGATAGCAGCGCTCGCCAGAAAAATACTCCTGGAAGTGCGATTTTTGATTATCGGCAGTATATGCCGAATATTACTGTACCCATTTATGCTATCAGCGCCAAAGGTGATAAATTCATCTCGCCAACTCAAGGTTGCCTGTCACTTTTCAACGACTTTAATCACTCGCTCAACAAAAAATCTGCCAACGTTTTTCGCGAATATGCGCGAAGTCATGGCGTCTTAGACGATTATACCCATAGCCGCATTTTAAATAGTCGTACGGCTGCCAAAGAGATTTGGCCAACGGTAGCGGCATGGATTGAGCAACATGCAGGGTAAACTTGCAGATTAGAATAGGTCAAATGACGCAAACAGCATAATGCTACATCTCCTAAAACTAACTTCACACAATATAACTGACTTAGCCAGATTGGCTGTTTAGACTGGATTGAACGCCATAATAAATCCAAAGGAGTAATTTATGCAGTTATATGTCATACCAGGAACTTGCGCCGTTGTACCGCACACCGCCCTCGAATGGACGGGCGCAGATTACGAGCTCAAGCTATTAGATCATGATTCGGTCAAATCAGAAGAATATCTACGTATCAATCCGCAAGGAGCGGTGCCAGCTATCGTCGATGGCGACACTATCATTACCCAAAACATCGCTACCCAAGTGTATATCGATGCCAGCTATCCCGATGCCAATATATTTGGCTCAGATACCTCACCGGCTGGTAAAGGTGAAATGATGCATTGGCTAGGGTTTTTGAATGCCGATCTGCATAAAGCCTTTGCCCCGCTCTTTGGCCCTGATGGCTTCGTTGAAGGCAATGCTGCACAAGAAAGCTTAAAACAAAAAGCCAAAGAAAAAATCGCCCATTTGCTTAGACTGCCCAACGAACAGCTCGGTAAAACTGATTATCTAACAGGCAGTAAAACCACGGCTGATATTTACTTATATATCACCCTAACGTGGGCGAAAAAGTTTGAGATTGATCTATCTGACTATAAAAACCTTGATGCCTTTGTCAAACGTATTGAAGAAGATAAAGGTTTGACTGCCGTCATTGAGCAGCAAGGCTTAGAAAAAATCAAAACACTTGAGATTTGATATTTTTAATTTTCCAAGCTTTTGCAAAAACCTTTCTAACCTTAACCTTTCTAGCATTTAGAAGGGTTTTTGCTTTTATATCTATAAAAATATTGTCTTTTAAAATAACATTCATAGCGCAAAAACCAAGCGCTAAAATTCGTTAAAGCGATAAAGTCACCGCACTAAACATCTTTATACTTGTCAGCCAGATATAGGCTGTGTCAGTATTAGCCTCTTTGAGACATTTTGAATTGATAATTGATAGCAGTAAGTTAGGAGTTGGCCGTTATGAGTGAATCAGCAGAGCAAGGTTCGAATAAAAGCTCGGATAAAAACAACAATAGAGACTACCGTTATTTGGTATTTATTGGACGTTTCCAGCCGTTTCACTGCGGGCATAAGGCAGTGGTCGATGAAGCATTAAAACGTGCTGATAACGTCATTATGCTGATCGGTTCTGCCAACCTCCCGCGCAGTTTGCGTAATCCATTTAGCGTCGATGAGCGCGCGACGATGATAAAGAACGCCTACTCGTCAGCAGAAGCGGCGCGTATCCACTGCGTCGCACTCGACGATGCGCTTTACAATGACACGCGTTGGCTACAATATGTGCAATCGGGCGTCAAATCCGTCACCGGCGATTTAGAAGGCGATATTGGGCTGATTGGTCATTCAAAAGACAGCTCATCGTATTATTTATCCTTATTCCCAAATTGGGCGTCGGTTTCTGTGCCCAATTATCACAATTTATCCGCCACCCCTATTCGTGACAGCTACCTAATGGGCGCCACGCCAACGCCTGAGCGCACCCCTGAGTCGACCCGCAACGTCCTCAATGACTTCAAAAAGACCGATATTTATCAAAACCTGCATGAAGAAGCCGATTTCGTCGATAAATATAAAAGACAATGGGAGTCTGCGCCTTATCCACCAACCTTTATGACCGCTGATGCGCTCGTCGTGCAATCAGGGCATATTTTATTGGTTGAGCGCCGCAGTATGCCAGGACGCGGGCTATGGGCATTACCGGGTGGATTTTTGAATCCAAAAGAAACCTTATTTGATGCCTGTATCCGCGAGCTACGCGAGGAAACCCGTCTAAAAGTGCCTGAACCGGTACTACGTGGCTCTTGCCACAGCCAGCATACCTTTGACGACCCTTATCGCTCGGCGCGTGGGCGTACGATTACTCAAGCTTTTTATTTTCAGCTAAAAAATGACCCAAAAGGCTTGCCAAAAGTAAAAGGTGGCGACGATGCAGCCAAAGCGTTTTGGCTACCACTTGCAGAGCTTGATGCGACCATGATGTTTGAAGACCATTATGCGATTATCGCTAAAATGGTTGGCTTATAGCTTGTTACTATTTGCCTATACAATTTTTATTAACCTTTTTTCACGCCAGCGCCGATAGACGGCAATGGCTCACCGCCGCAGCGGTTATTAAAAAACAGCTGCGGCATCTAAAAGCAGAGGAGTTCTGTGATGTACACCAGCAATTTAAATAATTTAATCTTAAATAGCGACAGCTATAAAACCTCCCATTGGGTGCAGTATCCAAGCGGTAGCGAGTATCTGTCAAGCTACATCGAAGCGCGTAAAGGCGACTACGATGTGGTATTTTTTGGCTTGCAAGCCTTTATCAAAGAATACCTTAGCACGCCGATTACCCATCAAGATATTGATGAAGCCGAAGCGGTCATTCAAGTCCATGGCTTGACCTTTAACCGTGCTGGCTGGGAGCTGTTGGTAGATAAGCATGGCGGTTATCTGCCACTGCGCATCGAAGCCATTCCTGAAGGCAGCGTCGTTCCGGCATCCAATGTGGTCTGTCAAATTATCAATACTGACCCTGAGTTCTATTGGCTACCAAGCTATATCGAAACGGCGCTACTGCGGGCGATTTGGTATCCCTCAACGGTTGCTAGCGTCTCTCATTATTGCAAAGGCATCATACGTCAGGCACTAGAAAAATCTGCCGACAATACCGAATCACTGATTTTCCGTTTACATGATTTTGGTTCACGCGGTGCTTCGAGCCAAGAATCTGTGGCACTCGGTAGTCTTGCGCATTTGGTGAACTTTGCTGGTACCGACTCGATGACGGCCTTGGTTGCCGCCAGCCGCTGGTATCACATGGACAAAGAGATGGCAGCCTTTTCTATTCCTGCCGCTGAGCATAGCACTATGACAGCTTGGGGTCGCGACGGAGAAGCCGCCGCCTTTGCCAATATGATTGAACAGTTTGGCGGCGCTGGTAAAAGTTTTTCTGTGGTATCTGACAGCTATGATTTATGGAATGCCATTGATAATATTTGGGGCGGTAGCCTAAAAGAAGATGTCAAAAATATGGGCGGCACTTTAGTTATTCGACCAGACAGTGGTGATCCGGCAAAAGTCGTGCGCGAAGCTTTGGAGCGCTTGGCTGTGAAATTTGGCACGACTGTGAATAGTAAAGGCTATAAAGTGCTGCCTGATTATGTACGTGTCATTCAAGGCGATGGTATCAGTCCGCAAAGCTTGAGTAAAATCATCGATGTAGTCTTAAACGCAGGGTTTAGCGCCGACAATATCACCTTTGGCATGGGCGGCGGGCTCCTACAGCAAGTCAATCGCGATACCATGAGCTGGGCGATGAAAGCCAGCGCCATCTCTATCGATGGCGTATGGAAAGATATCTATAAGGACCCCGTCACCAGTCGCTCAAAACGCTCAAAAAAAGGCCGTTTGGCACTCATAAAAAATAGCAAAGGCAACATAGAAACCATTAAAGCGGATGATTTAACGACAGCTGAAGATAACCTATTACGCGATGTATATATCGATGGTAAATTACTTATTGAAGATAACCTCACTACGATTCGGGAGCGTGCAGGATGGTAGCTACTAAAAAAATGCAAAATAAAATAACCGCTGCTGCCAAGGACGTGCTGCTAGCCCCTGTTTACCTTTATCAAGGGTACAAAATCAAGCGTGATACCGTACGCTTGCCTGAGCCAAATGGCGAGCGTCATGGTCGGGTTCAGCTCAATAACTCGCCTATTACCTCAAAGGGTAAAAGCAATAATATATTGAACCTGATGGTCGTTGGTGATTCGGCAGCGGCTGGCGTCGGTAGTCAAACCCAACAAGAGGCGCTGGTTGGTCATTTGATACCTATTTTGACTGAGCAGCCTGCTATCCAAAGCGCTTTTGATACCTTAAACTGGTCGTTGCAAGCGACCACGGGTCATACCAGCTTTGATATTTTGCGCAGGCTTTATGTGTTGCCTGCACCGAGCCAACCTATCGATGTGATGGTATTAAGTGTCGGCGTTAATGACACCACCTCTAAAGTCTCTGCGGCTCAATGGCAACAGCAAATTGAAAACATCATTGCTATCGCCCAGCGTAAATTTGGCGTACGCGAGCTGGTTTTTTTAAGCTTACCTCCGATGGCACAAATGCCTGCGATACCTGCGCCATTGAATAACTTCGTTGGTGCCAAAGCCGCTATCCTTGATAATAGCTTGCAGCAAATCTGTGCTACTCACGATCATGTTACCTATATGGCAACGAACTTTGCGCGCATGATAGAAGAACACTCTAACGGCACGCCGATCGATATCAGAGTGATGTTTGCCAGCGACGGCTTTCATCCAAGCAGTTTGATGTATGGTTATTGGGCGCAGCAAGTGGCAGAATTGATTGTGGAGTTGCTAGATTCGTCGACTACTAAGTTAAGTAGCTGAGTAGTGCAAATACTTAACATTAAAATTTAGATAAAAAAAACCGCTGAATAGTCAGCGGTTTTTTATTGCTTAGCAAAAGACTGCTTCGCGACATATATTTATACCATAAGTATAAATTATTCAGCAGAATCAGCAGCTTTCTTGCTACGGCCACCAAACGCACCAAAGCGTTTGTTGAAGCTTGCAACACGGCCTTCAGTAGACGTTTTGCGTTGTTCGCCAGTATAGAATGGATGCGACGCACTTGAAATATCAAGTGGGTAGTATGGGTATTCTTTACCTTCGTATTCACGAGTGGCTTTGGTATTAACGGTTGAGCGAGTTAAGAAAAACACGTCAGCGTTGGTGTCATGGAACAAAACTTCTTGGTAATTAGGATGGATATCTTTACGCATAATAAACTCTCTATGTCCGATGTATGTACAGCGCTGTTACTTAATGGCATTTTGACTATCAAGCACGCTCACATACGTAACTGAGGCACTAAGGACATCTGTCAGCCTGGCAATTACGTCACTGGCTTATTCCAGCACCCAACACCACACCGCTGCTCACTTAGCCTTTCCCCAGCGGGAAAATCAAACCGCGATTTTAACGGTTTTTGTTGCTCGATGCAAGTCGCTTATCTGATAAGAGCACACGTTAAGCGCTTATCAGATTATAGCGATAGGTTAAAAATTTCTATCAGTAACTCGTTAAAAAAGCAGCTATAGGTAGCTGCTGCTTTATTGGTATTAAAATGGTTTTGACGCTATTTAGTTTTTACGATATGCCAAACGCCAAGTTTGTTATCACCATCTTTATCGCCAACCTTGGTATCATTGGCATAAAAATATAACGGCTTACTATTCATCGCCCATTGATATTTGCCATCTTCACGTTTAAAGGCGGCAAACTGCCCTGAGGCTTTGGCATTACTTGGTGCCAAAAACGCTGGCCAAGCAACCAGACAAGCTGAGCCACATTCTGATTTATTCATAGAATCTTTATCAAAGGTATATAAGGTCATATGATTGGTTGCATCGACCAACATGCCATTTTTACTGGCAACTGGCGCGGTATTTTTAGTGGTCGCTTGCACCTCATGCATGCCAGAATCGTCCTTGCCCAGCATATTGTTAAACGTAGAACAGCCGCTAAGCGCTAATGCACCAGAAATAACAGATAACATAAGTATGTGTTTCATAGTAACGTCCTTGTTAATAGTGATTTTTTTAATTGCTTCTTTTAAATAGCTTCTTGTGGTCTGCAATCCTATACCTTAAAGCAAAAAACGGCTTAAAGCTGACCGTAAGTATTTTTACTATAGCACAGACATAAAATCAGTTATTTCTCGCATCATATAAATTTACAAAAGCGCATAAATTTTACAAATTAAATAAAGTTTGCTCTTCGATTTTCTAAAAATGCTTTTACAAATCTGTGTTCTAGACGCTTCTTGTTTGCCGTCCTTTGACAAAACTTATGCATCTACTTACGTTTTTGCCATGCTAATTTGAGTAATTTTTTCGTAGAATAAGACACCCATATTAAGAATTACTACACAATGAGAAATATGACTACGGCGGTTTAAAATGACTGTTGAA
>NZ_DAINDI010000044.1:0-13415 GCF_036731945.1 Psychrobacter sp.
GCGCCAATGGTAGTGTGGCTCCGGCCATGTGAGAGTAGGTCATCGTCAGCTCTCTATTCTTAAGATAAACCCCCTTCTGCTAATGTAGAAGGGGGTTTTCTTTTGGCTGCTTTAAGCTAGATTGCAATAATGATGGCTCTGTCTACTATCTTTAGACTATCATCATAAGTAATTACTCGGTCGCTGATTTGCTAAAAACCTCTTTTAAGCTAGTCGGTTCTTTGCGCTTAGCGTTATTATGCTCATGACGAGCCTTAGAAGAGGCCTGGTAAGCACGTAGTCGAGAATGTTGTATGACGCCAATAGGGCGATTGGCTTCCAAGCAGCGGAAAGTGGTAAAGCTCAAATCTTCTATTGCTTTAAGATTGCCGTCATCAGGCACGTCTTGGCAAGGTATGGTCAAGGTTGCGACCGTGACAAATGGAGCATCACACTCTTTCCACTCTTTGGTTAGCTGTTCAATAGGTTGTTTTTTGATATTACGACAAAGTTGAACTTGTACTTCAAATTGATAGTCATGTTCTTTAATCTCCTCAATGATAGCTGGCCGAATCGCTTCGTCTTCGGTAAATAAGTGAATATTGGTACGTTTAATTTTATCCATTGACGCTTTGGTAGGGGTAACTCTGATTTTTGCCATATAGTCTCCATGACGAAAAGCGCCTTGGGAGAAGTAATCGTATAACCAAGCGTTTTTGGGTGGAATGGTTGCTAGCTTTCTAAAGGCGTTCAGTGAGCGTAGACCTTCCATATCAGGGAATTCTTTCCCATATTTAGTCAACCAATGAAACACGAACTTGCCTTTACCCCGTAAACCATCTCCCAAATAACCATTTAAGCCAAAATTTAATTTCGAAAGATAGGCGTAGTTTTTCAGGCTATTGGTGAAAAATATAGGACCATTGACTAACGCATAATCAAAAGTAGTACTATCTTCCTCGTCCGGTGCCAGTTTTTTACCAGGCACGTCGAATATCTTAATAGCCAATCCTTGCCCTAATCCCAGTCTTCTATCGGCGCTAATCGCGGCGGCGGCATTGGAAAAACGAATGACAGCATCATGAATACCGGGCTTTGCATAAAGCCCTTGCGCGTATTCCTTAGGAATATCATCCAGTATTTCAAACTTAGCTTTTAGACCACAATAGCTTTTGGCATGGACAGCGCGTACATGGTGGTCAATGTCATTTAGCGCTTTACTTTTTTTGACATAGAGACGAATATCGTTGGTAATCGTCTCTATGGTTTCATGATCTTCATCGCTCAAGGTAATATATTTCGGGTCATATTTGACATATCTGGGTTTAAAAATTTTTTTTAGCATCATCAGCTACCTAAAAGTTATAAATTAGAATTTAATACCTTAATAATTTTACAAAAGTTTAGAAACGGTAGTTTAGGATAAGTAGTAACAATGTGTAACCATAGAGTGAGTAATATATTGGAAAGCAATTTGCATATTAAGACAGTGAAGCTTATGCGGGGGTAATTACCATAAGTGGCTCAATCGGAGTTTTTTATGGCCAAAGATAAAATACTATAATCAAAAGCCTACTTACGGGTTTGGCTTAAATTGCTAGACTGCTTTATAAGAGCGAAATTTATTGTATATAAAAAAATGAGTAGGAAAATATGGCTGTAGATTTTACCAATACCTTAATTGTTGCGATATCAGCGACGGCTTTATTTGATTTGTCGGAATCTGAAAATCATTTGGTAGCGTTATTGCAGCAGCGACCTCACGAAGCGATTAAAGAATTCCGTGATTATATGGCTGAACGTGAAAACGATCCGCTCAGCATCGGTGCCGGTTATCCGCTTATTAAAGCGTTGCTAAATTTAAATCATTATTGCCATGATTGTGAAGGGCAGAGTTCAGGTGTCGATACACCGCTGGTTGAAGTGGTGATTGTCTCGAAAAGTAGTCCGGATACGGGTATTCAAGTGCTCAATGCGATTCGTGAGCATGGCTTAACCATTTCGCGCTCGGCATTTATCTCTGGAAGCCCTATTGCCCCTTATATTAAAGATTTTAATGTGGATTTGTTTTTGACCACCAATCGTGATGATGCGCAGCAGGTGGCAGATGCCAATATTTGTGCTTGTGCGATATTGGATGCCACTCCGGTCAATACTTATGAGCTTGATACGCAGCAGCTACGTATTGCTTTTGATGGTGATGCGGTGTTATTTGATGATTCAGGTGAGCTGCTTTATAAGCAACAAGGCTTGCGCGCTTTTCATGAGCGTGAAGCTAAAATGCGTGACTTGCCCATAGAAAAAGGCCCTTATGCCGAGCTATTGATTAAGTTGTCAAAAATGCAGGAGCGTTTGCCTGCAAGATTGCATACGTCTCCTATGAAGATCGCTTTGGTTACGGCACGAAATGCCCCTGCCGACTTGCGTGCTATTAAAACACTACGTGATTGGGGTGTCGATCTCGATATGGCATTCTTTTTGGGCGGACTTGAAAAGACGGCAGTATTAAAAACCTTTGCGCCACATATCTTCTTTGATGATTCGGTTAAACATATTGATGCGGCGCGTGACTTTATGCCAACGGCGTTGGTTCCTTATCATTCGACCTCATTGCTGCATGCCAAGAGTGTATAAACGGCAGAAGAAGACACCTCATCATTGTCATTTAAGCCTGTAAAAAGCCTACGGTCTTCTGTGAGCGAGCAATAGGGTTTTAATAACATTCAAAGGTTTAAGAGATAAGGTTTGTTATGAAGTGGCAGCAATTATTTAGCTTAATAACACGCAGAGTTAAGCAAGTTTTCGGCTTATATGCGTTTGTTCTTATACCGATGTGGGGCATGTTTTTTCTCAATGAGACACTATTTTTCGGACTATGGAATGTTTTTGGTATTGTGCCACGTGCGTTAGATTTAGGCAGTATGATTGGGGTTTTTGCGTCATGGACGATGCATGGCAACTTTTCTCACTTACTTGGCAATACGTTGACGTTATTACAGATTTTATTTCTGTTCGGACTCTTTGAAAATAATGCTTATCGTACGGTAATTAAATTGATCGTGGCGTCAGGATTGGTGACTTGGATTATCGGTTCGCCGTTGTCGATTCATATCGGCGCGTCGGGGCTTTGTTTTGCGATGCTGGGTTATATGATAGGCGGAGCAGTATTTGCGCGGCGCTGGGGTTATCTGCTTGCTTGTATTGTCATGGGAACTGGTTACTGGTTGACCATCAAACAAGGTTTGATGCCGCAGCAAGGTATCTCATTTGCGGCGCATTTTGGCGGACTATGCGCCGGCTTATTATTGGGGGCAAACTCAAAGCATGCTTATACCAGTATCAATATGCGTTATTAATTTTTATTAATACAAACGTTGATATATAACGGATCATTTTTTTCTAACGGTCGCCACTTAGTGGTTTGCTTCACATGCTCATCAATGTTCAGCTTACTATTTTTCTCTTGCAATACATAATCGGCGCGGGCAGGGGTAGTACAGTCAACAACTTGCGGTACTTGCTGCACACTTCGACGTCGTTCAAACAAATATAAATTAACCAAATAAACATCTGGATTATCGGCATTGGCGCGAGCGTGTCCGCTATCAGCGGCGATGAAGCGAAAGGTTTGTGGTTTGATATATGACCAAGGACGAAACCAAGTATTCTCTTCAACTTTTTTCACCACATGCACGCCGTTAGGTAGCTGCGCAGTTTGCTGCTCGAACCAGCTATATTCTTGGCTGATTTGAAAGCCAAAAATACCAATCGCCCCAAATAATGGAATCAGCCATCTTGGGGCTTTTTTTCCTGCCAGTTTGCTGAGATGAGTGATGATTAGTGCTATCCCAGCCATACCAAATCCGGCAGCTATGGTGGCGATAAACTCAAAAAGCATAAGATTTTTCCTTAACGCCATCAGCGCATTTAAAACCAATTCATAAAAAGATAAAAAAATCACTCACAAGCAGCTGCTGCCGGTGAGTGATTAGATTACAAAGAATAGCACACAATATCGTCTAGATTAGTGATCGATTGCGCCGCCAGCTCCACGTGGAGAACGAACACTTTCAACCAATTCTTGGATATGTGCTGGTGGTGGCGTCGTTGCATAAGAAACAATAAATGCCACGATAAAGTTCAGTAATGCACCAACCGCACCAAATGATAGTGGCGAGATACCGAACAACCAATACTCTTCTGTATCAGGGAAGCTTGCTGTACCACTGATAAAGAACCAGCCTTTAAAGATAAAGATATACACCAAGATACTAATCAAGCCCGTCAACATCCCAGCGATAGCGCCCAAGTTGTTAACACGTTTTGAGAAAATACCCATCATCAGCGCAGGGAACAGTGACGCACCTGCAATACCAAAGGCTAGTGCCACAACCTGTGCGGCAAATCCTGGCGGGTTAATACCAAGCCATGTTGCAACCACAATCGCAATCGCCATTGTGATACGGGCAACTTTTAGCTCGCCTGCATCGGTAATGTTTGGATTTAAGTTACGTTTAATCAAGTCATGACTGATCGCTGATGAGATAGCAAGTAGTAGACCCGCTGCCGTTGAAAGCGCTGCTGCCAAACCACCGGCGGCGATAAGACCAATAACCCAACCTGGTAGCTGTGCAATTTCCGGATTGGCCAGTACTAAGATATCAGCGTTGACATCAAGCTCGTTACCTTCCCAGCCTCTATCGACAAAGATACCATCACGCTCTAAAGCATGCTCAGCTTTTGCTTCTTCAACCGCCGCCGTCGTTGCCGCAACATCGCCGCCGTCAGTAGTGGCAGCCGCTGCTGCGAGCTCAGCTGCACCAAGTCCGCTATCACTATAGAACTGGATACGACCATCGTTATTTAAATCGTTATACTTAATAAGACCCGTGTCTTCCCACGTTCTCATCCAGTCTGGACGTTGATCGTACTCGATAGCAGGCTCTTCAACACCTTGTGGATAGATGGTATCGATTAGGTTTAGACGCGCCATTGCACCTACTGCAGGGGCAGTGAAGTATAGTAGCGAGATGAAAACCAAGGTCCAACCAGCTGTCCAGCGCGCATCCGCAACTTTAGGAACGGTGAAAAATCGAATGATAACGTGCGGTAAGCCTGCGGTACCAATCATCAGTGATAAAGTGAATAACACCATGTTTAGCTTGTTTGGCACGTCAGCCGTATAAGCGGTAAAGCCTAAGTCGACGACGATTTGATCAAGCTTAGCTAAGATAGGAATACCGGCTTCCACATGGTTTGAGAACAAACCAAGACCCGGAATCGGATTGCCTGTTAGTTCAAGTGAGATAAACACCGCAGGAATGGTATAAGCAATCATAAGAACAATATACTGCGCAACCTGCGTGTAGGTAATCCCTTTCATACCACCAAGTACGGCGTAGAAGAAAACAACAACCGCGGCAATAATCAGACCGGTGGTATTATCCACTTCCAAGAAGCGTGAGAATGCTACCCCAGCGCCGGTCATCTGACCGATAACGTAAGTGGTTGAGGCAATAATCAAACAAACCACGGCAATCATCGCTGCGGTCTTAGAATAAAAACGGTCGCCAATAAAATCTGGAACCGTGAACTTACCAAATTTACGTAGGTAAGGCGCAAGCAGCATGGCCAGTAGAACGTAACCACCCGTCCAACCCATCAAGTAAGTTGAGGCCGCATAGCCGCCAGTAGCAATAATACCTGCCATCGAGATAAATGACGCTGCACTCATCCAGTCAGCAGCCGTTGCCATACCGTTTACTACAGGATGCACGCCGCCGCCAGCAACATAGAACTCACTGGTTGAACCTGCGCGTGCCCACCATGCAATACCGAAGTATAAAGCGAAAGATAGACCTACAAAAATAATATTAATCGTAAATTGACTCATAGGGCTATTCCTCGTCTACACCATATTGTTTATCTAACTTATTCATACGCCATGCGTAGAAGAAAATTAAAATGATAAATACGCCAATGGAACCTTGCTGAGCGAACCAAAATCCTAGGTCAGTACCGCCTATTCGAATCCCTGTTAATAATGGACGAAATAAAATACCGAAACCGTATGAACAGAGGGCCCAAATAACGAGGCAACCTATAATGAGACGGATATTGGCACGCCAATAACCAGATGGATCGTTGTGGTTTTCCATAGGACAACTCCTTTTGTCTTGCCTAAAAACATAATATTTGATTTGAGCTTAATGAGTTATTCTTGTCTATCGCTTCAAGCGAAATTGTGTCTATAAAAAAACCATCCTATAGACGATTCATACAAAATGACTCAACAGCTTAGCTGAAAAAATGCGCACAAATGAAAAATAATAAAAACCAAATACTAAAACGTGAACCAGCCATAAAGAGATTTAGTAGTCATTTATTTAACATTAAGCTGACTTAATCAAATAAACGACATCATAAATGCTAGGGTTTTTAAGAGTGTCTTGCAGAAAAAAAAGGGGATTTATCGAGGAAAAACGATGAAGGTCAACAATCCGCTGTCTTTTTACGATCCCGTCTTCCTGACAAGAGTCTTAAAGTTGTTAATACGTTAGTCATTCATGCCAATAAGTCAATATCAACCGAATGCTAATATCTATAAAATCCACTCTATCGTAGTTAAAAAACGTGGTCGGTAATAGAGTAGACTTCTATAAGGGTTTAGAACATTTAATATTACTGAAATCGTACGTTAAATGTCTAACCAATGCTACTGATTTGTTACATTCTCCATTCTATAGGACTTCAATAGTAAGTAACATTTATTTCATAAATAGTTTTTCTAATTTAATAACCAAATTTGATAGTAGTAGGCGTCTTAATCTCTATAGAATGCACACGGTATCTTATTAGTAGAGATTTTTAGCAGAATTATGTGCGGTATAATTAGTTAAATATCTTTCTATATAAAAATAAGTAACATTTATAAACGTAAGTGAGGAGTAGGTATGAGTGACGGCATAGCAGGCTGGTTTAATAACATCGTGAATTACGGCGTTAGTATTATCTGGGGTAATAATGATTGGTTAATCGCCAGCAATCCTTGGTACGGATTGTTGATGTTTGTGTTGATTGGGGCTGGTCTATATTTTACCGTTGCTACGCGTTTTATTCAGTTTCGTCACTTTGGTCATATGTGGCAGTTATTACGGGTGTCAAACCAAGGCCGTAAAGATGGCGGTATCAGCTCGTTTGAAGCACTGATGACGTCTTTAGCAGCGCGCGTCGGTACCGGTAATCTAGCAGGGGTAGCGATCGCTATCTATCTTGGTGGACCGGGCGCGGTATTTTGGATGTGGATGACGGCGCTCGTCGGTATGTCGACCAGTTTTATCGAGTCAACCTTAGCACAAGCCTATAAAGTGCCGCATAATGACAATGTTTACCGCGGTGGACCAGCTTACTATATCGAAAAAGGTTTGGGCAAGCGCTGGCTGGCGATATTTTTCTCGCTTTGTCTGCTGGTTGCGTTTGGTTTGGCGTTCAATGGCGTGCAGTCGAATACGATTGCGCAGGCTACCAATGAAGCGTTTGGCGTTCCAACGTGGATGACAGGGTTAATACTGGTCGCGCTCGTCGCCCCAGTGGTATTTGGCGGACTACGCTCGGTTGCGCGTATTGCAGGTAAAATCGTGCCAGTCATGGCGATTCTTTATATCTTGTTGGCGCTTTATATTATTATCACCAACTTTAGCGAATTCCCAGCAGCCGTTGCCTTGATCGTAAAATCGGCCTTTGGCTTTGAGCAAGCGGCGGGCGGTGTGATTGGTTATGGTATTGCGCAGGCGATGATTAACGGTATCAAACGCGGTTTGTTTTCGAACGAAGCGGGTATGGGTTCAGCACCCAATGCGGCAGCGACGGCAAAAAGCCATCCTGACCATCCAGCTGTGCAAGGCTTTATGCAAATGCTCGGTGTCTTTATGGATACGCTGGTTATCTGTACGGCAACCGCGGCGATTATTATACTTTCAGGGGTCGTCGATCCAAATGTCGAACAAGAAGGTATTCAATTAACCCAGTTGGCACTGTCGCAGTATGTGGGCGATATGGGTGTGATTTTCGTAGCGATTGCGATTTTCTTCTTCTCGTTTACCTCTATCATTGCCAACTACAGCTATGGCGAGTCTAATCTTGAATTTATCTCTGGTGAAAAAAATGCCAAAATCATGATTATGATTTTCCGTTTTATGGTTTTGGGCATGGTATTTGTTGGTGCTATTGCTAGCTTACCTGCTATTTGGAACTTCGCTGACTTATCAATGGGTCTCATGGCGCTCGTCAACTTGATAGCAATTTTAATCTTGTCGCCAGTGGCGCTTAGAATTTTGCGTGATTATGAAAGACAAATTAAAGAAGGCAAAACCGGCGAGCAAATCAAATTTGACCCCGATGACTTTGTGAAACTAAAAGATGAAGCCAACCGTGATGCATGGACTGATTAGATTTTTTTGGTAAGCTGAAAAGTTATGCTGTTGAAGCTACAAGCATAAAAAAACCGCTCTTATGAATTAAGAGCGGTTTTTTATTAAACCATAGTTATCTCAAACATGATTTACATGTTTGGATAGTTAGGACCGCCGCCGCCTTCTGGCGTTACCCAAGTAATGTTCTGTGACGGGTCTTTGATATCACAGGTCTTACAATGCACGCAGTTTTGGGCATTGATAACAAACTTAGCACCTTCGGCATCTTTCACCACTTCATAAACGCCAGCTGGGCAGTACAGACGCGCAGGTTCAGCATATAGCGGTAAGTTAATTGAAACAGGCACCGTAGGATCGGTAAGTTTCAAATGCGTCGGTTGGTCTTCGGCATGGTTGGTGTTGGAGATAAAGACTGATGACAGCTTATCAAATATCAGCTTACCATCTGGCTTAGGATAGGTTGGCTGATAAGCATGCGCCGCACGCTCTAGCTGATCATAGTCTCTTTTATTATCATGAATGGTCAAAGGCATTTTACCGCCAAGCAAATTTTGCTCGATAAAGGTAAAGGCGCCGCCCATCCATTGACCCATACGGTGCATGGCTGGGGCAAAGTTACGCGCTTCGTAGTTGTCTTGATACAGCCATGATTCTTTATACATGGTGCTATAAGCAACCACATCGTCATACTCACGGCCTGCTTGTAACGCTTCAAAAATCGCTTCAGCCGCCAACATACCTGACTTCATCGAGGTGTGTGTACCTTTGATTTTGGCAGGGTTTAAGAAACCTGCATCATCACCGACCAACACGCCACCTGGAAAGGTGAATTTTGGTAAGGAGTTTAAGCCGCCTTTGGTCAACGCACGCGCGCCGTATGACAGGCGTTTGCCGCCTTCTAAGACGTTGCGAATAACTGGATGAAGTTTTAGGCGCTGCATCTCATCAAACGGTGACATATAAGGGTTTGAGTACGATAAGTCGATGACCATACCAAAGCTGACTTGGTTGTTTTCATCGAAGTACAACCACCAACCACCAGATGAGCCGGTATCCGTTAATGGCCAACCTGAACCATGCATCACCACGCCTTGCTCGTGCTTCTCTGGGCTGACTTCCCATAGCTCTTTTAGACCGATACCATAATGCTGAGGGTCTGAGTCTTTATCAAGCGCAAAACGGCTGATGAGGCGCTTGCCCAAATGTCCACGGCAACCTTCGGCAAAGATGGTATATTTACCTAGCAGCTCGTAACCTGGCTCAAAGCTTGGCTTGGCTTCACCATTGGCAGCTACGCCCATGTCGCCGGTCAAAACCCCTCTTACCGAACCATCATCGTTATATAAGATGTCGTCGGCTGCAAAGCCTGGGAACATCATGACTTCAAGCTCTTCTGCTTGCTCAGCCAACCAACGAACGACGTTGCCCAATGAGACAATGTAGTTGCCTTCATTGTGCATGCTGGCAGGCACGATAGAATCAGGAAGCTTGGTTGATTTGGTTGCAGAACCGAGCATATAAACGCGGTCTTCAATGGCAGGTACGTTTAGTGGCGCGCCTTTTTCTTTCCAATCTGGTATCAGCTCGTTTAAAGCGCGCGGCTCAATGACTGCACCAGATAAGGTATGGGCACCAAACTCTGAGCCTTTTTCGACCACACAAACCATGAACTCATCATTGCCCGCTGCAATAGCAAGCTGACGCAGACGAATGGCCGCTGATAAACCCGCAGGACCGCCGCCAACGATGATGACATCAAATTCCATTGATTCACGTTCGATTTCAGGCTCAGCAGCTTCTGGTTCTACGGCTGGCTCGGGCGTTGCTTCTGTTGCAGTAGTGACTTCCACTGGCTCAGCGGCAACTTCTGTCGCCTCAGTTGCAGCGCTTTCTTCAGTAGTGGCGACTTCTTCTACGGCTACATCAGTATGTGCGATGTCGCTATTTACAGTGTCGTTACTGACAGTGTCATTATTAACAACGTCGTTGCTAACCGTGTCATTATCAACAACAGGCTTTTGATTGTCTTGCTCTTGCATACCTACTCCTAAACTTTTAGTGGCTTATCTCAGGGCATCATTAGCTTAACAATTGAATAATAAAGCTTGCGGCGCTAACGTTACTCAGACATATGGCTGCCCGATAAGAACTGTCTTTGCGGCATCAATTGACGACGTTAAGCGTACAAAGATTGACGTAAAATCTAGCACCCATAACGTAAAATGTGTTGTTAATTCAACACCCACTGAACCATTGCAAATAAATAATCGTTACTCATTATAAAAGAAAAGTCCTACAAACACGATACGCATTTCTGGGTATCAATGTTAAGGTAAGAGGGAAATAATGGGGGTACAATGACGATAGGCTTTCATCATACCCGAAACAAAAATTTATAGTAATAATAGATGCGCCAAACTTTGATTACTACATAAAGGATTTTATGATGAATGACGATAATAAAAATGATAATTCTAATGATAAAGATAGCCTCAAAGTCATGAATGACAAGGTGTCTGCGCCAAATGGTATGGATGCTTTGAGTCAGTATTTTAAGTCAGCGCCAAGTATACGCGAAGGGCGCGCCATACCGCCGCTTGAGAACTGGCATCCTGAGCAAGTAACGGATATGAATTTAATCATCAAAGCCAACGGCGAGTGGTGGCACGAAGGCGGGCACATGACCCGTCAGTCATTGGTCAATTTATTTGCCACTATTTTATGGAAAGAAGAAAAAAATGGCGCAGTTGAGTATTTTTTAAAGACGCCGGTACAAAAACTGCGTATTCAAGTAGAAGATGTGCCGTTACTGATTAACGATGTTGGTATAATTGAAGAACAAGGTAAAAACTGGCTGGAATTTACGACCAGCACCGGCGATGTAGTGCGTTTAGATGATGAACATCCGATTAGTTTGCGTGCTTATACAATGAAAGACTCTGATGACAATAGCCATTCTGGCAAAAGTAAGAATAAAGAAGATAATGAAAGTACAGAAAGCTCTACGCAAATTCGTCCTTATATGATGGTGAGAAACGGTTTAAAGGCATTGATTGGACGTAACGCTTTTTATCATTTAACAGAAATTGGTGAATTGACAGAGTGTGAAGGTGAGACGATACTAACGCTGCAAAGTGGCGATAACGCTTATACGTTATCAATGCCATCAGATTCATAATAGACTATATTTAATACTTATATAAGAACGGCGGTAAGATAGCAATGAAGGTTGCCGTAAAAGCAGTGCCTGATAATACAAGCCTTGATGGTGTTGATATTGTTGATAGCCTTGAGACGCACAAAACGACATTTATTGATGATAGTAGCGTGATAAATAACGCGCTTAAAAAGGAACGCAGCGCGCCAATCGGCTTGTTTGATTCGGGCGTCGGCGGTTTGTCAGTCTATTTACATCTGGCTCAGCAATTACCGCATGAGCGTTACGTTTATTATGCCGATACCTTGCATGTACCGTATGGCAATCGCGATAGTGAAGACATTAAAGCCTTAACGCTCGCCGCAGTAGAATGGCTGTATCAGCAAGGCTGTAAGCTTATCGTTATCGCCTGTAATAGTGCTTCGGCGTATGCGTTAGAGACTGCTAGACGCTATTATCCGCAGCTGCTTATTGTCGGTCTGGTGCCCGCTTTAAAACCTGCGGTATTGGCCAGTAAAACTCATCACGTGGCCGTATTGGCAACGAAAGCGACGTTAAACGGTGCGCTACTAAATGACGTCATTAAGAATGTCGCCATTCCTCATGCCACCAGAGTCACCAAATACTTTGATCCAAACTTAGTCCCTTGGGTTGAGTCAGGTATGCCTAAAGACAGCAAAACGGCTCAGGATTTACGCCGGCAATTGCAGCAATTTTCGCAAGATGGCGTCGATCAGTTGGTATTAGGCTGTACCCATTATCCATTTTTTAAAGCTTTTTTACGCCAAGAAATTACTCAGCAGCAGTTAGCGCTACATATTGTCGATTCGGGACATGCAATTGCTGAGCGCGTTAAGCAGCTATTGATAGCAGATCAGTTGTTAGCATTACCCGTTAAAGTATCAGCTAATGAAGCGCTAAGTGGCCTAGCGACCGCTATAGATATACCGCCAGCTTTGACTTTTTATGCGACTAAGTATGATGAGCAGCTCGGCGCTGTGGTGCAACGTTTATTGGGTAAACAGTCTCGTATACAGTATATTGTTTCGCCTTAAGCCCTTTTGTTTTAGTCTAATAGGGTTTTTTACCTGTGCAATAGTAAGGTAGCTGTTATAATCCCGCAATATATTAGTGGAATTAGCAATAAATTAAACGTATTCGCGTAATATTATGTTAGGCTAGTATTTGCCAAACAGAATATTAGACAGGCTCTGATGCTATCGTTTTTGGGTATCGATTGAGATAACTTTCATTTATATGACTAATAAGCTTAGAGGTGATTGTGTCAAACCGTCGCTATCATATTCACGTCATATGCGCTGACAACGACCAACTGTTGGTTTTAGACAGTGTGGCGATGTTTTTCCAAGGCCGCGCATTTTTAACCTATGACGTTTCTAGCAAATTACCCAAAGCGGCGTTATATGGTCGCCAGTGTATCGATGCTTGCGATTATGCGCTGATGATAATCGGTGATAGCTATGGCACGGCGCAAAATACTGGTGTCAGTCAAATGCATTTAAGCTATCTCAATGCCAAAGCCAAGCTCAAACCTTTACTAATATTGATCAAAAGTCATCATAACGAGGTCAATATCAGTCGGCAGCTGCAAGAATTCACCAACATGGTGACCAAAAAAGCCGATAAGATTTATTACTATGAAACAGAAAACGATATCGAGCAGTTACTCATTCAGGCATTCTATAGAATGGTCGCCAATCATGAAGTAGGAGACGGCTGGGTAAGAGTGAGCGACGAGCTAATGAAAGCCAATAAATCGGCACTGGCTGAAGAAACGGCAACGAGCTTTTCTACCAAGAAAGCCAAACTTACCCAATCTCGCCCTG
>NZ_DAINDI010000044.1:13425-15226 GCF_036731945.1 Psychrobacter sp.
ATTTAGCAGCCGATAGTGTCAGCAAACCACTGGTGCTGACAGACACTTTTGAGATTCAGTACAAAGCACAAGCCTATGAAGGCGGTAATTTAACCGACGTCACCCGCCCTATGAGATTATCGTGGCAAGAAGTGCTCATCGCTTTAATAAAAATACCCGCTACCTTTTCAAGCTATGGTTTACAGAGCGCCATTAATCGCTTAATCGCCGTCAAAGCTGAAACAGACATCAAAAATGACATGCCAAATGTCCATGCAGTAGCACGTTGTCAGATTTATCAAGATGACTTAAACCAATTACAGCGGCAGTTGGTGGCGGCTAACTGGATTCAACTCACCACCTATGGCACGCGCGTGTCACAAGAGCTTTGGAAGCTTACCTTTTATGCGAAGAGCTTATTAACAGACAATAATACCACCATACCTAATGCGCCAACTTTACCGCTTAGCTAGGGCAAATGCTCTCTGCTTTATTTATAATTTCATTGATAAAAAATCCATTTATAAAGCCGGCGCTTACCCTTTGTAATACAAAGCATACGTCTCTGTAGTTGTGAAGCTGAGCAATACCCGTAATAATAAGCGTATAAATACATAATAATGCTTAATAATTAGGGAGAACCAACAATGAGTGATGCCAAAAAAGATTTAAATAGTGAATTAACCAGCTTAGAAGAAACCATGCTTGAAGCCGACCAGTTTCGTACGCTCGAAGAACAAGTCGCCGATATGAAGCGCCGCGGCATTGACCCAACCCAAGCCTATAAGGACTTAGATAGAAAGGAAGAAGATGCTGACTGGGGTGATGCGACGTGGAAAGAGAACGGTAAATGGGAGCCAAAAACGCCTGCGGATTTAGATGACAAAGCCCGCGAAAATTGGGATGGCGATAATGGTAAACCGAATCCGCCACCTGTTATCTAGTAGGTATTATTTAACAAAATAATAGAATGATAACCGTATTTTTTCCAATTTATTCAATCCATTTTATAAGAAAGCCACGCTTATTTGCGTGGCTTTCTTATTAGTCGCTAATACATGCTTATAGATAATAAATAATCCATTCCTTAGCTTAGCTAATCATGAACCTTCATCGACACGTACAAGCTTTACCGTACCATCAGGACTGGTAACCCGGCGATAGCGCGTATTGCCCGATGAGGTTGATGGTCTAACGGTTGGCTGCACAGACGGCTGTACTGAGTAAGGGTTAGAGTTTGAGCTGCCAGTTTGCTGTTGAATCAATTGTCCCATACGGTCTGCAGGCGCAGGGTTTAAAGGACGACTGTTTGCTGGTTGTCCGTATGGATTGCCATATTGGGAAGTGCTTGCAGCACTATTGCCAACGATGGCGCGATAAAATTTCTGTCCGGCGCGTCCATCGGCTGGAAAGATGCCATGGCTTGATTGATATTGCTGAATCGCCGTACGCGTATTATCACCAATGATACCGTCCACTTCGCCAATATCGTAGCCTGCATTTAATAATGCTTGCTGAATATCCTTTGATTGCTGACGGCTAATACCAGGGTCATCCGTCGGCCATGCAGTGACAAAGTCAGTTTTGCTGCTGTCTTCACGCGCGATTAAGTCTGATAAATGGGCAATCGCTAAAGCATAATTTTCTGAAGCGTTATACGAATAAAACGTATCGAAGTTTTTACCCACCAAGAATGCTGGGCCATCAGTGCCGGCTGGTAATAATAAACCTGCGCTGCCCAAGGTAGAAGGTAACGGACTGCCGTTCGCCAATGTCAGCCCTTGATTGCGCCAATGGCTGATAGATTTTTTGTCTTTACGGT
>NZ_DAINDI010000044.1:15236-16719 GCF_036731945.1 Psychrobacter sp.
CGCCCCAAAAACCACTCGGCAGTTTGACTTCATAACCCCATGGCTCGCCGGTACGGTAGCCACGTTTGTCTAAAAAGTTGGCAGTAGAAGCGAGCGCATCAGGGACGCTATTGACCAAGTCGCGGCGGCCATCACCATCGAAATCGACAGCCAGTTCTAAAAAGGTACTTGGCATAAACTGCGTTTGTCCAAATGCACCTGCCCATGAGCCGGTCATATCACTAGGTGCAATATCGCCATTTTGGACGATTTTTAGCGCATTGGCATATTCGCCTTGGAAGTAGCTTTGACGGCGATCAAAACATGACAGCGTCGCTAAAGATTCAAACAAGGGCTTTTTACCCAATGTCTGACCAAAGTTTGACTCCACGCCCCATACGCCCAGTACATGCTCGGCTTTGACCCCATAGCGCGATTCAATGCGTCGCAAGGTATCTGCCCATTGGTGCTTAGCCTGAATGCCATCTTCGACCCGCTCTTTATCTACCAATGATGACAAATAATCCCAAACGTCCTTTTGAAATTCAGGCTGGTAATTGAGTGACTGAATCACACTAGGATCAGGCTGGCTTGGACGATAATTATTAAACGTATAGCTATCGACGCCGCGGAATTTACTAGAGTTTTTCAAGCCATCTAAGCACTGCTGAAACTGGCTATTAGATAAGTCTGGTGCTGGTGGTTTGGCCGCTTGCGCAGTACTGGCAAAGCTGAGGCTAACCGCGATGCTAAGTAGCGATAACGTAGAAGTCGAAGAAAAACGCATGGAAATATCCTATAAACATCGAAATAATCATTGAAAGAGAACAAAGCTGAATTAAGCAGTATGAACTTAGAGTAACCAATCTCAATAGTAAAGAAAAGGTATCGAAGCACTCAGTTACTATAAATTGACGTGAGCGTGAGGTTAGAAGAGGGTTTGGCTATCATGCTTAAGCAAGATTCAGAGCTTTTTTGTTGTTTAGCGGCAGTTAATGAGTGAATGAAGGATTTAATAGCCAAACCTGTTCAGTTACGGCTAGCTCAGATGCCGCATTCAGAGTTGATGACTGGTTTTCAAGCTCGATAATTTTATAGTCGGCATCATAATACTGCTGTAACTGCTGCTGACTAATCGAAAAGGGCGGGCCGTCTTTTTTACTTTGGTCGTAGTTTAGGGTGATTAAAAGTTGTGGTGCATGATTGCTAAGCTTGACTATTTGCGCACTATAATCAGCACGCATCGTTGCTGGCAAGGCTATCAATGCTGCTCTATCATAAACAGCATTAATCTCGCCTATATCTGTGGCGCTCAGAGCAAAAATATCTGCTGCCCATAAAGTGATGGTTTGTCCAGCTAGCTGACCTTGATAGCGTTTTAAAATGGCGTTATCAGTAGCGCTCGTAAATTCAGTCATAGTAGGGGTAATGTTTTGCTCAACAAAGAACGCTTGCACAGCAGTTTCCACCAGCTCGACGCCAACGACGTCGTAGCCTGCGTGCG
>NZ_DAINDI010000044.1:16729-17328 GCF_036731945.1 Psychrobacter sp.
AAGCCATACCATATCAACTGATTTACCGCATAAAGGTACCAAGACTTGGCTACCGATGGGCACTGCGAGCTCAGAAAAATACTCGATTAGTTGAGGATTGACGTCAGACTTATGAAAGCCAATGCGACCGTCTTGCCAGCGCTGTTGCCAAAATTTAGAATCCATACCTTTATTCCTAACCTATCCATACTTTAAATGTTTGGTATTATCATACCGCCAAACGCAATAAAAAAGCCAAGCGTCTTAACCCTTGGCTTTGATAGCGTATAAAACTCACGTGACCGGTTTAGTTCACCATATACTGGCTAAATTCTTTGCGCAATTTGGCAAGTTTCGGCGGAATAGCAAAGTTACAATAGGCTTGACCCGGGTTTCTATTATAGAAATCTTGATGGGCGTCTTCAGCTTTGTAAAATTCCATAGCGGGATGGACTTCTGTCACCACATTAAGGCCCATGTCGCGTAATTTGTTAATGGTACGGTCGACCGTTGGTTTTTGCACCTCATCGGTATAAAAAACCACGCTGCGGTATTGGCTGCCGACGTCGTTACCTTGACGATCCATGGTGGTAGGGTCATGCGTGGCAAAAAACACATCA
>NZ_DAINDI010000044.1:17391-22208 GCF_036731945.1 Psychrobacter sp.
CGCAGACCGCTTCGTAGTTAGCAGAAACGGCATCGCCGCCCATATAGCCTGACACCACAGATTGCACGCCTTTCACGGACAAAAATACTGATTCGGTGCACCAAAAGCAGCCACCGCCTAAGATAATGGTTTGCATAATTGTTCCTATTATTATCGCTGTTGTCATAGAGATGCGCTAAGGTCTTTATTTGGTTGCAATATCTCATCTTTCAATACTGCTTGTATGTCTCAATACTGCCTTTATAAAGAATTAGCGTTACCTATTTAGCTTAGCAGGGCAGTTGCTCGCGATAAGTAACAAACAGTAATGTTATAATGGGCTTTTGCTATCTTTAAAGCACTGAGCAATGCACCATTTAACTAACATTTTATTTTTAAAGAATCAAAGTTTCGTTATTAAAAAACGAGCCACCATCAAAAAACGAGCAACCCCATGAGCCAAACTAAGCCTGCTAACCTGACTAATGACACCGTGAAACACGACACCTTATTTACCACGCCACTCGATAAAGCGGCGCGTTTTTCTTTTGATGAGCAGGTCGTCGCTTGTTTTCCCGATATGATTCGCCGTAGTGTGCCCGGTTATGGTCAAGTGCTGGCGATGTTGCCGATATTCGCTCGTCGCCACTGTAAATACCGCCAGCAAGATGATAGCGGCCAGCGTGTCAGTCGTGTCTATGATTTGGGCTGCTCACTAGGTGCGGCAAGTATGGCGTTGGCAGGCGAGTTTGAAGCGCAAGATTTACAGATTAAGGCAATTGATATCTCACCCGCGATGACCAATGAGGCGAGTACGTTATTAACGGAAAATTATCCCGCGCATAACATCGAGGTAATCACCGCCGATATTCGTGATGTCGAGCTTGAGCCATGCGATATGGTCATTCTGAATCTGACGCTGCAATTTTTACCCGCTGCCGATAGAGTGGCAGTGCTTGAGAAAATTTATGCCGCATTAAGTGAGGGTGGTATTTTGGTATTGACCGAAAAAACCCATGCTTTTGATGAGCAGTATGATGCGTGGTTGGTTGAGCGTTATTATGATTTTAAACGCGCCAATGGTTATACCGAGATGGAAATCAGCGGCAAACGCAATGCCTTAGAAAACGTTTTGATTACCGATACCTTGGATGAGCATCATACGCGTCTAACGCAAGTTGGCTTCCAGCGTCATTTGACGTGGTTTCAGTTTTTAAACTTTGTCTCTATTGTGGCCTTTAAATAATATTTAAACGAGATAGTAATAAGGGCTCGACTTTTAATGTAAATTTTTACTCTACCTTTTTACCAACATGGCAATCTGTTTTTATGCTTAACGACACCATCATTCATGCCGAACGCGAATTATATTTAACCTTGCTGTCATTGGCGCAGCAGCAGCCGAGCGCTTATGAGTGGCTCACGCGCTTGCCGACGTGGCTTAATGCTATCAAAGATAAAGCCAATTACGCGCACGCGCCTGCTTACCAAGCGTCGGTAGCACGTTTGCCAACAGTAGCGGCTGATGAAGTAGATTTGGACAGTGATGTGTTAACGATTGCTGCCAATCTCAGCGACTCTGAGCGTAAACAAACGATGGCACTGTTAAAGCAGCTAATGCCGTGGCGCAAAGGGCCTTTCCAGATTGGTGGTCAAATTGGTAGTGATAAAGACTGTTCGATATTTATCGATACCGAATGGCATAGCGATTGGAAATGGCAAAGGGTCGCGCCGCATTTAGGCACGTTAAAAGGTCGGCGCGTACTGGATGTAGGCGGTGGCTCGGGTTATCATGGTTGGCGGATGGCAGGTGCGGGCGCAGAGACGGTCATTATTATTGACCCATCGTGCTTGTTTTATCATCAGTTTATGGCCATTCGTCATTTTGTCGGCGCCGCTGATCATTATAAAACGCATTATATCCCTGTACCGCTTGAAGCTTTGCCGGAGCACAGTCAGCTATTCGATACGGTTTTTAGTATGGGCGTACTTTATCATCGCCAGTCACCGTTTGAGCATTTGCAACAGCTAAAAGGGCAACTGGTTAAAGGTGGCGAGCTGGTGCTTGAAACCTTGGTTATTGATGGCGATGCCAATACTGTCCTTGTACCGCACGACCGCTATGCACAGATGAATAATGTCTATTTTTTGCCATCGGTCGATGCACTTATTGGCTGGCTAGAAAAAGCGGGGTTTAGCGAGGTACGCTGCGTCGATGTAGCGGTTACATCGACTGAGGAGCAGCGCAAAACCGAATGGATGACGTATCATTCCTTAGCGAATTTTTTAGACCCTAGTGATGCCAGTAAAACCATCGAAGGGTATCCAGCGCCGAAACGGGCAACCTTAATTGCAAAAAAATAGCGCTGGCGGTTTGCAAAGAGAGGTTGGTTAAATAAACCAGCGTTTAAATGCCATCTCTATCAATACTTTTAGGATAAAACCGATAAAACCCGCACCTAAGGCGAGAAACATCCAAAAAGTACCAGCGCGTCCAGCGTTAGACTGTTTTGATAAATCCCAAATGATAAAGAATAAGAAAGCAATAAAAATGGGCAATAAAATATACATGCCCCAACTGGTGACGGTACTAGAAGCAATGGCAAACATGGTTTTGTCCTGTCAATAAAAGTGTGAAGTGCTGCGTTTTCTATGGTCTGTTTTTATATATGGTTATAAATGGCATCAGCATTTATAGCAGTAATAGATTAATGTTGTCATTATAACGCGGAATGAGGTTGCTATAAATGTTTCACCAACGTCAAACAACAGTAACGCTACAATCAGCCTAAATAGACTTGTATTGGCAGACTATAATAGCCGTTACCTTGTCACTTGCGCATATCTAGTATAATAGCGGTGATTTTAATGCTATTTTTGGTTCAAATAGTGCAATAGCGCCTAAAGCTTGTTATATTTATAGGTTACTTATTTTTTCTGTTTTATCTTATATTTCACCAATTTTTTTGTTCATTTATCTGAGTTTATAGTCCTATGTCACAAGCCCAAATCGATACGCTCGCCTCACTATTTGATAGTGCCATCCAAGCCCTAAAAAATGACGGCGAACTACCGGCTGATTGGCAAAACAACAGCCAAATTACACGGACAAAAGACACCAGTCATGGTGATTTTGCGAGCAATATCGCGCTAACGGCCGCCAAAGCTGCGAAAGCCAATCCACGCCAGCTCGCTGAAAAAATCGTCAACGCCTTGCCTGAAAATCAGAATATTCGTCAAGTAGAAATCGCAGGCCCCGGTTTTATCAACGTCTTTTTAAATACCGAAGCCAAATTTGCGGTGTTAGACGATATCTTTAAATTGCAAGAACGCTTTGGTTTAAGCAAGCAGTTTAAAGGCCAAAAAATCCAAGTTGAATTTGTCTCGGCGAATCCAACGTCTAGTTTGCACGTCGGTCATGGTCGCGGTGCCGCCTTTGGCATGAGCGTGGCAAACTTGCTTGAAGCCATTGGTTATGACGTCACGCGTGAGTATTATGTCAATGACGCCGGTCGCCAAATGGATATTTTAGCGACCAGTACTTATTTGCGTTATCTAGAGGCCAACGGCGAGGCAGTCACCTTCCCAGTCAATGGCTATCAAGGCGATTATGTCAGGGATATTGCGCAAACGCTAAAAACCCAGCATGGCGATAGCTACGTGCACAGTTTTGCTGACATTGCAAAGGACGTAGCAGCAGATGCGCAGTTTGAAATAAATAATGATGGCGAAAAAGTACTGCTATCAGGCGATAAAGAAGCCCATATTGATGGTTTGATTGCCAATAGCAAAGCCTTGCTTGGCGCCGGTTATGAGCTGTTTTTAAATGCGGCATTGAGCAGTATTTTGGCTGATATCAAAGACGACTTAAATGACTTTGGTGTCCGTTATGAATGCTGGTTTAGCGAAAGATCCATCGATAGCGAGATTGAGCCTGTTTTACAAATCCTCGATGAAAAAGGCTATTTATACGAAAAAGACGGCAACATTTGGTTTAAATCGACCGATTTTGGCGATGAAAAAGACCGGGTGGTGCGCCGTGCCAATGGTCAAAGCACCTATTTTGCCTCTGATATTGCTTATCACAAAAATAAGTTCGATCGCGGTTTTGATAAAGTCATTAACGTTTGGGGCGCTGACCATCATGGTTATGTGCCGCGCGTAAAAGCGGCATTGACGGCGCTCGGTATCGATGCCGACCGTCTTGATGTGGTATTGGTACAGTTTGTTGCCTTATGGCGCGGTAGTGAAAAAGTGCAAATGTCATCGCGCTCGGGCAAATTTGTCACCTTACGTGAGCTGCGCCATGAAGTCGGTAACGATGCTGCGCGTTTTTATTACGTCGCTCGTAAGCCTGAAGTGCACGTCGATTTTGACTTGGAGCTGGCCAAATCGCAAAGTAAAGACAACTTGGTTTACTATATTCAGTATGCGCATGCCCGGGTTTGCCGCGTGTTAGAAAAACTAGAAACCAGTGGTCTGCAAGTAGACGATATTACTGGCGCTGAAAAGCAAGCGTTACTAGTTGCGCCAAGTGAAGAAGAGTTGATTAAATTATTGGCCGCTTATCCAGCAACCTTGCTACGCTCAGCGACAGGCTATGAACCGCATATCTTAACCAACTATCTAAAAGAGTTGGCGGCGTTATTTCATGGTTGGTATGATGGCAATCGTATCTTGCCGGTCAGCCTAACTTCAGGTGAAACGCCAAGCCAAGATGAGACGGATTTGATGCAAGCGCGTTTACGCTTATCTAAAGCCGTACGTCAAGTATTGGCCAATGGCTTGAGCTTATTAGGCTTGTCTGCACCGTCTAGCATGTAGTATAAAGGAAGACG
>NZ_DAINDI010000044.1:22218-24485 GCF_036731945.1 Psychrobacter sp.
GGCTGTAGCCATTATTTGATGATAATTCTTCAATTCTAATCTAATCGACAGTGCTGATTCGATAGAGACAATTCGATAACGATAACTCGACAACGACAGATAATTCAGTAGGGAGAACGAGATCCATGTTAGCCAAAAAACCAAAAGGTGCCACTGAAAAACGCAAAACCAGTAGTGTGTCAGGCTTATTATGGATGTTTGTTGGGGCAGTATTGACGCTCATGATCGGGGTGTTTTTATACCTCTCACCCTTGTTTAACTTCAGTCCTGCGGGCAGCGGTGAGGGCACAGATGCTGATAGACAAGTTCAGCAACGAGTCGATACCGATACCGACAATGGTGATTATGAGTTCTATGATATTTTGCCAAATCAAGAGATGGCGACCATCCCTGATGAAGACTTTGGTGAGGGCAGTAGTAGCCAATCCGGTCAAATCACTGACTTTGAGCCAGATGTAGTCGTCAATCAGCCAGAAAACACCACGCCAAGTAATGATGATGCGGGTAACTTTGGTATTTCTGAGAGCACCACGATTGAGCCTAGTCGTAGCAACAACGCGAATAATGCAGCAAACAGTAGTAATGACGACGATATTGTCATCGTTGAAGAAGATGCGACCTATGATGGTACGCCAGCTGCCAATAATACAGGCGCGGCTGCAAACAGAGCTAATACAGCGAACGCTAGCAATGCTAGCATTCAGCCAGCGAAGCCTGCGGCGACTTATATTTTGCAAATCAACAGCTTTGGTGATGCCGATGAAGCAGACCGTCGCCGCGCTCAAGTGTTGATGGCTGGTGTCGATGCTAGAGTGGTGAAAAACACTACCGGTAACGGCCTTCCTATTTATCAGGTGATTTCACGCCCGATGAATAACCGTCAAGCGGTTGCCACTGCTCAGCAGCGCCTGCAAAATAACGGTATTGATTCTATTATCGTTGAGCAGCGCCGTTAAACCTAAAGCATTGATAAAAAAAGCGTCAGAGGACGCTTTTTTTATCCCTTTTTTTTGATATATTTTTTAGCTCCTTTCGGCAAACTCAATATAAGAGCATCATGATGACTGTGAATTCTTCAGAAACTGCGCCCGTTGGTATGATGAAAGCTTTTTTCCAAAAGTATTTTATCGATGCTTTTACTGGAATGGCGTTAGGGTTGTTTGTGACCCTTATCGCTGGCCTTATCATCTCGCAAATTGGTGGTTGGTTAAGCTTGCCAGCCTTGGTAGCGGTCGGCAAGCTGGCGTCAGTATTAATGGGCGCAGGTATCGGCGTTGGTATAGCCTACTACCTAAAAGCACCAACTTTGGTGATGCTAAGCTGCTTGGTTGCAGGGATGCTTGGTGCACACTCTGAAGCCTTGATGGCGGGCAATTTATTTATCGCGCAAGAGGCAGGTCCGGCAACTTTCGTTGCTGTGCCCGGTAATCCAATTGGTGCTTATTTGACATCCGTCTTTGCTTATCGTGCTGGTACTTGGGTCGCCGGCAAGACCAAGCTCGATATTTTGCTGATACCGTTAGTGGTATGTACGGTGGCACTCATCGTCTGTGCGCTGCTTAATCCACCAGTTGTCGCAGCGGTCAACGCCATTGGTCAGGGTATTCAAGCCGCGACTGAATTACAGCCGCTTCTCATGGGTATCGTGATAGCAGTGGTGGTAGGGATTTTATTGACGCTACCTACCTCAAGCGCGGCTATCTGTATCGCTATTGGACTTGGTGGCTTAGCAGGAGGGGCAGCGGTCGTTGGCTGTGCGGCGCATATGATTGGTTTTGCGGTGGCCAGTTTTAAAGACAACGGCGTCAGTGGTGTCATATCTCAAGGGCTGGGTACCAGTATGCTACAGATTCCTAATGTCCTTAAAAAACCGCTCGTACTATTGCCTGCTGTGATTGCCAGCGCCATTGTTGGCCCTATCGCAACCGTTGGCTTTGGGCTAGCTTGCACAGCAACTGGTGCTGGTATGGGCACGGCAGGGCTGGTTGGGGTTTTTGGCGTCATTGAAGCATCACAAGAAATCATGAGCAGTGCTCAGTTGTGGACGGCGATTATTTTATTGATGTTCATTTTACCTGCGCTCATTGCTGGTGTAGTCGCTTACGTGATGCGCCGCCTTGGTTGGTTGGTCGATGGCGATATGAAATTGCCCTAAATGAATAGTAAGGCTAAAGCTAAAGCACGCCAATTTTCCTAACTATTTGTCTTAACTATCTATGATAAAAAAGCCCAGCTATTCAATAACTGGGCTTTTTTATGGTCTAACT
>NZ_DAINDI010000044.1:24495-25784 GCF_036731945.1 Psychrobacter sp.
GACGCACATCCTTTGGTGCATCGCCATTTGGCCAATCTTTGTCTTTATTGGCTTTGACAGGGCGCGGCAAATGGGTAAAGTAGGCGGCAATATCGACTGCTTCTTGATCGCTTAGTGTATTGCCCTGACCGAACGGCATTTTACCTTTAATAAAGGCCGCGGCGGTATATGTACGCGCCATGCCTGCGCCATCATTAAAAGACTTGTCGCCTGCGACTGCTGGGTAAAGGTAAGTACCATCATCATTGTATTGACCTTCGCCATCAGCACCGTGGCAAACGCTGCATTTTTCTACAAACAGCTTTTTGCCGGTTTCAGGGTTTGGCTCTAACTCTTTATCCACTTTTACAAAACCGCGACCTTCAGGTGATACCCCAAATGGCATATCTTGCGACAACCAGCTCATATAAGACACCATCGCATTCATATCATCTGAATCAAGATCGAGTGCCTTACCATTCATCGAACGCTCAAAACAACCGTTGATACGTTCCTGAATGGTATTTACACGGCCACCGCGTGAGCGGTAAATCGGATAAATACTTGGCATATTGTTCCAAGGCGCGGCATACGCTTCTGAGCCATTGCCTAGGTGACAGCTGGTACAGTTAAGCTGGTTACCAACGTTATTCGGCAGCTCTTTATAAGTATGGTTAGCAAGCTGTAGACCGCGGCGTACGGCAGCGCCATACTCATCATCTGGAATGGTCGATTCATCTGGCATCTTAATGGACGGCTTACCGCTTGCAGCATCAGCGCCGCCTGCAGTTATATCATTAGCAGCAGGCATGTTACCTTTTAAGGCGTCTGCACGTGCCTCAAGATCCTTTACGCGTGCTAGGGCTGCTGCCTCCTCAACGCGATCAACTGCCTTAGTTTCACTACTATTATCACAACCTGTGAGAACAGTTGCACCAAGAGCAAAGATAGACGCCACTAAAATAGAAGACTTAGTACGTAAAAACTTTCTCATTGGAATATCCTTATCTTAAAATATAATATATAAAAATCTATCGATGTGTTAATTTAGAGGCGATAATGGCAGAACTTATGCTGTGATTTAGATAAAGACGACAGCATAACTTTATGTAGAGGCTCCACCTTGCTCATCAAAAACTACGCGGTAATCAATCAGTAACTTGCTAGTAACATGATTGTATCAAATACAAATACGTAAAGTGATTTTAAATTGAAAATAAAACATAACGTGACAAACCAATTTAAAGAAAGCTAAAGCGCAAACCACAGTGTCTATAGTGAGTGGGAAGTAATATCGATACATCACGCAC
>NZ_DAINDI010000044.1:25875-26445 GCF_036731945.1 Psychrobacter sp.
GAATAGCGAAGTATTCACGCGCTTTTTGCTAAGGATGTTTGTTTAATAATTTAACTTATCGTCTTGTATTTGCCGCTATATTAATGAGTCGTTACCGCTTTAGGGTTGGCATTTTTCACGCGCTTTTTGCCTTTTAATTTACGTGATAATTTGTTGATATCATTGAGTACCTGACCATAACGTGAAGGGAATACGCGCTGAACGGCATCCATCATTTTGGCATCGTTGCCAATCAAGCAGCGTGGCTCGTTGGTGGCGGTGGCTTGTAAGATAATCCAAGCCGCTGCGCTGGCATCGAATTTTAAGAATTTATTAAAGCTACGAATGGCTTTGCTACCGCTACGCATACCGAGGTCGCTGATACTGTCGTTACCGCGGGCGCTATTGGCAATATTAGTTTTGATACCGCCGGGATGCACACAAGTTGCCGACACGCCGCAGCGCTGAATGTCTAGCTCTTGGCGCAAGCTTTCGGTAAAGCCGCGCACCGCAAATTTACTGGCGTTATAAGCAGATTGTGACGGCTGCGCGGTCAAACCAAACAAACTTCAGATATTAATGATATGACCA
>NZ_DAINDI010000045.1:0-12592 GCF_036731945.1 Psychrobacter sp.
TTATAATATTGACAGTCTATAAGCTATGAGCTGTCTTAGATAGTGGAAACTATTTAGAGTACTCTAATTCTCTTAAGTGTTTCATTATAAAGCGTAAAATTAGCTATTCTAATAATAACCTAATATTGTGATAGAAAAGGCTTGCAAAGTTTTAAAAACTTGCTAAAATGCATGTCCTAAATAGGCGTATAGCTCAGTTGGTTAGAGCGCTACCTTGACATGGTAGAGGTCGCTAGTTCGAATCTAGTTACGCCTACCAGATTCGAAAGCCCCAATCTTTATGATTGGGGCTTTTTTTATGCCCGTTTTATAAAAATCTTTCAAGGTGTTGAAACACGACCAATAGTGACATTCTCATAACCAGACATTTTCATTCAAATCGTCATTCAACGGAACTGCCTTAACGTCTTCTTAACAGCTTACTTGCTATGGTAAGAAATCCCATTTCTTACCATCCTGTTGAGAAGCTTGTCTATGTTCACTTCACAAGCACTTAGCGCTGACATCCCCAAAGCCAAAACCAAGCAAAGCTATCTTAGCAATATTGCGCATCGTGAGATTAATCTACACTATTTGATGATAGTTGTGGCGCTCTACTTAGTCGCAACTGCCAATGTCAGTTTTTTTGCGCAAGTGCTAAGCATTTATCCTATTGGTAGTAATATTGGCTTTATAATTTCTATCACCGGCTTATTATCAGGTTTAATGTGGCTAGTATTGCAGTTGTCATGTTATCGGCCTATTGCTAAACCAATGCTTATCGCTATGCTAATGATAGCAGCGGTGTGCGGTTATTTCACAGACGCTTACGGCACGATATTTGATCGTAGTATGCTGATCAATGGCTTACAGACCGATCAACAAGAAGCAATGGGGCTGATGTCGTTAAGTTTCTTTATTCGGGTACTGGTATTGGGCGTTATACCTGCTGTTATTATCGCCAAAATTCGTATCAAGCGCACCCCTTTACGTCGCGCTTTATGGCAAAGGGCGGTTGCTCTCTTTCTCTCTGTAGTCTTAATGACGGTGTGTTTACTGCCATTTGGCGATCAATACGCTACTTTTTTTCGTCAACATAAAATGGTGCGCAGTTACGTCAATCCGATTACCTCTATCTACTCTGTCGCCAAATTAAGTAGCGATTACGTCGATGCATTGCGCCGTCCTGATACGCTATTGCTGCACGCGACAGATGCCAAACGCAGTGCCGCCAGTAGTAAAGCGGCGAAACCTAAGCTTATGGTATTTGTAGTAGGAGAAACCGCACGTGCGGATCATTTTGGTTTAAACGGTTATGTGCGTAACACCACGCCATTATTGGCTAAGCAAGACAACTTTTATAGCTTTAAACAGGCTGCCTCTTGTGGAACTTCAACCGCTTATTCAGTGCCGTGTATGTTCAGCTATGCCAATCGAGATAGTTTTAAGGTAGAGCATGCGGATTATAATGAAAACGTCCTTGATACCTTATATAAACAGGGCGTCAATGTCGTTTGGCGCGACAATAATTCCAGCTCTAAAGGCGTTGCAGATAGAGTCACGTTTGAGGACTTCAAAACCTCTACAACCAATCCAAATTGCGATAGCGAATGCCGCGATATCGGTATGCTTGATGACTTTGATAAGCTGGTAAAGCCAGACGCGCCTACTAAAGGTTCAAATAAAGCCTCTCCTAAAGCGAGAGACACGCTTATTTTATTGCATCAAATGGGTAATCATGGTCCCGCTTACTTTAAGCGTTACCCCAAAGCGTTTGAGGAATTCAAACCTGTGTGTATGACCAACGAGCTATCTAAATGCGACAATCAATCTGTGATTAACGGTTATGATAATGCCATTCGTTATACCGATTATTTTTTACATAACGTGATTGATACGCTAAAAGCATATGAACAAGATTATGATGTGGTCATGGTATATATCAGCGATCACGGCGAGAGTTTAGGCGAAAATAATATCTACTTGCACGGTTTGCCGTATGCTATTGCGCCCGATTCTCAAAAGCAAGTACCCGTTATTATTTGGTCGCCTGCTAGCAACAGCATTGACAAAAACAGCCTTCTTAAGGTAATTAATCAGCCTGTATCACATGATTTTATTACCCCGACGTTACTTAACTTTTTTAATATTACAACGGACGAGGTCGCGGGCGCGCCAACCTTTTTTAAAACCGCTCCTTAAGCGGATTGACCCAAGTAGAGATAGTATTTATGGCTGAGACAGTCTATGTATAAGATACTTATTATTGAAGATAACCCTGATATCGTTGCCAATATCTACGCTTTTTTTGAGCCTAAAGGTTTTGAGCTAGATAACGCCCATAATGGCATTAGCGGCTTGGCGCTGGCCGCGAATAATCGTTATGACGTTATTCTATTAGATGTGATGCTACCGGGGATGGATGGCACAAAACTATGTAAAACCCTACGCGAAGAGTGGCATATTAAAACGCCGATTCTTATGCTTACGGCCCGTGATACGATTTTGGATAAAGTCGCAGGTTTTGATAGTGGGGCTGATGATTATTTGGTCAAGCCTTTTTCACTCGTTGAATTAGAATTACGTATCAAAGCGTTAATCCGCCGACAGCAAGACGAATACTTTGAGCATAGCATAACGGTTGGTGACGTCACGCTTAATGCGAGCGAGCATAAAGTGATTCGTGCAGGTAGCGTGCTTAAGCTGACACCCACTGGGTTTAAAATTTTAAATATACTCATGAGCGCGTCGCCACGCGTCGTTAGTAAAAACGAGCTAGAGGAAAAAGTATGGGGTGAGGATATTCCAAGTAGTGATGCCTTGCGCACTCACTTGCATGGCGTGCGCGTCCAAATCGACAAGCCATTTGTCACACCGGTGATAGTCACGGTACCAGGTGTTGGTTATCAGATTATAGATCCTAATAAGTGATAAATTATTTGAGGATGAGTGAACGGCTTAACTCAATGATAAGCCGCTGGTATTATAGTCATTCTCAGCTTTTCTAACGCCTTCTACAACGAAGTAACGCTATGTTTAGTATCGACTCAATCACCAACAAATTCCGTCTGTCTTATTTCGTATTTGCGATATTACTTTGCAGCGCTTTCGTCAGTATTTTTATGTATGCTGAAGTGAGAATGGAGCAACAGCTGGTCAAAGCGCGCTTATTACAGCAGTTAGAGCTTAGCCAAGAAAAAGATGGCGAGCAGGGCGTGTATCATGCAGAACCTGGTATCACCATTTATCGCTATGATAACGCGCCCGATGATTTAAAAGCTTTGGCAACCGACACCCCGCAAGAAAAACCGATTAAGATTGAGACGGTGACAGGGACAACCGATACCAATCTGCATTTTTTCTTTTATAAACAAGACCAGCAAGACTACATCCTCACTTATCTCGAAAATGATGAGATGGTAATGGGCAATTACCCCGTGCTTGCTATCTTTGAGCATTTAGAAGATATTTTTGCCAATGCATTAAGGGTGGCGGTTATTCTAAGTCTACTTATCGCTGCCATATTTTCGCAATTAACCGCCAAGCAAATCACCAAGCCTTTATTAGATTTAAAAAAAGCGGTAGAAACCGATCATCAAAACTTAACCGAGTTGACCCATCTGCCTTCTGAAGTCGGTGTATTGGCACGAGCGATTGACGAGAAAAACAAAACATTGGAGCAATACCTAAAACGAGAGCAACTGTTTACCGGCGATGTCAGCCATGAGCTGCGTACACCGTTAACGATTATTATGGGGGCGTCAGAGGTGTTGGCTTCTCAATTAGAAAACGACAGGTATTTGAGTGAATTTGCCAATCCTCCGAGATTATTAGTGCATTGTTGCTACTATCGCGTGCACCTGAAAAACTGGACGCGCCGCAAACTTCTATAAACACCATCGCTATCAGTGAAATTGAGCGGCTAAAATATTTACTCCGTTATAAAACCGTCACTTGCAGCTTAGTCGCTGAGCAAGAATATTTCGCCTACGTCAGACCTGAGCTGCTAAAGATGGCGCTGGGGAATTTAATAAAAAATGCGTTTCAGTATACCGATAATGGCGAAGTGATTATTACTATAGACGCTCAAAAGATAACCGTTAGTGATACGGGTTTGGGCATCGCTGAGGATATGATGCCATTGCTGTACGAAAGGTTTGAGCGTTTTGAGCAGCACAATGCAGACAAGCCATGGGACAAAGAAGCGCTGTCAACAGGCTACTCCAGTTATAAAGTAGAAGGCAGTGGCTTAGGACTTAGCATTGTCCAACGTATCATGAGCCATATGGATTGGCAATTAACCCATCAAGCCAATACGTTAAACGGCTCAGACGGTAGTATATTTAGTATTTATTATAGATAACGTTTATTAACCATCTGCTTAATAGTCCCTTTTGCTTAATGCAGTCTCTGGTTTATATCCTCTTAACGCTCTCTTAACGTCTCATCACTTATACTCAAACCCTGCTGATTTTGCTAATGGTTGATTGTTTAAGTTTCTAACAATCAGTTCCGTAGTTACACGATAATGAGTATAAAGCCATCAATATGAGCACCATCAAATCTACGTCTCCTGACAATGAACTGCTAAGCCATGACGGCAACGATCCAATAAACGCTTCTGAGTTACTGCCACCTGACAATTTTGCGAGTAAGGTGAAAGGTAAAAAAGGGCTGGCTCGTCTTTTAAAGGCGACGGGCTACTCTATAGAGGGCTTTAAAGCCGCTTATAAGTTTGAAGCCGCCTTTAGACAAGTGGTATGGCTGAATCTTGCATTGCTGATTGTTATTACATTGATACCCTTTGGCGTCGCTAGCAAAATGCTGCTTGTAACCGCCTCTTTTTTATCTCTTATCGTTGAGCTTATCAATACAGCTATTGAAGCGAGTGTCGACCATACGTCACCCGAACAGCATCCGTTGGCCAAAATAGCCAAAGATACCGGCTCCGCTGCCCAGTCTTTAGCGTTACTGCTGCTGGTGATTTTGTGGTTACTGGCATTATCAAACCTTTGATAATAAAAGATATTGATGCTTTTTTAGGTTTAGCGGTTACGCAGGATGTCTTAAATGATTTTAGAAAACAATGCCTCTAAAAACAATGCCCTTAAAAACAATGCCCTTAAAAACAATGCCTCTAATTGGGTATGGCTGAAACTATTTTGCTTAACGGTTGTTGCTACTTTGGTGTTTGAGCATAGCCAGCTTGATGTTCGTATTAGTGCGCTTTTTTATGCAAATGGGCAGTGGTTTTTAGAAAAAGACGCTCAGCCTTATGCGTTTATCTTTTATGATGGCCCAAAAGCGCTATTGATTTTATTGGCTATCTATTTGTTCGCTGTATTAGCCATCAAATCTACAAACCTTTCAAACCATTCTACTATCGTCAATAATGGTCAGTTTAATAAATTTATTATGCCCTTTTCAGTTCGTGAAATCAGCTATTTGTTGACGGTTCTTATCCTCGTCCCTTCTACCATTGCCCTATTAAAGGCTGTCACGCATGTTAGTTGCCCCAATCATTTAACACTGTTTGGAGGCAGCTTTGATTATCTTAACCTTTGGCAAAATATAGTGGCGCAAACGCCTGCCAAATGTTTTCCCGCTGCGCATGCTAGCGCTGGGTTTTCTTTATATGGTTTGGCATTTTTGCCCTCTTTGCAGCAGTATCGCTACAGAGTCTTTGAAATAGTAACGGTCTTAGGCTGGACAATGGGAATTTATAAAATGCTCTTTGGCGATCATTTCTTTAGTCATACCTTGGTCTCGATGCTACTTGCGTTGACGATCGCGTGTGCGCTTGCCAATGTGTTATTTAAAAGAGCCACTATAGGCAGTTCAAAATAAGCTCTTTATCTTTAAAGTTTATGACTACTTTTTTCTAAAGAATCCTCCAAAAGCTTTGTTTGTTTGACAAACCAACAAAGCTTAATGGCTAGGCAACATAGAAATGTTACTATAACTCTTAAAGCTAGATAACGATGACGATGGCAATCATTTAAGGTGGATTGTTTGCTAGCAGTCGTTTTTAGTATCCATTCATTTAAAACTAAAATAAATAGGAGCAAAACATGGGCTTATTGGTCGATGGTCAATGGCAAGATAAGTGGTATGACACCGAGGCAAGCGGTGGACGCTTTGTACGCGAAGATGCTGGTTTTAGAAACTGGGTAACGGCGGACGGTAGCGCAGGCCCAACCGGCGTGGGTGGCTTTAAGGCCGAAGCCAATCGCTATCATTTATATGTGTCGCTTGCCTGTCCGTGGGCGCATCGCACCACGATTTATCGCAAGCTCAAAGGCTTGGAAGACATGATTTCGCTGTCTGTCGTGCATCCCTTTATGGGCGATAAAGGTTGGACGTTTGCAGAAGGTGCTGGCGTGATTGCCGATCCGATTGTCAATGCCAACTATTTGTATGAGGTGTATGTAGCGGCTAAGCCCAACTATACTGGACGTGTGACCGTACCAATATTATGGGATAAAAAAACCCATACCATCGTTAGTAATGAATCGTCTGAGATTATTCGGATGTTAAATTCTGCTTTCGATGAAGTAGGGGCGACGGACGTTAATTTTTTACCAAAAGCGTTGCTCGCAGAAATCGATACGATTAATGAATTCGTGTATTCAGCGGTGAATAATGGCGTGTATAAAGCAGGGTTTGCCACGACCGAAGCTGCGTACAAAGAAGCGGTAGTGACGCTATTTGACGCGCTTGATACGTTAGAGGCACGTTTGGCTGACCAACGTTACTTGCTCGGCGATACGATTACTGAGGCCGATTGGCGCTTATTCACCACGCTTGTGCGTTTTGATGCGGTATATGTTGGGCATTTTAAATGTAATATCCGCCGTATCGTTGATTATCCCAACCTTTGGAGTTATCTGCGTGATTTATATCAGGTGCCCGGTATCGCCGAGACGGTCAGTATCGAGCATATCAAGGCGCATTATTACACCAGTCACGCCAACATCAATCCCACGCGTATTATCCCTGTCGGTCCTGTGCTTGATTTTAACGAACCTCATGACCGTGCACGTTTCTAGCTTTTATTGAGCTTTTTAAATTAAGCTAAGAAAAAACCGCGCTAGCTAATATATAAGCTAGCGCGGTTCTTTGTATAAAACGATTTAATTTATATTAAGCGTTATTCAACTGACGCGCAGCTTCTAGGGCGAAATACGTCAAAATGCCATCAGCGCCGGCACGGCGGAAACCAATCAAGGATTCCAAAATCACTGCATCGGTTAGCCAGCCGTTTTGAATAGCAGCCATATGCATGGCGTATTCACCAGACACTTGATACGCAAAGGTTGGTACGCCAAAGGTGTTTTTAACTTCACGAATCAGGTCTAAATACGGCTGACCCGGTTTAATCATCACCATATCAGCACCCTCATTGATATCCATGGCAACTTCGTGCAGCGCTTCGGCGCGGTTGCCAAAGTCCATTTGATACTGCTTTTTATGCCCACCTTTTAAGTTGCCGGCGCTACCAACGGCATCACGGAACGGACCGTAGTAAGCAGAAGCATATTTGGCAGAGTAGGCCATGATAGCGGTGTTGACAAAGCCTTCAGCTTCAAAGGCATCACGCATGGCTTTGATACGGCCATCCATCATATCACTTGGCGAGATGATATCAGCGCCTGCGCGAGCGTGGACGAGTGCTTGCTTGACCAAGACTTCGACCGTTTCATCATTGACCACATAGCCGCTGTCATCGAGCAGACCGTCTTGACCGTGAGAGGTATAAGGGTCTAGCGCCACATCGGTCATCACCACCATTTCTGGTACGGCATCTTTGACTGCTTTGACGGCGCGCGCGCTTAAGCCATTTTCATCATAAGCTGATTTGCCATCAGGCGTTTTTAATGAATTATCAATGACAGGGAAGATGTCGATAGTGGTAACACCCTCTGCTAATAATTCCTTGGCATAATTGATCAGCAGATCAATCGATAGGCGCTCAACGCCGGGCATACTAGCTATGGCTTCGCGCTTGTTTTCGCCCTCTAAGACAAAAACAGGGGCGATAAAATGCTTGGGATGCAGCTCAACTTCACGAATCATCGCGCGGACGTTATCGTTATAACGCAAGCGACGCAAGCGGGTTTCAGGGAATTGGCGGTTAAAAGTATAAGTCATGAGGTTTCCTTATTTGATTTCAAGCATGGTTATTTATCAGCTTCATGGAGACAGCTGTTTTAAAGACTGGTTTTTATAAGATTGGTATCATTAAGAGAATAAAAAGGTTGTTAGTATAATTTTGCGCGATAACTGGCACTACTATAACCAATAGTGACTATCGAAAGCAAAAAGCCCTACCAAGTCGGTAGGGCTGATTGTAGATATCGACTATCAAGGTGAGGTAAATTTTCCCACAACCTTTAGAGCTACTTAACGCTCATTAATCTGCGTGATCGGTACTGGTTCAACATTGGCCTCTTTGCTAGTGGTGTTTTCAGTGACCACGCCGACAGCAGCGTCTGTCTTGCCATCGTTATTGACATCGACAACAGCCGTTGGGTTAAAAGTTGCTTTCTCTATTGGCTGTGCCTGCTTAATCGCTTGCGCTTCTTGTGCAGAAGCCACGCGAGCAGAGCTGGCCGCTTCGATGGCATCGACCGCTTTGGCTTTATTGCTATTGGCCGGTAGATTGACCAATTGCACTAAGTTTTTATGCGGTACAGGAATGACCGTTGGCACATCAAGATTAGCACCGCCGCCTAGCACTTGATAAAGCTCGATTTGGCTGATGATTTTTTGTAGCTCTAAGTCCAAGATACCTTGCTGCGTTGAGAATAGCGAACGCTGCGCATCGAGTACATCTAGGTAGTTGGCAATACCTGCTTTAAAGCGCGCATCGGCAATCTGATACGTTTGTTCAAAGTTATCTTGCAGACGGTACTGCGCGGCCAGTTGGTCGCCCAATGTCGCTCGTGTCGCTAGGACGTCTGATACTTCACGGAACGCGGTTTGGATAGAGCGCTCGTAGTTTGCTAGCGTCTGTTCGCGCTCAATTTTCGCCACATCATAATTGGCATCTAAGCGGCCCGCATCAAAGATAGGCACGCTAATGCTTGGACCAAATGACCAGCCAACCGAACCACTCTTGAATAAATCATCTAAACTGCCACTACTCAAGCCCACGCTACTGGCTAGGCTGATAGATGGGAAGTAAGAGGCGCGCGCTACTTCGATATTGGCACCTGCCGCTTTTAGACTGTACTCTGCTTCCAACACATCAGGGCGATAGCGGAGCAATTCACTTGGCAAGCCAGCGCTAAATATCTGCTGGCTTGTGATATTGCTGACCGCAGGCGCTGGAATAAGATTGGTTGGAATCGGTCCACCGACCAAAAACTGCAGCGCATTACGCGATCTTAAAATACTGCTTTGCGCCTGTAAAACGGCAAGTCTGGCATTTTCTAGTGACGCACTGGCTTGCAGCGATGGCAGTTTAGGATCAATACCAGCTTCAAAGCGTTTATCAGCGATAAATAGAGACTTCTCACGGCTTTCGACCGTCGCTTCAGCCAGTTTTAACTGCGCAAGGCTGTAGCTTAAATTGGCATAGCTTTGAGCAATATTACTAATCAAGCTGATTTGGGTAGTATCTTTCGCTGCCGTAGTCGCTAAAAAGTTCTGTAACGCCTGCTCTTTTAAGCTGGCGATTTTACCCCAAAAATCTAACTCATAGTTGGCCAAGCCAAGATTGACATTATATGAGCTGTTAGGGTTTTTATCCGTTCTGTTTTGCGCTTGACGCGTATAACCACCGCTACCATCAATTCTAGGCAGGTCATTGAGATCGGTAATTTGATATTGCGCGCGTGCTTTCTCAATGGCCAAACGCGCACTTTCAAAGTCTTTGTTGTTCTCTAAACCTAACGCAATCAGACCTTTTAAGCGCTCGTCGCTGTAAAACTCCTGCCAGCGCTGCCCAGCGATACTGGCCTGATTGGCGCTGCTGACCGTTTCTTTGTCGAACGCGCCATAGGTTTGCTCGATAGGTACGTTTGGTTCAGCAAGCACAGGGCGCATATCCGCTTTTGGAATGGTATTACAAGCTGCCATGCTTAATGCTAAGGCGGTGAGGCTAATGAGACGACCGCCATTTTTACGCAGGACTGCTAGTGCTGGTTGGGCAGTGGTAGCTATAGAGACTACCGCTGCTGAGTTTAAGGTAAAGTTTTTTTGAGCACTCATTGTATATTATCTCCAAAGCTTGCAGGCTGATAACTATCAGAAGGCATTGGGTCAGAAGGCGTTGGGTTTTGCGGGCCAGGTGTGCCGTCGTCACTGTCATCTTTATTGGTTGGTTTATTATTCTCATATTTGTAAGGGAATAAACTACGTACCCAAATAAAGAACATTGGAATAAAGAAGATACCTAAGATAGTTGCGGTGACAACACCACCTACCACGCTGGTACCAATGGCGTTTTGACTGCCTGAGCCCGGACCTGTGGCGATGAATAATGGCACAACACCAAGTCCAAACGCAAGTGAGGTCATGATAATTGGACGCAGACGTTGACGCGCCGCTATCATAACCGCTTCTTTTAGCGTATTACCTTCTTCTTGATGCTCTTTTGCAAACTCAATAATCAAGATAGCGTTTTTGGCGGATAGACCGACCACCGTGAGTAGACCAACTTGCAAGTAGATATCGTTATTAAAGCCGCGTAGCCAGGTAAATATCACCGCACCTAGCACCCCAAGCGGGATGACCAATAGTACAGAGAAGGGGATAGACCAGCTTTCATATAGAGCAGCGAGACATAAGAATACCACTAAGATCGACAGGGCATAAAGCATCGGCGCTTGGGCACCTGACTTTTGCTCTTCAAGTGACATACCTGTCCACTCGTAGCCGATACCTTCAGGTAGCTTTTGCATCATCGCTTCCATCGAGCTCATCGCCTCACCCGTACTAAGACCAGGGGCGGCGCTACCTTGGATATTCATTGACGGTAAGCTGTTATAACGGGTCAGACGCGGTGAGCCTGATTGCCATTCACTGCTTGAGAACGCATCAAATGGAATCATTTCACCGGCATCATTACGTACATACCATTTGCCGATATCATCAGGATTGGTACGACTGCTTGGCTCGCCTTGGACAAACACGCGCTTAATACGACCACGGTCAACGAAGTCATTGATATAGCTTGAACCCCAAGCGGTAGAAATCACGCTATTAATATTAGCCAATGACAGTCCATAAGCAGCGGCTTGTTCTTGGTTGATATTAATTTTTAACTGCGGCGCATCTTCTTGGCCGTTTGGACGCACGCCTGTTACTTGATCGTTTTGCGCAGCCATACCGAGCAGCATATTACGTGCTTCGAGTAAGCCTTCATGGCCGACGTTACCTGTATCTTGAATCATCAAATCAAAACCACTGGCGTTACCTAGTTCGGTAATAGCGGGCGGTACAATTGCAAAGACTTGCGCTTCATTTAATTGGGTAAAGAAATAACCCATCGCTCGACCAGCGACCGCTTGCGCGGTATTTTCATCGCCGCTTCGCTCTGCCCAGTCTGTCAAACGTACGAAAGCCAGACCCATGTTTTGACCTTGACCGGCGAAACTAAAGCCTGCCACAGAGAACACAGACGCCACGTTGTCTTTTTCTTGGGTTTCATAGTAGTTGGTGACTTTCTCTAGTACCGCTTCCGTTTCATCAAGCGTCGCCCCAGCAGGAAGCTGTACTAAGGTAAACATAATACCTTGGTCTTCCTCGGGTAAAAATGAGCCTGGAATACGTAAGAATACCACGGCCATGACGCCGATAATGGCGGCGTAACCGATTAAGTATAACCACTTAAATTTAAAGCTTTTACCGACAGAGTTTTCATACTTACGGCTGACTTTATAAAAAGAGCGGTTAAACCAACCGAAGAAACCTTTTTGTTCTTCAGTAGATCCTTTTTCGTGGCTCTTACTACGTTTTAGCAAGGTCACACATAGAGCAGGGGTAAAGATAAGCGCCACTAATGCTGACAGTACCATGGCGGTAATCAGGGTAATGGAGAACTGACGATAAATGACACCGGTTGAGCCACCAAAGAAGGCCATCGGTACGAAAACAGCCGATAGAATCAAGGCGATACCGACAACGATTTTACTAATCTCGCCCATCGATTGTATGGTCGCGTCTTTAATGGAAATATGAGGGTCTTCTTCCAAGATACGCTCAACGTTTTCGACGACAACGATGGCATCATCGACCAGTAGACCGATGGATAATACCAAGGCAAACATGGTCAATACGTTGATACTAAAGCCAGCGATATATAAGACGGCAAAAGTACCCAGTAATACCACGGGTACAGCAAGCGTTGGAATAATGGTCGCGCGCCAGTTCTGTAAGAAAATGAACATGACGATAAAGACTAAAACAATCGCTTCGATTAGTGTTTTGACCACTTGCTCAATAGACAAACGTACAAATGGCGTGGTGTCATAGGGGACAACGGTCGTCAGATTTTTTGGGAAGTTCTGTTCAAGCTCCGCCATACGAGCGCCAACGGCTTCACGAGTTTCAAGCGCGTTTGCACCACCCGCCAAAGAAATACCGAGACCAGCGGAAGTCTGCCCAT
>NZ_DAINDI010000045.1:12602-14065 GCF_036731945.1 Psychrobacter sp.
CACACTGTAGTTTTCACTGCCGATTTCAACTTTTGCAACATCACCTAGGCGAACCTTTGCCCCAGAGGTATCGGTTTTTAATAAGATATTTTTAAATTCTTCAGGGGTTTGTAAATAGCTTTGCACGGTAACCGTGGCGTTAATAACCTGTCGATCCGTATCCGCAGGTGCTTGTCCTAATTGGCCAGCGGACACCTGCGCGTTTTGCGCACGTACGGCATTGACCACATCAGCTGGCACCAAGTTATAACTACGTAGCAGCGAAGGGTCAAGCCAGATACGCATGGCATAGGCTGAACCAAACACCTGCACTTCACCAACACCTTCAACACGGCTGAGCTGGTCAACGACGTTAGAGTTGATATAGTCAGCAATATCGCTGTTATCCATACTGCCGTCTTCAGAGATAAACCCTTGTACCATTAAAAAGCTACTAGAGGATTTATTGACGTTGACGCCTTGACGCTGTACGGACTCAGGGAGTGAGCTCATCGCGGCTTGCAGTTTGTTCTGTACCTGTACCTGTGCGGTATCAGGATCGGTACCGTTTTCAAAGGTAAGCGTTACAGATGCGCCACCATTTGACGAGCTCGATGATGACATATACATCAAGCCATCAAGCCCTTTCATACGTTGTTCGATAATCTGAACCACTGAATCTTCAACGGTCTGCGCGTTCGCACCAGGATAGCTTGCGCTCACCGAAATGGTCGGCGGTGCGATGCGTGGATACTGCTCAATCGGTAGGTTAATAACCGATATTACCCCGATGAGCATGACCAAAATAGCCATCACCCAAGCAAAAATAGGGCGATCAATAAAAAAACGTGACATAGTATATTCCTAGTCTTCCTATCTTTGAATGGAATTAGTTAGCGGTAGATTCTGCTGGTTTTTTAGCAGAGGTATCTTTACTAGCTGGCTTATCCATCGCTTTTGCAGCTTGCTGCGGCGTTTGAGCAGTTGGCGCGCCCGGCTTAGCAGGGGCAGCATTTGGATTTTCTAAAGGTTTGGCGACGACTTCTTGCTCAGGTTTGACTTTTGAGCCACCGATCACCACCACTTTATCCCCTGCTTTTAAGCCATCAGTGACGACCCACTGATCTTTGTAGGTCCCATTAATAGTGACAGGACGTACTTGGATTTTGTTATTTTCATCAACGATATAAACTTGCGTTTCGCTTTTTGGTGTCCGCATTACCGCACTTTGTGGCACTAAAGCGGCGTTAGTGATGACGCTTTGAGTCAAGCGCGCACTGACATACATACCCGGCAACAAGATATTGTTTTTATTAGGGAAGACTGCACGTAAGGTCACAGCACCCGTTGATTCATCAACTTTTGCTTCTGATAACGCAAGCTCGCCACGTACCGGATACGTTGAGCCGTCCTCTAATACCAACTCAACCGAATTCATACCCGCTTGTGCTTTACCAGCAGAAATTTGCTGACGTAGTTTAAGC
>NZ_DAINDI010000045.1:14075-25822 GCF_036731945.1 Psychrobacter sp.
TCAGAGGATGACTGGCTGATATCGACATAGATAGGATCTAAGCGCGAGATAGTCACTAAAGGATCTGGTTGACCGGCGCTAACCAAAGTACCAGCAGTAACGCTCGAGCGGTCAGTACGACCTGCGAGCGGCGCTCGTACGATAGTACGGTTGAGATCTAGTGTACTGGCTTGTAAGTTTGCTTTCGCCGTTTGGATACCGGCTCTAGCGCTCTCAATACCAGCTTCGGTTTGCCCAATCGCCGCACGCGCGCTTTCGACTGCTGCTTGTGCGGTGCGAACTTGGGTAACCGCTTGGTCGTATTGCTGCTTTGAGATGGCATCAATTTCGATCAAACCTTGCAAGCGATTTAAGTCATTTTGCGCTTGCGATAAAGACGCTTGGCGACTGACCAGCTCAGCTTTGGCATTGGCATTATTTGCCAACGCCGTTTGATAATTGGCTTCAGCTTGTTGAATGGCTGCCTGCCCACTGGTGATAGACGTCGCGTAGTTATCGGTATTGATACGGTATAAAGGTTGGTCTTTTTTGACGTTGCTACCTTCGCGGAACAACACCTCATCAATAATCCCGTTTACCTGTGGGCGAACGTCGGCAGTTTGGTAGGCGGCAGTACGACCAGCGAAAGTTTGTACTTGAGGTACGGTATCTAGAGTGACAGTCTGAACGTTGACGACGGCAGGTGGCATTTGCTGCTGCGCTGCTGCCCCAGCTGCGTCCTCATTTTTATCACAGCCGACCAATACAGCGCCAGATAGTACAGATGCTATTACAAGCGCAAGAGTAGAGTGCTTCATCAATGTCCTCGGCAATATAAATATCATATAATAATTACAGTTTAAAAAAGTTTATGGATAAATCTTAACGGAGTAGATATGAAACGTAATATGTCTTTACCGCTGTTAATGGGTTTATTACTAAATAAATAACATAATAACTAAACACAGAACAATCGGATAAGCAGATTTAAAGTAATGCATGATTATAAACTATAGGGTATACCCCACAGTCAAGACACAAAAAGGCGCTTATTCACCTTGTAAATGCCTTGTATCTCGATAAAGGTCTAACAACCATTGATAATACAAGCGTAACGTTCTAAATACCTTGTAAGATTCGTAATGAATACGGTGCCAAAATATTGTTAAATTTTGTTTTTTCAAATACGATTTAAAGATAGTAGCAAGAAAACCATATAAAAATACAGTAGAAAATGGCATGCACAGAAAAACGATGTTTTAGCAATACTTAAGTGTGAACGCTAAAATTTCAGGGAAAAGTAAGAGATATGAAACGAAAAAAAGCGCTAGACAATGACAGAAAATGACAGAGCTGTAACTATCACAGCCCTCATTTTCTGATTTCATTTATTTTGTTATTATAAAGTAAAACTTAACTACAAATTAAAAAGTAAAATATTTCTGAGCCACAACATGCTGCGTAAACAGGTTAAGCAGCCATAATATATTAAATAGCAATATTTACACTAAACGCGCGCTAGCAAGTTCCGTCAGCTGATATAGCCCTTGACGGTAGCGGTTGTCAGGTAAGCTGCTAAGCGCTTGCTGCGCCAGTTTGGTTTCCTCCAAGGCGCGCTGTTTACAATACTCAAGTGAGCCTGATTGACGGACGAGCTCAATAAGCTGCTCAGCGTTTGGGGTTTTACCCGTTTGCACCGCAAGGCGTAATTGCTCATAGCCTGCTTTATCGCTGTCTTTTAATAATTCAAGTGCTTTAATAGTAGGCAGCGTAGGTTTACCTTCTGCCAAATCATCGCCCAAATTCTTGCCCATCACTTCACTATCGCCACTGTAGTCGAGTACATCATCGACGATTTGAAAAGCGTTACCGAAATGCTGACCAAAATCAGCCAATGCTTGCAAGTGCTCGGTTTTATTTTGCAAGATAGCCGCGCCTTGGGTCGCCATCATAAATAAGCGCGAGGTTTTGCCATCGATAATATTGAGGTAGTCTTGTTCAGTGGCTGCAGGGTTATGCTGATGCTGTAGCTGTAACACTTCGCCCTCGGCAATATCACAGGTACCATCGGAGAATACCTGCAATAGCGGCAAGCTTTGAAAACCAACCAACAGATTAAAAGCGCGAGCAATCAAATAATCGCCGACCAGCACGGCAGTGGCGTTGTCCCAAGTAGCATTAGCCGTTGGTTTGCCTCGGCGTTGCCCTGACTCATCAATCACATCATCATGTACCAAGGTTGCCGTATGCAGCATCTCAGTAATCGCTGCCAGATGCATCGCTTGCTGTGAAGGCTCGTCGTTAAACATACGCGCGCACAATAAGGTAATCAGAGGGCGCATACGTTTACCGCCAGCATTAATCACATGCTGCGAGACGCTCATCACCAGTTGCACTTTAGAATTCAAGCTGCCAAAGACTTGCTTATCCATAATCTCAAAATCGTTAGCAACGATACTTTGGATATCAGCATAGCTTAGCGTATCGGCAGAGCTTGGCGTACTGGTTAGAACGTTTAATGGCGTGGTCGAGGGTGCGGCGGCGTTCGATAAAGAATTACTGGTCATAATAAGTCGTCATACAAATGAAAAAAATGAAAAATGGGTTTAGATAGCGGTCTATTTATAATAATGCTTGCAGCAAATAATAGTTAGGCTAGCGTTTGACGCATAATAGCATAGCTGTTTAGGTCAATGGTTGATTTAAGTATAGCAGAAAGTAAGTTAGGACTTTTAATATAGCGACGTGTTGTCCTTTTGATTTCTATCATTTTTAAAAGTTAACTGGTTAGATTTTTTTAATGAGCCACTTATGTTAGCAATATTTTATTAATAATAGTCGTTAATAAGGTTTATATTTACAAAAAACTGTAAGTCACTGATTATATAAGCTATAATAGCGGCTGTTGGATTTTAACCGATTCGCGTTCGTTATAGTATATCTACATAGAGCGGTTTATCTTAACATCGGTAGCCATTACCTTTGTCAGTGAAATCTATCGCTTTTTTAGAGACGTATATCAATCGCTATGATTGTTATTACCACCTTGCAAAAACAAGAGGCGCGGCTTGCTTTTATGAGCAAAAAGCCGTAAAATCTTGCCTTTAATTTTTCCCTGTCGTGTTCGTTATTGAAGCGTTGATATAACATCAGCCACGGCACACGGGTTAAACGGAGTCAGACAATGTACGCAGTAATCAAAACTGGTGGTAAACAGCACCGTGTTGTGGTCGATGAGCTTTTAAAAGTTGAATTATTAAAAGCAGAAAAAGGCGAAACAATCAAATTTGAAGACGTATTGATGGTTGTTGACGGTGAAACTGTCAAAATCGGTCAACCTGTCGTTGAAGGCGCTAGCGTAGAAGTTGAAGTGGTTGAGCATGGTCGCGGCGAAAAAATTCGTATCATCAAGCACAATCGTCGTAAGCATTATCACAAAGAGCAAGGTCACCGCCAATGGTATACCTTGTTAAAAATCAAAGCCATTAATGCCTAATTATTCACTTAGCAATGACTGCTAAATAGCGCACTAAATGCTTAAGAGTTGTCGCATTAGCGATAAGTCACATTAACAAGGAGATTTTCTCATGGCACATAAAAAAGCTGCCGGTTCGAGCCGTAACGGTCGTGATTCAAACCCAAAAATGCTAGGCGTTAAAATCTTTGGTGGCCAAGCTATCACAGCTGGTAACATCATCGTTCGTCAACGTGGTACAGAATTCCACGCAGGCGAAGGCGTTGGCATGGGTCGTGACCATACTTTATTTGCACTAAATGACGGTGTGGTAAAGTTTGCGACCAAAGGTAAATTCAACCGTCGTTATGTTATGGTTGAAAGCGCATAATTGCCCATCTAGGTTATGTAGTTATTAACTAACATAATCCGATGACTAAAAAAGCCCTTATTACCCTTTGGTAGTAAGGGCTTTTTTATGGCTATCATTTATAAGAAAAGTAAAGAATAAAAAGCGCTATATGCCGTGTATCGCTGTCGGTTACAAGCGCGTATGGCAACGGTAGTAATGATTGCAAATTATGACTAGGCGCGTAATAAAAAAACTGGCACACTGTCTGCATTGTTTACTGACGTCGATTTTTTGGCGCGAGATAAGCACTTATTGAAAACAAAAATTTTAATTAACACGTATTATTTTTATGCTATTTTGCATTTGAGAGAGGATTTATAATGACTGTATTAACGAAAAAGACACTTACTAAAAAAACTACTTTAAAACAAAAATTGATGGGCGGCGCTTTAACGGGCGTATTGATGTCATCGCTTGGAGTGGCAGCGCCGATGGTAGCATTGACCCAAACGGCAAGCGCTGCTCCTGCGGATAATTTAACGGCCGCTAAACGCTTAAATAAGCTGTTAAGCAACACCAAAAGCATGACCGCTAACTTTAGCCAAACCACCAAAGGCGCGAATAGTGGCACTTTTAGCGGTACCATGAGCGTCCAGCGTCCAAATAACTTCCGCTGGGAAACCAAATCACCGTCAGAGCAGCTGATTGTGGCGAATGGTAGCTCAATGTGGGTTTATGACAAAGACTTGGAACAAGCGACCAAGCAAAATGTCGATAGCCAAGTAGGTAACACGCCAGCGTTATTGTTATCAGGTGACCCAAGTAAGATTGATAAAAACTTTAAAATCACCCAGCCTTATGCCAATAAAAACTACTATGTGCTCTATCCAAAATCAGATAGCGCCAGCTTTAAGAGCTTATCGATGAGTTTTAGCGGCGGCAAACCTGTGATGATGGTGCTGAATGATACGCTAGGACAAACCACGACGATTAAGTTTAGCGGTATTAAAATGAATCCGAGTATCAATAGCAGTCAGTTTAAATTCACGCCGCCAAAGGGCGTTGATATTATTAATCAATAATTCTTTTACTGATTAAGCCTATAAAAAAGGACACGCTTATAAAGTGTGTCCTTTTTTATTGCTATAAGTATATACAGATTTTACTTTAATCGATTTAAGATAATGACTTGGTACTAAGACAAAGCTTTGATAGCTTCCATATCGGGCAGTGGCGGTAGCTCATCTAAATTGGTCAATCCAAACGCATCTAAAAATTGCGCTGTGGTATGTAGCAGTGCAGGGCGCCCCAAGGTTTCTTTATAACCTTTCTCTTCAATCCAGCCTTTATCAAACAGTTGACGCAATATATTACTTGATAGCGTCACACCGCGCACGTGCTCGATATCACTACGGGTCACCGGCTGCTTATAGGCGATGACACTCAAGGTTTCAAGCAGGGCTTGGCTCAGGCGCTCTTGACGCTGCGGAAAGACACGCTGGATTAATGCACTATAGTCGTCGGCGATCTGCAGGCGATAGCCGCTAGCAGTTTCGTGCAAGGTCAGTACACCAGTATCTAAACGTTGTTGTAGTAGGTCTAATGCTTGCGTAAGCTCTTTAGTGTTTAATGACAAGTACTTCTTTAAAATACTGGCAGTCAGGGGCGCTTCTGAAGCGTGCAGGAGTACTTCGATATGCTTGCTGATTTCTTCTAAATCTTGATTTTGCTTATCTGTCATTGCACGTATTCTCTGTTAAAACCATTAAGCTAGCCACTGTAACGTTAATTGTCCTATATGGCGGTCTGCTGCAGACTCATTGTCAGCAGCTGGTTGGCGCTCTGAATGATTATTTACGACACCAATCAACTGCCGTTTCATCAGCTCAAGGACGGCGACAAAACTGACTACGACGCCTATTTTACCTTGGGATTTATCCAGCAGCTCATAAAACGAGCGCGCCCTATCCATGCTTAGCTGTCTGCTAATACTGGCGATGCGATCAGAAAGGGGCACGGCATCAACTTTAATGGTATGCATGTGATAGTCGGGCTGTAGCTGCATTTTAAATAAGCTATCAATCAATAAATTTGGCGAATAATTAGGCAGCTCGGCACTCATAATCTCTTGGCTGGGCATACTAACCAGCGCCAAAAATACATCGCGCTCAAGACGCACCAGATTGTCCAAACGTTGACTGGCCACTTTGATTTGCGCATATTCTTCAAGGCGTTCAATTAGCTCAGCTTTTGGGTCACGCTCATCGCTTGGTGTTTCGGGCTTTGGTAGTAACAGCTCGGTTTTAATGGCAATCAAGGTAGACGCCATCAGCAGATAGTCACCGGCCAATTCAAAATGCTCGGTATCCAGCTCACCGATATAAGCCAAATACTGCTCAGTAATCGGCAATATCGGCATTTGGGTGAGATCGACATTGTTCTTTTTGACCAGATATAATAAAAAATCTAAGGGTCCAGCAAATTGCTCAAGCCAAATGGCAAAGGCTTGCGGTGGTACATAGAGATCTTCTGGTAGATGCTGCACCGGCGTCTGATAAATACGCAGCGCCATATCATTATTGATTGAAATACGATGTTTGCTATTGTTATCCATAAACTTAGCGTTTTCATCCACGCTTACGGAAAACGCGGCTTTTGGTAAAGCCGCTGTTTTATTTTTCAATACAGTCTGCACCTTTAGCATCCGTCCTGATTACAATGAGTAAAAGCAATCAAAGACTTACTTAAGCTTAGCAAGGGGGCGAATACCAATAGCGCGGCGCGTCTTATCGAGCTGTTTACGGCTATGGCGACGGGCTTTTTCTGCGCCCATTTGTAAGATTTCTTCTAGCTCTTTTGGGTTGGCCATTAGCTCTTCGTAACGCGCGCGAAAAGGAGCAATCTCGCTATTGATTTTATCAAACAATGCTTGCTTGGCATCACCCCAGCCAATACCTGCGGCATACTGCGCCCGCATATCGGCAATCTCCGTAGGCGTTGCAAAGGCTTTATAAATCTCAAAGAGGGCAGAATCATCAGGGTCTTTTGGTTCAGCAGGCAACTGCGAGTTAGTCACAATTTTCATGATGGCCTTATGCATCTGCTTTTCAGGACTGACTTGCGGATTAGGCTCACCAAATAAAGGAATGGTGTTGCCATAGCTCTTACTCATTTTTCGGCCATCAAGCCCTGTTAATAGCGGGATGTCTTCATCAACAACTGCTGACGGTAGGGTAAAGAGAGGTTTGTAGCGATGGTTAAATGTACCAGCGATATCACGTGCCATCTCGATATGCTGTACTTGGTCACGTCCGACAGGTACATGGGTGGCATTAAACATCAAGATGTCGGCCGCCATGAGCACTGGATAGCCGAATAGACCCATATTGATCCCTTGATCTGGATCAACGTCAGCTTTTTCGGTATTGATATCGACTGCCGCTTTATAAGCGTGCGCGCGGTTCATCAGCCCTTTGGCGCATGAGCAATTTAAAATCCACGCCAGCTCTGGAATCTCTGGTACATCAGATTGACGATAAAAGGTCACACGTTCAGGGTCAAGACCACAGGCAATCCAAGTCGCGGCAATAATTTTGGTCGATTCATGAATGACAGCAGGGTCATAACAACCGATAATGCCATGATAATCGGCCAAAAAGAAAAACGCCTCATCATCACTGTCTTGAATAGATTGAATGGCTGGGCGAATAGCACCAACGTAATTACCTAAATGCGGAATGCCCGTCGGTTTAATGCCGGTTAGGATACGTTTACTTTCTTGTTTAGAACTGTCTACAGCTGCGTCAGTTTGAGTGCTCATGAAAAATCCGTTATTTTATTTCTCACATCGTTATTTATGCAGGTGAGTTATTGATATGAGTGAGTTATTAAAATAGATAAGTTATCGAGGTAAATAATAGGGCTGATAAAATACCAGCTGCAAAGTATAGCAAATTTCGCAGCTATTTTTTGGGGAATCAAAACCTACTTATAAATATCGGTACGTCCGTTAGGGCCGTTTTTAAAGCGACGATGGAACCACATCCACTGGGTAGGATCGATACGAATCAAGCCTTCTAGTACCTCGTTAACGCGGGTCGCGTCAGCAACTTCGTCATCGCTCGGATAATTGTCTAGCTCTGGCGTAATGGTCAGATGATAATGCGGACGTTTGCCTCGCGGCAGGTTATCAGGTGTTTGCCGATAAGTATGCAGCGCCATGAGCGCTGGTGGGTTTTGCTTGTCGCCCAATTTTGCCATCCGCCGAGAAGCAGTAATAGTAGCGGCAGGCACACCAAAGAACGGCGCCATGACACCTTGCTTGAGACCATAATCTTGGTCAGGTGAGTACCAAATCACGTGCTTAGCTTTAATAGAATTAACAAGGCTACGCATGTCACGGCTGGCAATCTGCTTGCCAAAAATCTTAGTACGTCCGTTATAAATGAACCAATCAAGAAGCGGGTTATTTTGCGGGCGGTACATACAATCGGTGGCAAAAAACTGCGTGCAGAGCATGCCGCCAAGATCAAGCATCGTATAATGCGCCCCAAGTAAAATCACAGGTCGACCTTGGTTTTGGGCATTCACTAGGTGCTGTAAGCCCGAGATAGAAACCGTACGGGTAAAAATATTGGGACGAAACCAAGCGCACAAAGTTTCAAACACACCGATACCTTGATTGACAAAAACTTGCTTTGCCATGAGCTCACGCTCTGCTTCAGGCTTTTCTGGAAAAGCCAACCTTAAATTAATTAAGGTATCACGTCTGCGCGAGCCGGCCAGTTTATAAATTGAAATACCCAGTTTACGACCCAACCAAAACTGCCAACGCAGCGGCAGATATATCATCGGCATGATAATTGCCAATAACAGCCAGATGCCCCAATATTGCGGCAATAAAAACTGCCACTGAAAGGGTTTCTTTTCTGCTTGCGCCGTTTGTTTATGCGTTTGCGTAATTGTAGGCATGCCAGCAGGAATGGCGGGCGACTTAACCATATCGTTTTGTTTACTATGCTTACCTGTAGGCGGCGGCATATCCGTTTTTGATGGGTTACTAGGATCGTATTGTTCGGGGGCTTTCATAATGAGCACAGGGTAATAAAAGTTATTATTATGATGGGGGAGCGCGTCCAAGTTTGCAAGCAAGTTTTAATAAACTAACGACAACGATAGCTAAGGACTTTAAACTATTAGGCATTTAAACAATATAGTCAAAATATCCTAAAAACACTGCGGTACTGCTGATATCAATTTTTTGTAGCCTCTGTCTGCGCAGGCACAGCAAGCGAGAAAAATTGATATCAGCAGGACGTGATGTATCGATATTACTTTTCACTCACTATAGAATTAAAACAGCAGCGCTAAAAAACAGCCATAAAAAAACCTTATAAACTGTGACCAGCTTATAAGGTTTTGCAAATCTACTCTTTTGCTTAATACGGCTGCAGCGACTCTGAGAAAAAGAAGGCAGTGGTAAAAAGAGAAGAGATAGCTTTGATTAACGTTTTGAGAATTGTGGACGTTTACGTGCTTTACGTAGACCCAATTTCTTACGTTCAACTTGACGTGAGTCACGAGTAACAAAGCCAGCTGCTTTTAGAGCAGGTTTGTTGGCTTCGTCAAGCTCAATCAATGCACGCGTGATGCCGTGACGGATTGCGCCCGCTTGACCACTGATACCGCCACCTTTTACAGTGATGTATAGGTCATAAGCAGTAGGTGATTCAAGTAGTTCTAAAGGCTGACGAACAACCATGCGCGATGTTTCGCGGCTGAAGTACTCATCAAGTGGTTTGCCGTTAACAACAATAGCACCAGTACCTTTCGCTAAAAAGACACGAGCGGTAGAAGTTTTGCGACGACCAGTTCCGTAATTGCGTTCCATAAGTATATCCTTAGATGTCTAGTTCTTTAGGTTGCTGAGCTTCATGTGGATGTTCTGTACCCGCATATAGTTTCAGCTTTTTGATCATCGCGTAGCCAAGAGGACCTTTTGGAAGCATACCCTTAACCGCTTTATGTAGAACATCTTCAGGCTTATGTGCAATCAGCTTGGTGAAGTTGGTTTCTTTAATACCACCTGGGTAACCACTGTGACGATAGTACTTTTTGTCTTGCGCTTTTTTGCCCGTTACCGCGATTTTTTCTGCGTTGATAACAACGATAAAATCACCAGTATCTACGTGCGGCGTGTAACAAGTCTTGTGCTTGCCACGTAAGCGACTAGCGATTTCAGTAGCTAAGCGACCAAGGGTTTTGCCGTCAGCATCTACGACATACCAGTCATGGGTCACTTCAGCTGGTTTTGCACTAAGTGTTTTCATGATAAAACCTTAAAATTAGAATTCGTTGAGAGTTTAGCTGGGAACGGGGCTCTCAAAAAACAGACTGCACATTATAAGCAGTAGCGCCTACGCTTGCAAGCTGCATTGGGGTTTATTTTCGCCTTATATACATTAAACTGCAGCGTTGGCCAGTTTTTTAGCGGTTTTAAACATTTGTAAATTTTGTCAATGGCTTTTATTAACCCGACAATTATGACGCTGAAAGCTGATAAAGTCCAGCGACAACTTGCCCAACTTTGGTCTGTTTTAGGCATTCAAAACGTATCAAGCCTTGCGTTATCTCTGCGGGCGGCTCAGCGCTTTCGTTAATGCTTGCTACCAATTGGTCCAGTTGTAGGGTTAAATCTTTATCCGCTTCTAAATAGATCAGCGTTTCTGTGCTGATTAGAGACTGTTTAATAAGTGCTGTCAAAATCGGCTGCCATAAATCTTGCGCATAGGGCGGATCGATAAAGACGATATCAAAATGCCGCTGTATTGTTTGATTTTGCGTCAAAACCTGCTCAGCTGTGCCTTGAATAATCTGATAGTTACTGGCATCTAAGCGTAATTGCTCGGCGCTTTGGCGCAGCATAGTGACTTGCGCCGGACTTACTTCGATAAAGGTGGTATGAGCAGCGCCCCGTGATAAGGCTTCAAAGCCTAAAACGCCGCTGCCGGCGCAGCTATCAAGTACTTTAGCGTCATGAATATCGGCAATTAACCAATTAAACAAGGTCTCGCGCAGGCGATCTGGTGTCGGGCGCAAACCTTCGGCATCGATAAAACTCACAATGCGGCGTTTATACTGCCCGCCGATGATACGTACGTCGCCTGCTGCGGCCTGTTTCGCATGATAGTTGTTCTTTTGTACGCGATGTTTTGAAGATTTTTTCATAGTGTTTTTTAGGTATTGCCTTTCGTTCATTTATTCTGAAGTATTTTATTGCTGAATTTTTTATTGTTTAGCTTTGTCATTACTCAGCAGTGGCAGCGCCGGTTGTGGCTGCAGCGCTTTGCGCTTCTTTTTGCTCAGCGAGTGCTTGTTCTTTATCACGTACGGCGTCGCGCATGGCCTTTTCAAAGGCCTTTTGGCGCTTGATAGCTCTTAACTCATCGGCGGTTGGCGGCAAAATAGGGTCGGTTTTACGCTGTAGCATCCAATAATCAAATAAGGCGCGACCAATAGGCGCGGCGACAGCACTACCGCCGCCGCCATTTTCGACCAGTACCGAAAGGGCGATTTCTGGCTCTTCTACAGGCGCGAAACCATTAAACCAAGCGTGATCCCAGTGACGTTTATCGAGGGCCGCTTTATTATAGCTTTTACCTTGAGCAATTGATTTGACCTGCGCCGTTCCGGTTTTACCAGCGATGCGATAGCGCGGGGTATAAATGCCACGCCCTGTACCTGCCTTGATCGTTTGTTCCATCGCATCGTGCATACGTGTCCAGTCAGAAGGCTTGCCATTGTAGTCAATTTTGCCATCAGGCTTGCTAATCACGTTAACGGCCGCCGCGCCATCGCTGCTTTTTAATAAATGCGGGGTGATGTGATAACCCTTGTTGGCGGTCATGGCGGTGGCATTGGCAATCTGTAATGGCGTCGCTAAAAAATACCCTTGGCCGATAC
>NZ_DAINDI010000046.1:0-9076 GCF_036731945.1 Psychrobacter sp.
TAGCAATTGTGCCTGCTCGATAGTAACAGCACGCGGACTCGGTGGGTAAAACACCAGACCGACGGCATCGACACCCAACTGAGCAGCCATCTTGATATCACTAGGCTGGGTAAAACCACAAAACTTCACCTGCATAATGTGACCTTATATATAACACTAAATAGAGATAACACTAGATATGACGTGGATAAATTGGCTTGGATAACGTAGCCGACCGTAAATACTGCTTCAATGCTAAAAAGCAAATATGATGATTTGTTAATTGAATGGTAAATCCATTGCATCCAAAAACTTATCCTAGCATACTTTTATTCACAGTTTTGTTTATGATTGCGATTGATTAATATAGGAAAGGTGGAATGTCTAAAACGGTGGCGGCAACGTCTCAGCACATTGCTAGCAATAATACGACGAGTGCAAACCCTGCCCATTATTTAATGTGGTTTCGTCGTGACCTGCGAGTTCATGACAATACGGCATTGGCAGCGCTTTGCGAGCGTGCAAATGCGGATAATGCGCGAGTCAGCGCTATTTTTTTTATAACGCCTGAACAATGGCACGCGCATGATATGTCACTCACCCAGCTCGATCATATCGCCCGTAGCTTGCCACTCTTAGCAACCTCTTTACAAAAACACTTAAATATCAACTTAACCGTCCAGCTCTGTGCCAGCTTTTCTGACTGTATTGAGACGCTCACCACCTTGTGTGAGATAAATGATATCAGCCTTGTCATGGCAAATCATGAGTACGAAGGTAATGAGATTGACCGCGACCAAGAACTAGCCAACCAACTTGCTAAATCCGATATCGAATTTATCCGCTGGCACGACCAATGTATCTTGCCACCAAAAACGATTACCACCAATGACGATAGCATGTATCAGGTCTTTACCCCATTTTATAACAAATGGCGGCATACCTTGGACGTTAGCAATTTACAAATGCACCAAGCCATGGCGGTAAACTATCAGTCAAAAATCAGCCAGTCAAAAACCACCCTAAAAACTGCAAGCGATAGTGCTCATACTGTCAAAGACATAGAACAACTCAGTAAAAAAGCCGTCGAAGATTATCAAAAACAGTTAGAGACCGCCGTAGAGTATCAGCACATTGATTTTGGCGCTCAGCTTGAGCACGCTAGAATGGCTTATCCAGCGGGTGAAGGGGCTGCGTGTCAACGTTTAGAGGATTTCATCGCGGATGATATCGATAACTATAACATCAGCCGTGATGTGCCAAATTTGCAAGCGACCAGCCAGCTATCAGCCTACCTCACTATTGGCGCAATAAGCCCAAGACTTTGCTATCTGCAAGCCACAAAAGCATTAGAGAGATTACAGGGTAATGATAGCGACAATTTCGATAGCTTTGATAAGCCCGATAAGTCAGATAAGCCTGATAACAACGATATTAACCGCTGGATAAGTGAGCTGGCATGGCGTGACTTTTATCGTCATGTTTTAGATGATAAGCCCGGGCTTATTCGCCATAAAGCTTATAAAGAAGAAACCGATAACAACATTAACTGGTCATATAATCAGGATGATTTTAAGGCATGGTGCACAGGCATGACAGGCGTACCATTGGTCGATGCGGCGATGCGCTGTCTCAATGCGACCGGGTTTATGCACAATCGCTTACGGATGGTAACGGCGATGTTTTTGACCAAAGATTTATTAATGAATTGGCGCTTAGGTGAGCGCTACTTTATGAAGCAGCTAATAGACGGTGATTTTGCGTCCAATAATGGCGGCTGGCAATGGAGCGCGTCAACAGGCACAGACTCCGCACCTTACTTCCGTATTATGAACCCTTTTAGCCAAGCTAAGAGTCATGATGCTGATGCATTATTTATTAAGACTTGGCTGCCAGAATTAAAAGACGTGCCAAGCAGTATTTTGCATAGTGAAGATAAAGTGCGTAAAGCGCTCACAAAGGGCGGTCAGTTTGCTGACATTGCTTATCCTGTGCCAATAGTTGAGCATAAGGCAGCACGACAACTGGCGATTGCTGAATTTAAAAAACAGTCATGAACTTAAAAACAGTCATGAACTTAAAAAAGCCGTAAAGCTGATATGTTTGAGAAGAGAGCGTTAGCTGTCTACCTTAGCTTTATTTTGCGGCGCACTGCCAGTTTGCACCAAACTGCTTTGTGCTGCACTATCTATATCGATAGCTGGCTTTACTATTCGTGTCTGAATGGTATAAATAGCATACGCGAGACAAGTAAAGCTTATGATGAGCAGCACCCACGTCGCAAAAGGTAGCGATTCTTTTGCTTTAGGCTGCTTGATTAATTCGCGTTTCTCATGAACGGAGGGCTGATTATTGGAAGTTGTCATATACGCCACCTCTTATATCATATAAGCTTATTTCAACGACAGCATTTATAAGGCTGTCGTTAATGATAAATAAGTCCTGCTATATAATATAGTAACCCTATTGCCAATAAATTCAAGCAACATCTGTTAAGTGGTGTGACTCTTCGTTAACCCATTTTAAGTATTAAGCCGTTGGCATTTGACACGCGCCTGCGCCCTGCGTGGTTACCGTTACGACGGCACCGGTCAATGAAAATAACTGCTGCAATTGGGTTTGCGCATTTTCTAATGCCAGATTCATCACATCACCGCGGCAAGCACGCTCCAGTACTTCTTTTTTCGCCATACTTTGCGCTTGTTGCAAGATTTTTGGATCGACCTGCATCATACCAAAAGCGCCCGTTTGCCAATCATAGATTTCTATGTCATCTAGATAGACAGAAAATATTTCTGACGGTGGCAAGGTGATATTGATTTGCGGCATCATTGAAATCGGCGTATTAGCATCAGCTTCCTGCACCTGTTCAACATCAATCTCTGGCTGCACCACCTGTACCATCTCTGGCGTTAACGCACTCAAATCAATCCCTGCTTCTACGCGCCCACGCGCTATAAACAGACCCTTTTGCTCATCTTGCCACAGCTTCATCCAACTGCCTGGCTTTTGGCTAGTAATAACGGTATCGACACTGAATGCCACCGTCTCCAAACGATTTAATTTTTGGATTTGCATCACCACCCCTTCACGGGTAATGGTTTCTATCGGTTCTTCCTTAGTGAGGTTTTGCAGGCTATAAATCGCAAAAGCGAGCGCGGCAAGACCGATAAGCAATACCAGCCACGATAGCATGGAGATGGGTTTTTTCGCTTGCGGGCGCTTGGCATTATTCTTATCTACTGAAGAGTGGTTATCAGGGTTGACCATGTAAACTACCTCAAGGTTTTATATTAATTCTTATCAGCATAAAATTGCTAAATATCAAACCTTTAATGCTATTTGTTTATAAGCATTTCAAGCAGTTACTACCATTCTCCTACATAATTGATGAGTTCGATGCCACTTTAAAAAATAGCTTTTGCTTCACTATTTATGCCTTTATTCTCTTATGTTCAAAATCTATAAATCGTGCTGCTTTATCAGCTAACCAAAGTTTTATCTTTAAGTCTCAAAAACTGGTAGATTTTGAGTTAAAAAATCAGCTTATTTTTAGCATCATTATTGAGTTTAGCCACTGTTTAAGCTGAAACAACAAAAAGTCATTGCGTCTTAGGCGAACTTTACCTAACATAGTCAGATTGTATAAGCAAAATGTTGGCATGCACCCATTTTTCTGGCTTTTTTACCAAAAATATGACGCTGTCGATATGGATGTATTCATACAAAAATAAAAGTTTCACCCTTTTTGTAAGGCGTTTTATAAACGCACTTTCTAATAACGTGCTGCTTGTTGCAGTACTTTTTAGCTAGGCAGGTCCTAGACTATTACCAAGTGATAAAAGGTAAGCTTGCGTCGGCTATCGAAGCACACGCTAAATACCCTCCTATTTCTTATTTATTTTATCGTTGATAAGGTTCCGCTTTATTTATGAAAGCCAGTCAATTTTTGTTTGCCACGCTAAAAGAAACGCCCAGCGACGCTGATATCGCCTCAAGCCAACTCATGGTAAGAGCAGGTCTTATTCGTAAAATCGCTTCTGGATTGTATATCTGGCTGCCGATGGGTTTGCGCGTGTTGCAAAAAGTCGAACGCATCGTTCGCGAAGAGATGCAAAACGTCGGCGCTCAAGAAGTGCTGATGCCAATGACCCAGCCTGCCGAGCTTTGGCAAACGACCGGGCGTTTTAATGACTATGGTCCTGAGCTGTTACGCTTCAAAGACCGTCATGACCGCGATTTTGTCTTGGGACCGACGCACGAAGAAGTTATCACCAACCTTGCTCAAGGTGAGCTGCGCAGTTATAAGCAGTTGCCGATTACCTTTTTCCAAATCCAAGGCAAGTTCCGTGATGAGATTCGTCCACGTTTTGGTGTGATGCGTGCGCGTGAATTTACCATGAAAGATGCTTACTCGTTCCACGCTGACCAAGCGTCTTTAGCAAAGACTTACCATGAGATGTACGACGCTTATACGCGCATATTTACCCGTTTGGGTTTAGATTTCCGTGCCGTGCAAGCGGATACCGGTTCTATTGGCGGTTTTGCGTCGCATGAGTTTCATGTGTTGGCAGACAGCGGTGAAGATGATATCGCTTTCTCTGACGTTTCTGATTATGCAGCCAACGTTGAGCTTGCCGAATCGGTCAGCACCGCTGAGCGTCAGCCACCAAAAATGGAGCGCGAAGACGTCTTAACAGAAAACATGACCAGCTGTAAAATGGTTGCCGAGCATCTAAGCGTACCGTTAGAGACCACGGTGAAAACTTTAATCGTCCACGGTCATACCGAAGATGATGAGCCGCAATTAATAGCGATTGTCTTACGCGGTGACCATCAGCTCAATACCATTAAAGCGGAGAAAATCGAAGAAGCCAATGTACCGCTAACGATGGCCTCTGATGAAGAACTCAAAGCCGCTGGTTTGCATAAAGGCTATATCGGCGTTGATTTGGATATGCCCGTATTTGTCGATCGCTCGGCAGCTTCTTTGTCAGATTTTGTCTCGGGCGCCAATGAAGTTAATAAACATACCATAGGTATGAACTGGGCGCGTGATGCCAGCATTACCCGCGTCGTCGATGTGCGCAATGTACAAGAAGGCGATCCTTCTCCTGACGGTAAAGGCAGCCTAAAAATCAAACGCGGCATCGAAGTCGGTCATATCTTCCAGTTGGGTGATAAATACTCGCAAGCGATGAATGCAACCGTCTCTGGTGAAGATGGCAAGCCTGTGACCATGATGATGGGTTGCTACGGTATTGGCGTTAGTCGTATTATCGCGGCTGCTATTGAGCAGAACAACGATGAAAACGGCATCATGTGGCCACAAACACCAAGCGTTGACGATTCAATTGCGCCGTTTGAAGTCGCTATCATTCCGATGAAGTCAAAAGAAGACACCGTCATGCAGACGGCGACCACGCTGTATGAAGAGCTCAAAGCTCAAGGTGTTAACGTCTTGCTAGATGATCGTAACGAGCGTCCGGGCGTGAAGTTTGCTGACCTTGAATTGATTGGTATACCGCATCGTATCGTGGTTTCAGACCGTAACTTGGCTGAAGGCAAATACGAATATGTCAATCGCCGCGAAACGGAAAAGCAAATGCTGAGCCGTGAAGAAGTGATGGCGAAAGTAAGCGGCAAATAGTTTTTGATAAAACTTGCTCAATAAAAAAGCGCTTATCTGAATCAGATAGGCGCTTTTTTATCAGTTGAATGCTGCAAAACCGATTTAAATAAAACCATTACCTTACTGGCGAATCAAGCGGCTTGGCTGCGGTAATAGTTTTATGTCACTGACGCGGCAAGGATTGATATCGATACCGCCGCGGCGTGTATACCATGCACGAACCATTAGCTCGCTTGGCTGATAGTACTGACTCAAATCAGCAAATATCTGCTCGACACACTGCTCATGAAAGCCATTATGCTGACGGAAACTTAAAATATAACGTAACATGCTCGCTGCATCGACTGCTTTATTACTAGTAATCGAAACCGCTAACGTCCCCCAATCGGGCTGATTGGTCACCGGACAATTACTCCGCAGCAAGTTAGAATAAAAAGTATAAGGCTGAGCAACTTCCGCCGTATTGTTGCTTGCTACATTATTATCATCTGCCTTGCTCTCTAGCAATGACGCGTCAGGATGTTCCGTTAGCGCGACTTTCTCGCTGCTATTGGCAAGTGCCTCATCAATACAGACGCCTTCAGGTTGAGCAATTAACAAGCCTGTTGCTTTATCATCCAAGTCATCATTTAGGCTAAATATTTCAACGGTTACCTCTGCCTGAACGCATGACAATAAGTCTTTAGCAATCAGCGCTTGCACTTCATCCCAACTAGCGAACTCGGTAAAGTTAATACTATTTAAATATAGTTTTAATGACTTTGATTCGACGATAAACGGCGAGCTTGCCGGAATACCAAAACGCGCAATAGCCACTTGCGAAACACCTTGTGCATTTAACCAAGACAGCTCGAAGGCGTGCCACCAATCGACGCCCACTGCTAGCTTATCATCTTGCCAGCCAATCACATCGCGCCCTAGATTGCGCGCTATTGGATAGAGGGTCTCGGGACTATACTCAGTTGGATAATCAGTGGTTTGTTCGCCTAAAATACCGTGAATACTCATGGCTACTTCCTAATAGTAAAACTAATGATAGTTAAAATGCTAGAGATTATAAATAGAACTCACAGCAATTTATAATCGAATACGCGAACCATCACTTAATAGTCGATAAGAGATAATATAAAAGATGACGCAAAAGGCAAAGATAGCCGCCATCGAATACCACACATTGACATCAGAATAGCCAAGAATACCGTAGCGGAAAGAGTTCACCATATAGACAATTGGGTTTAACAGCGAAATATTTTGCCAAAATGGTGATAAATTCTCCATCGAATAAAACACCCCGCCAAGATAGGTCAGCGGCGTCAACACAAAGCTTGGAATAATAGAAATATCATCAAATGAGCGCGCAAATACGGCGTTGATAAAGCCGCCAAGCGAGAATAAAACCGACGTACCAATCACCGTAAATAAGGTAATAAATAAGTGCTCAATACCTAGCTTGGTAAAAAATAACGCCACAATAAAGACGATGACCCCAACCGCCAGTCCGCGGAAAATACCGCCACTGATATAACCTGTCAAAATAGCGTGCTTAGAGATTGGCGATACCAGCAGCTCCTCAATGCTTGAGTGAAACTTAGCACTAAAAAAGCTCGAGACCACGTTTGAGTAACTATTAGTGATAATCGCCATCATAATCAAACCGGGCACGATAAACTGCATGTATGGCACACCGCCCATCTCGCCCACGCGCGAACCGATCATTTTACCAAAGATGACAAAATACAGGCTCATCGTAATAACTGGCGGCAATAATGTCTGCGGCCAGATGCGTAATATACGGCGAATCTCTTTAATCAGCAGGGTGCGAAAAGCAATCCAGCGTTGTGCGAAGTTCATGCGTTATCTCTCCTAAGCAGTCTACAGGCTAATATCAAAACGCTATCATGGCCCGCAGATTGCCTATATGGTTGCTATATTTATAGTGGTCTATTTATTTGGGTAAATTGGAAAATTATGAATCAAACAGCCTACGAGCTTAAAGGTTCATGCAAACTTTTATCAACCAGACGCATAAACAGCTCTTCTAAGCGGTTGGCTTTATTACGCATACTGGCGACCAAAACGCCTTGCTTAGACAACTGCTCAAAGACACCGTTTAGCGACTCACCTTCAGTCAATGTCACTTCAAGCGTTAAATCATCAGGTTGTAGCGTATCAGTGACCCCTATTAAAGCAATTTGCTTGGTCAATGGCGTCGCCAAATCAAAGACAAAAGTTTCGACCGATAACTGCGCTAATAAATCTTTCATCTCTGTATTGATACGAATCTCACCATGATCCAAAATAGCGATACGCTTACAAAGCTGCTCTGCTTCTTCCAAATAATGGGTGGTCAAAATAATCGTGGTATTTTCTTCAACGTTAATCTGCTGCATAAATTCCCACATCGAGCGGCGCAGCTCGATATCAACCCCAGCCGTTGGTTCGTCGAGTATCAATAGCTTTGGTTTATGAATCAAGGCGCGCGCAATCATCAATCGGCGCTTCATACCGCCTGACAGCTCTCGCGCCTTGTTATCGCGCTTATCCCATAAGCCCAAGGCCTTGAGAAGTTTTTCTGCCCGTGGTTTGGATTCTTTAGCCGCAATACCAAAATAGCCGGCTTGAGTAATCAAAATATCTTCAACTTTTTCAAACTGATTAAAGTTAAATTCTTGCGGTACCACGCCCAAAAACTGCTTGGCTTTTGAAGGTTCAGCCAACAAATCGGTACCAAAGATATCCACACTACCCGCTGTTGGCTTAAACAGTGAGCTAATGATACCAATCATCGTTGATTTGCCCGCACCATTTGGCCCAAGGAGCGCAAAAAATCCACCTTGTGGCACTGTCAAGCTGACATCTTTTAATGCCGAAAACCCGTTGCCATAGGTTTTAGATAAGTTCTGGATAGATAGCGCTGGCACCTCAGACATGAATACCTCTTTATTAGTGATGCATCTATAAAGGAATATAGAAGACGATTCGGGAAAAGTTAGTTTCTCTCATATTTGCTCTCGTATCTTACGACGAGTCTAGTGTCTAGATGTGAGGCTCGCGGTTGCGGATTTCAACATTAGGATGATATAACCACGATATTAATAATATCAATCGACGCCCACAAAAAAACGCCTACCTCATTAAATGAAATAGGCGCTTTATAAGCTTTTAGATATGACTGCTATTATTCGCAATACTGTAGCGTTTTTAGAATATTTTGACTATATTAAGCAGAATAATCATAAAAAAGCACGATAGAAGACGATAAATACTTTACCGTCTCCTGCTATTTTTATTACTGTTGCATATAAGTCAGCCAGTTAAATTAGCTTGCTTCACCAACCATATAATCCACTGCGTTTTGTACTTCTTCATCAGGAATATCAGCGCCGCCTTTGGCAGGCATAGCGTTAAAGCCGTTGATAGCATGGGTATACAAGGTATCTTTACCTTTAGCGATACGAGGACCCC